>JANOXU010000024.1:0-21401 GCA_031418595.1 Burkholderiales bacterium
TGGGCGGCTATCTGAGTCGCCCCAACGCCCCACCTCCCGGGCACCAATTGCTGTGGCAGGGTTACAAACAACTTCAGGCGATGTGCGACGGCTATTCGCTCAGGCTGTGAGAGCTGCGTTGAAAATGTGGGGCAAGGGCAGGCCTAGGCTGAGCCCCTTTGCAGGCCCAACGCGGGCCCGACCCAAAGCTCGACAGGCTCCTCATATGGTCGCCGCTGTCAATTGTCTTTCCTTGTTAACGCATTTGACTTGGTTTGAATTCGGATCGATCAGGTGATGCGACACGAGCGTTGCAGCGACGATGAATCAGACTCATATCCGCGGATTGGTTACCAGCACTTCATCGATTCGTCGCGGGCCTGCCTCGCTCTAGAGTCGGGGATCTGCCTTGCGGTGCCCTGGTAGGAGCGTCGAGGGTTGCCCAATCGTTGCTCGTGTCGCATCGCCAGATCGATCCGCGTGTATTCGCTCCTTTAGTTTGCCTGCGTCCTGCGTGGCTGCGCCTGCATGCCGATGGCCCAAACGAATCCGGCCAGCTCGCGCGCCACGGCGATGCAGACTTTGTTGACTTGCAAGCCTCGCGCGCTCAATGCAGCAAAGCGCTGCGTCAACCTGAGCTGCGCCTTCCAGGCCGCTGTGCGTATCGACTCGGGCAAGTCCTGTTGCCGCAGCTGCGCGTCTTTGCCGATGCGCGCCTTGAAGCGATAGTTCCAGGCCGCCTCGGTCAGCAGTCGGCGCGCGTGCGCGTTGCCCGTCTTGGTGATGCTGCCGCGGCGGGTGCGCTCACCGCTGGAATGCTCCGATGGCACCAGCCCGAGATAGCCCATGAGCTTGCGCGGGTGCGCAAATCGTGTGAGGTCACCGATTTCTGCCACCAGGCCGATGGCGGTGATCGCGGCCACCCCGCGCAGCGCCTGCAACGCATTCACCACGGGCTCCAAGCGCCAGCCCGTGATCGACGCCAGCAGCGCCTTGCTCAGCCGCTCAACACGCTCATCGGCGGCCGTGACGGCTTGCCAGTATTCGGTGAACGCCGTCTGCGCTGCGCCTGCGCCGAAGTTCAGTGTTGCCAGCCAGCGGTAGTACACGCCGCACCACGAGGTCTTGCCCGTGTAGCGCACGTCGTGGCGCAGCAAGAAGCCCTTGAGCTGGTGGCGCGCCTGCACGCGGCTGTTGACCGCGTCCTCGCGAGCCCGCGCCAGATCGCGGATCGCCTCGTCCTCAGGCTCGGGGATCCACACCGCGCTCAACTGCCCCGCACGCGAGCACTCGGCCAACTGCACGCTGTCACGCCCGTCGGTCTTGACGCGGTCGCCGGGACGGCGCGGGATTTGCGACGGGGCGATGATGTCGCAGGCATAACCCTTGGCCGTGAGCGCGCGCTGCAAGCCAAAGCCCGTCGGCCCTGCCTCATACACGATGTGCAGTTGCTCGGCAGGGCCGATCTTGGCCAGCACCTTCAACAGCTTGTTCACGTCGTGCATGACCTTGCCAACCAAGCGCCCGGCCGCACGGCCCGGCTCCGCTGCTGCGACGCTGATGCTGTCCTTGTGGACGTCCAGGCCCACATGAATCTTGGTACGCTCTTCCATGGTCGGTCTCCAGGTTGTTGACGACGCAAGTCGCAGCATGTAGCACTGCTTGCCTTGGCAAGCAACCTACGATGTCGGAGACCGGCCGCCTGTCTTGGCGCGGCGACCATGATGTCTAGGGATGAGGGCGCACCGGTGCAGCGCACTGCGCCGCAACGACAGGCCTGCCCGCGGCGCGGGCCATCAGTTCATGGCCGGGGGTTCAGCGCCGCCACACCAGGCGGCAAGCGCGTGCGGCGCGACCCCGCCGGCGCAGCCACCCACGGCGCTCAGTCGCTGGACTGCAACTTGCGCAACCAGCGCGCCAGCAGCCCGCGCACCGATTCACTGCGTTCGACCCAGATCGCGCCCACGCTGAAATCGTCGCCCTTCATGGCCGCGTAGACGATCTTCACGCGGCCTGAACCGGCCAGCATCTGATCGGGAGCGGCCGGGTTGGGCACGCGCACGATGATCGACAGCACCGCGCCATTGGGCACCGGCTGATTCACCACGATGCCCATGCCGCTTTCCGAGATGTCCTTCACCATGACCTCGATGGTGCTGCCATTGGGTAGCTTGAGCAGCGCCTTCCAGAACACGTTGCGGCGCGCCTCGCGGCGCGCATCGATGGCGTGAGCACCTCGTGTCATCTCAAGCCGATGCCACAGCCGCGCCTGGCAGCGCCAGCGCGGCCCCGATGAACAAACCCGGCCAGGCCGGGTTGCTCAAACTTTCTTGCGCGAAGGACATCGTCTGACCCAGTTCAGCCATGCGCTTTAGAAGCTGGCCCAGTCGCCTTCGGTGCCGGTGGCCGCCGTGGCGCGCGCCGGCGTGCTGGCCGGTCTGGCGGCCGGCCGCGTCACGGGCCTGGCCACGGGCTTGGCCGCGGCCGCCGGCATGCGCGCCACATTGGTGGCCCGGTTGGGGCCACGGCGATCCAGACCAGCGCCTGCCTGGCTGCCGCCCTGATCAGTCAGGCGGAACAAGCCCACCGACTGGCCCAGACTGCCCGCCTGTTCCTTCATCGACTCGGCCGCCGCGGCAGCCTGTTCCACCAGGGCCGCGTTTTGCTGGGTCACTTGATCCATCTGCGTGATGGCCTGGTTGACCTGCTCGATGCCGGCCGACTGCTCGTTCGACGCCGCGGCGATCTCGCTCATGATGTCCGTCACGCGCTTGACACTACTGACGATGTCTTCCATCGTCTTGCCGGCCGACTCGACCAGTTTGGAGCCGACCTCGACCTTCTCCACCGAGTCACCGATCAGGGTCTTGATTTCCTTGGCCGCCGCGGCACTGCGCTGCGCCAGGTTGCGCACTTCGGATGCCACCACGGCAAAGCCACGGCCTTGCTCGCCGGCGCGGGCGGCTTCCACGGCGGCGTTCAACGCCAGGATGTTGGTCTGGAAGGCAATGCCGTCAATGACGCTGATGATGTCGACGATCTTCTTCGAGCTTTCGGTGATCGAGCTCATGGTGTTGACCACTTGCGACACCACCGTGCCGCCCTTCACCGCCACCTCCGAAGCCTTGGCGGCGAGCTGATTGGCTTGCTTGGCGTTGTCGGCGTTTTGCTTCACCGTGGCGGTCAGCTGTTCCATGCTGGCGGCGGTTTCTTCCAGGCTCGAGGCTTGCTCCTCGGTGCGCTGCGACAGGTCGGTGTTGCCGCTGGCAATCTCGATGGCTGCCGTGTTGATGGCCTCAGTGGCCTCGCGGATCTGCAGGATGATCCCGGTCAGTTGCGCGACGGTGGCATTCGAATCGTCCTTGAGCTTGCCGAAAGTGCCCTCGAAGCTCTTGTCGATGGTCTGGGTCAGATCCGCATTGGCCAGCGCGCCGAGCACGCGAACCAGCTCGCCCAGACTGCCGGCGGTGGTCTCGATCAGTTGGTTCACGCCGCCGCACAGCTCCTTGATCGGGCCGTCCTTGCCGTCCATCGGGATGCGCTGGGTCAGGTCACCGGCCTTGGCCGCCTCGATGACATCTTTGGTCTGATCGACCGCGATGGCCATCATCTGCGCTGCGCGCACGGCGGCGGTGACGTCGGTGGCGTACTTGACCACCTTGAACGGCTTGCCGTTCATGTCCAGGATCGGGTTGTACGAAGCCTGGATCCAGACTTCCCTGCCGCCCTTGCCCAGGCGCTTGTACTGGCCGGCGTCGAACTCGCCGCGGTTGAGCTTGTCCCAGAACGAGCGGTATTCGCCGCTGTTGGCGTAGGCCGGCTCGGCGAACAGGCTGTGGTGCTTGCCCTTGACCTCATCGAGCGTATAGCCCAGGGCCTTGCAGAAGTTCTCGTTGGCCGTGAGGATGGTGCCGTCGAGCTTGAACTCGATCACCGCCTGCGCCTTGCTGATGGCCGCGATCTGGCCTTGCATGTCGATCAGCAACAGCTTGGCCGCGGTGCTGGGTGCGGCGGTCACGGTGCTCTTGGTGCTCTTGGTGCGCTTGGTGCTCTTAGCGGTCTTGACGGTCTTGGCCACTTTGGTTGTACCGGTGGCGGGCTTTTTGGCTTGCATGGGTTTCCTTCGTCGATGCGGTAAGTGCGATGCGGGGTGAGGCGGCGCCAGCGTCAGTGAACGGCAGCGTCGTTGGACAGGCCCATCTCGTTGCTGGACATCAGGCGTTCAATGTCCATCAGGATCAGCATGCGCTCATCCAGTGTGCCCAGGCCCACGATGTGGCTGCCATCCAGATCGGCCGAGAAGGCCGGCGCGGGCTTGATCTGCTCTGGTGTCAAAGTGGTCACGTCGGACACGCCATCGACAACGATGCCGACCACGCGGCCCGACACGTTGAGGATGATCACCACCGTGAACTCGTTGTATTCAACCGAGGCCAGGTTGAACTTGATGCGCAGGTCGATGATCGGCACGATGATGCCGCGAAGGTTGACCACGCCCTTGATGAACGCCGGCACGTTGGCCATGCGGGTGGGCTTTTCGTAGCCGCGAATTTCCTGCACCTTCAGGATGTCGATGCCGTATTCCTCGGTGCCGAGCTTGAACGACAGGAACTCGCGCGTATTCAGTTTGTTGGCCAGCGCCGCGGTGCGTGCGCTGTCGGTGGATGGGCTTTGCATGCAGTCCTCTGGGGTGGGCGGGTTCGCGGTGGGGGTGTGCAATGGCGTATCGGCAAGCCTAGGCCGCCGTTACAGCGTTCGATGCGCGAATAAGGGCAATGAATCGGGCGTGCACCGTGATTCGCCTCACGCCGCCTGGCGCAGCGCCGCGGCCAGGCGGTACACGGTCTTGCCCTGCAGTTCAAACAGGTCGCGCACCTGGCTGAAGTTCTCGGAGTGGCCGGCAAACAGCAGGCCCTGCGGCGTCAGCCTGGCGGCCAGTTTTTCCAGCACCGCGTATTGCGTGAGCTTGTCGAAGTAGATCATCACGTTGCGGCAGAAGATGGCGTCAAAACGCCCTTCCAGTGCCAGCCGCTTGTCCAGCAGGTTCAGCGGCGCAAAGCGCAACAGCGCACGCACCTCCGGGCGCACCCGCGCCAGCCCGCTCTGGGCGCCACTGCCGCGCAGAAAGTAACGTTTCAATTGTTCAGGCGGCAGCTTCTCGACCGTCTCGATCGCATACACGCCGCGCTCGGCCTTGGCCAGCACATTGGTGTCGATGTCGGTGGCCACGATCTGCACCGGCGGTGTCAGGCTGCCAAAGGCCTCCATCATGGTGATGGCCAGCGTGTACGGCTCTTCGCCGGTGGAAGCCGCGCAGCACCAGACTCTCACCGGGCCCTTCTCGGCCATGCGCAGGGCATGCTCGGCCACCACGGGAAAGTGATGCGCCTCGCGGTAGAACGAGGTCAGGTTGGTGGTCAGGGCGTTGACGAATTCCTGCCACTCGCCGGCCGGCGTGCGCCCGCCCTCCAAGGCATCGAGGTAGCTGGTGAAGTCGGTGCTGTGCAGGGCGCGCACGCGGCGCACCAGGCGGCTGTACACCATGCTTTGCTTGCTCGGGTTCAGCGAGATGCCGGCATGGCGATGGATCATCGCGCGCACACGCTCGAAATCGGCGAGGCTGAATTCAAAGTCTGTGTCCGTGGCACCCATGGTGTGCGCGCCGCTCAGTGGCGCGAACGGCGCACCAGGCCGTCCACGTCACAAATCAGGGCCACCTGGCCGTCGCCCATGATGGTGGCGCCGGAGACATAGTCCACCTTGCGGTAGTTGGCTTCCAGGTTCTTCACCACCACCTGCTGCTGGCCCAGCAGTTCATCCACCAACAAGGCCATGCGCGTACCGTCGGACTCCACCACCACCATGATCGGGTTGGCGGCCTCGCCGTTGGTGCGCGGCACGTTGAACACCGATTCAAGATCCACCACCGGCAAATACTCGTCGCGCACCTGCACCAAGCGGCCACTGCCGCCGATGGTCTTCAACTTGTCGGGCGTGAGTTGGAACGATTCAACGACGGATGACAGCGGCAGGATGTAGCACTCGCCGGCCACGCCCACGCTCATGCTGTCCATGATGGCCAAGGTAAGCGGCAGGCGCACCTTCACGCTCATGCCGTAACCCTCGACGGAATCGATCTCCACCGTGCCGCCCAGCGAAGTGATGTTGCGCTTGACCACGTCCATGCCCACGCCGCGGCCCGACACGTCGGTCACCACTTCGGCGGTGGAAAAGCCCGGCGCGAAGATCAGGCCCCAGACCTCAGCGTCGCTCATGCTGTCGGGTGCGTCGATGCCCTTTTCGCGCGCCTTGCTGATGAGCTTGCCGCGGTTCAGGCCCTTGCCGTCGTCGCGCACTTCAATCACGATCGAGCCGCCCTGGTGCGAAGCCGCCAGCGTGATGGTGCCGGTCTCGGGCTTGCCCTTGGCCTTGCGCTCGGCGGGCATTTCCACGCCGTGGTCGCAACTGTTGCGCACCAGGTGGGTTAACGGGTCGGTGATTTTCTCCACCAGGCCCTTGTCGAGTTCAGTCGCTTCGCCTTGGGTCACGAAGTCGACCTTCTTGCCCAGTTTGCTGGCCAGGTCGCGCAACATGCGCGGGAAGCGGTTGAACACGGCCGACATCGGAATCATCCGAATCGACATCACCGTTTCTTGCAGGTCGCGCGTGTTGCGTTCCAGGTCGGCCAGACCGGCGGCCATCTGCTGGTACAGCGCGGGGTCCACCTTGGCGCTGTTTTGCGCCAGCATGGCCTGCGTGATGACGAGTTCGCCCACCAGGTTGATCAACTGGTCCACCTTGTCGACCGACACGCGCAGCGTGGCCGCCTCGGTCGCGGCGGAGGCCGGCGCGGGCTTGGCCGTCGCCTTGGTCGCCGCCTTCGGCGTTGCCGGCGCAAGCGCGGCAGCGGGCCCGGTGCCGGGCGCGCCTTCGAACAGGCCGTAACTCGTGTCCACCGGCGGCGCGGCGTCCTGCTGCGGTGCGCCCGGTGCGCCGTCGTGGAAACCGTAGCCTGAACTCAAGGGCATGAGCTTGACATGCTCGCGTGCGACGTGAAAGGTGAACAAGTCCAGCAAGTCCTGGTCGGTGCTGGCCGTGACGATCTTGAAGCGGCGCAGACCGTCGGCCGCCGTGCCGCCGTCCAGCGGTGTGATGGTGCCCAGGTCGATGACCTCGGAGAACAGCTCGATCAGGTTGTCGGCCGCGTCCGACGAATTGAGCGGGCCCACCAGGAGTTCGAGTTCGCGCACGCCGCTGGGCACGACTGCGGGCACGGCTGCGGGCGGGGCCGCTGCGGCCGGCGCTGCCGCGTTGGGGGCGACCGGCTTGGCCGCGGCGGCTGGGGCGCCGCCGCCCGCCATCACGCCGATGGTGGCCAGCAAAGCGGCCGTGTCGATGAGCTCACCTTCGCCGCCGTTTTGGTGGCGCGCCAACTGGGCGCGCAAGGCGTCACCCGATTGCAGCAACACGTCAACCATCGCTGCCGTGGGCTCCAGTTCATGGCGGCGCAGCTTGTCCAGCAAGGTCTCCATCTGGTGCGTCAGCGCGGCCACGTCGGCAAAGCCGAAGGTCGCCGCACCACCCTTGACCGAGTGCGCACAGCGGAAGATGGCGTTGAGCACCTCGTCGTCGGCGGTCTCGATGTCGATGGCCAGCAGCGTTTGCTCCATGCTGTCGAGGTTCTCGCCGGCCTCTTCGAAGAACACCTGGTAGAACTGGCTCAGGTCGATGCCGGGGTCGCTGCCGCCACTGGTTTGGGTTGCGCTCATGTTGATGTATGGGGGGTGTGCTGGTGACTCATCGAATGACCTTGCCGATGACCTCGATCAGCTTGGCCGGGTCGAACGGTTTGACCATCCATCCCGTGGCACCCGCGGCGCGGCCGGCAGACTTCATCTGGTCGCTGCTCTCGGTGGTGAGGATCAGGATCGGCGTGTTCTTGAACTTGGGCGCTTCACGCAGCTTCTTGGTCAGGCCGATGCCGTCCAGCCGCGGCATGTTCTGATCGGTCAGCACCAGGTCGAAGTCGCGCATGCGCGACTTGTCCAGCGCGTCCTGCCCGTCCACCGCCTCGGTGACGTCGTAACCCGCGTTCTTGAGCGTGAAGCTCACCATCTGCCGCATGGAGGGCGAGTCGTCAACGGCAAGGATTGAATGCATGCTGTGCTCCGGATTTCAGGAATTGCAGAGGGCCTGGCGATGTGGCGATAGTCAGAAAAGTTCAACCAAACCCATGCTCACTTCGCTCTGGGTGACAGGGTTGGGCCGCGCGGGCGCGGGCGCCACCACGCCGGCGCCTTCTTCGTCGGCACCGAAGGCCTCTTGCGCCAGGCGGTCGGCGCAGTGGCGCAGGCGCTGGGTGGCATGCTCAATGAGTTGCGTGGACATGTCGTGAAACTGCAAGGCGCGCGCCGTGTTGCCCAGGTGCACCACGGCACGGCCGATGGCCGCGCTGTTCTCGGGCTTCACGACTTGCAGGCTTTGCAGCTGCGCGGTGACGCCGAGAAAGCCTTCCATCAAGGTGTCGCAGGTGTGGGTGAGCAGGCTTTGCAGATGCTCCAGGTCGTTGGTCACGGCCAGCAAGTGGTCCTGCAGGTCGGCCCCATCAAAGAGCGAGAGCTGGCCTTCTTGCTGGTCGTTAAGCATGGGCGATGTGACTCCTGGCGGCGGGTTCGCAAAGGGTTGTCGGCAGGCTGGTGGCGAACTGGAACGCCAGGCTTCACAAGCGGTTGCTCACGCTGCCAGCGCCGCGCAGCCGCTCCAGCAGGCGCGGCGCAATGCGCGCCAGGGGCAGCACCTCGTGCACCGCACCGGCCGCAATGGCTTCCTTGGGCATGCCGAAGACCACGCAACTGGCCTCGTCCTGCGCCACATTCCAGCTGCCGGCGTCGCGCAGCACTTTCATGGCGGCGGCGCCATCGTTGCCCATGCCGGTGAGCATCACGCCCAGGGCGTTGGGGCCCACCACCTTGGCCGCCGAGAGAAACAATGCCTCCACCGAGGGCTTGTGCCGGTTGACGGGCTCGCCGTCATAAACCCGCGCTATGTAGTTCGCGCCCGAGCGCACCACGCTGAGGTGCAGGCCACCGGGGGCGATGTAGGCATGCCCGGGCAGCACGCGCTCGCCGTCCTGCGCCTCGCTCACGCTGATGCGGCACAGGCCGTTGAGCCGCACCGCATAGCCCTTGGTGAAGCCGGGCGGCATGTGCTGGGTGATCAGCACCGCCGGTGCATCGCCTGGAAGGTTGATCAGAACCTCCTTGGTGGCTTCGGTGCCGCCGGTCGAAGCGCCGATGAAGATGATCTTCTCGGTGGACAGGCGGCCCAGCGGCGCGGCGCGCGGTGCGCCTTCGGCCGGCACGGCGGGTGCCTTCTGAATCTTCGCCCGCGCCGCGATGCGGATCTTGGCGGTGATGTCGTCGCCCAGCAGGCGCAGGCCGTCGGCCACGCCGATCCTGGGCTTGGCCACGAAGTCGACGGCGCCCAGCTCCAGCGCGCGCAGCGTCACCTCGGCGCCGCGTTCGGTGAGCGTGGAGACCATCACCACCGGCATCGGGCGCAGACGCATCAGCTTGGCCAGGAAGTCGATGCCATCCATACGCGGCATTTCCACGTCGAGCGTGATCACGTCAGGGTTGAGCTCGCGGATCATTTCGCGCGCGATCAGCGGGTCGGCCGCCGCGCCGACGCATTGCATGTCTGCCTGGCGGTTGATGATTTCGCTGAGCAGGCTGCGCACCAGGGCGGAATCGTCCACCACCACCACACGGGTCTTGGTCATGTTTGCTTCGATCCTCAAAACAAGTCGATCGAGCCGCCGCCGGTAGCACCGGGGTTGGGCACTTGGGCGGCGGCACGCTCTTCGGCGGCCAGCAGCGCGGCATTGCTGGCGGCCAGGCGCTTGACCATGGCCTTGCCGCTGGCCGGCAGGAAGCACACCTTGCGCGGGTAGATGTCCATCACGTCCTTGCTCAGCACCGGGATGCGTTCGGTCTTCAGGTAGTCGAGCACGAACTGCGTGTTGCGCGCGCCGATGTTCTGCGTGTCCAGCCCGGCGATGACCCGCCCGCCGCCAAACACCTTGGCTTCGAGGTTGCCGCGCGTGGCGCCGCGCTTCAACAACTGGTTGATCAGCAGCTCCATGGCAAAGGAGCCATAGCGCCCGCTGTCACCCGTGCCGCCAGGCAGCATGAAGTGGTTCAGCCCGCCGATGCGCGCCTTGGGGTCCCACAGGCACGCGGCAATGCACGAGCCCAGCGTGGTCATGATCAGGATGTCTTCGTTGTCGACGAAGTACTCGCCGGGCAAGACCTTCACGGCTTCACTCCTGAGCGAGGTCTCGTACCAGAAGAACGAGGCTTCACCCGGCTGGCGCCGCTGCGCCTTGAGCCGCGCCAGGCGGGCAGGCGCTGCGGCCGGCAATGGGGTCGATCCAGTCGGATGCATGGCCGCAATGATCTGGTGAGCCGCGCCGCGGCAAAGCCCGATAAGGCCGATGGCGCGGGCCATTTTTGCGCTCAAGTTCTGGCTCATCCGTACCAGCGGCATGGCGAACAAGACGTGATCGGCAGGCCTTATCGGTTCATCCGCAACAGGGGGGCTGAACACAATCCAGACCAACCCCAAGGCTGCACCCCGCACGCCTTGAAACGCCCCTGACCAGATCCATGAATCAGCAGATCCTTTCGCAGGACGAAGTCGATGCGCTGCTGCAAGGCATCACCGGCGAGAGCCAAAAGCTCGACGAGGAAGAAGCGCCCGCGCCGGGCTCGGAACGGCGCTATGACCTGTCGAGCCAGGAACGCATCGTGCGTGGGCGCATGCCCACCATGGAGATCATCAACGAGCGTTTCGCACGCAACATCCGGTTAGGCCTGTTCAACCTCATCCGCAAGAGCCCCGAGGTGGCGATCGGCGCGATCAAGGTGCAGAAGTACAGCGCCTTCCTGCGCGAGATCGTGGTGCCGACCAGCTTCAACATCGTGGGCATCAAACCGTTGCGCGGCTCGGGCCTGGTGGTGTGCGACCCCAGCCTGGTGTTTGCCGTGATCGACTCCTTGTTCGGCGGCATCGGCAAATTTCACACACGCATCGAAGGGCGCGACTTTTCAGCCACCGAACAGCGCGTGATCCGCCGCCTGGTGGACGTGATCACCGCCGAATACAAAAAGGCCTGGCAAGGCATCTACCCCCTGGAGCTGGAATACCAGCGCAGCGAGATGCGACCGCAGTTTGCCAACATCGCCAGCCCCGGTGAGGTGGTGGTGTGCACCTCGTTTTCGCTCGAGGTGGGCGACAGCTCCGGCTCGATCTACCTGTGCATTCCCTACTCCACGCTGGAGCCGATTCGAGATGTGCTCTATTCGTCGGCGCAAGGCGACGCGGCTGAACCCGACCGGCGCTGGGTGAACCTGCTGAAAGTGCAGATTCAATCGGCAGAGGTCGAACTGGTGGCCGAGCTGGCGCAGGCCCGCGCCACGGTGCGGCAGTTGCTGGCCTTCAAGCCGGGCGACTTCATCGAGTTTGACCTCGACCCCGTGATCCAGGCCAAGGTCAACGGCGTGCCGGTGTTCGACTGCGGTTACGGCACCACCAACAAGCACTATTCGATCAAGATCGAACAATTGCTGACCAACCCCGCAGCGGGCTGGTTGGGCGAGGGCAACCATGTCGGCTGAAGAAACAGGCACTCCCGCAATGTCGGAAGAAGACCGCATGGCGGCCGAATGGGCCGCCGCGCTGGCCGAGAGCCAGCCTGCCGGCAACGCCGCGGCCGATGACGCTTTCGACAGCGTGGCCACGGCCGTGGCGGCGCCGCCACCGGCGGGCGTGGCCGCCCACGCGGGCACGCCGACGGCACACGCGGCAACGCCAGCGGCATTCGCCAAGCTGACGCCCAGCGCGCAGGCCGGGCCCGGCAACGACATCAGCATGATCCTGGACATCCCGGTGCAACTCACCGTGGAGCTGGGGCGCACGCGCATCCCGATCAAACACATCCTTCAATTGGCGCAGGGCTCGGTGGTGGAACTGGAGACCATGGCCGGTGAGCCGATGGACGTGCTGGTCAACGGCTTCCTCATCGCGCAAGGCGAAGTGGTGGTCGTGAACGACAAGTTCGGCATTCGCCTGACCGACATCGTCACGCCCAGCGAGCGCATGCGCCGGCTGAGCAAGGCCTGAGCACAGGCTCTGACGATGGATGCCGCCGCCGCACCGGGTTCGTTCACGCCCATCCTCTGGTTCTTCGCTGTCATCGCCGCCATTCCGCTGCTGCTGTGGTTGTTCAAGCGCAGCGCGCTGGGCGCCGGCCACGGTGGCAGCAAGCTGATGCGCAGCGTGGCGGTGCTGTCGTTGTCGCCTTCGCAGCGCGTGGTGACGGTGGAGGTGGGCAACGGCGACGAGCGGCGCTGGCTGGTGCTGGGTGTCACGCCTTCGAGCATCACCACCTTGCACAACATGCGCGCGCCCGAGTCGGCGGGGGAGGACACCACGCCACACGCTCATGCCACAGGCTTTGCCGCCTTGCTGGCGCGCACGCGCCAGGCGCCATGATGCGCAGCCGCCGCGCCGCCGTTGCACTGGGCTTGCTGTGCGCCAGCCTGCCGCTGTTCGCGCAAGGCACGGGCACGCCGGGCCTGCCGCTGGTGGTGGCGCAGGGCGCGGGCGGCACCAGCTATTCGGTGCCGATCCAGACCCTGCTGGTCTTCACCGCGCTGAGCTTCCTGCCCGCGGTGCTGTTGTTGATGACGGGCTTCACCCGCATCGTCATCGTGCTATCCCTGCTGCGCCAGGCCCTGGGCATGCAGGCCGCGCCACCCAACCAGGTGATCGTGGGCCTGAGCCTGTTCCTCACTGCCTTTGTGATGGGCCCCACGCTGGACCAGGTGTACGAACAGGCCTACCAGCCCTTTGCGGCCAACCAGATTGCGTTCGATGAAGCGTTGAAACGCGGTGAGGCGCCGATGCGCAGCTTCATGCTCAAGCAAACGCGCCAGGCCGATGTGCAACTCTTCGCCCGCCTGGCCAAGCTGCCGGCCGATGTGAAGGGCGAGAACGTGCCGCTGAAGGTGCTGGTGCCGGCCTTCGTGACCAGCGAGTTGAAGAGCGCGTTCCAGATCGGCTTCCTGATCTTCATTCCGTTTTTGGTGATCGACATGATCGTGGCCAGCGTGCTGATGAGCCTGGGCATGATGATGCTCAGCCCGGTGCTCGTCGCCCTGCCCTTCAAGCTGATGCTGTTCGTGCTGGCTGACGGCTGGAACCTGCTGTTAGGGTCGCTGGCGGCGAGTTTTGCGACATGAAGCGGGCCGAGCGCCGGGCCGCTCCCAAGCCGACCCCCGCCAGCCGCGAGACGCGGCTGGCACTCCGGCCGTCCATGCCCGCGCAGGCGGGCATGGAGCCGCGGCCGTCGTTCCCCTCGGGGGATCGGCCAACGTACCCGTTGGACGAGGGGCTCACATGAATGCACAACAGGTTTTCACGATCGGCCATGAAGGGCTGATGCTGTTGCTGATGGTCAGCGCCCCCATCCTGATGACGGTGCTGGTGGTGGGCCTGGTGATCAGCGTGCTGCAGGCGGCCACGCAGATCAACGAGGCCACGTTGAGTTTCGTGCCCAAGGTGGTGGCCGCGGTGGTGGTGCTGGCGGTGGCCGGGCCGTGGATGCTCAATACGCTGGTGGAATATCTGCAACGCACGATCCAGTCCATACCCTCCATGGTCGCGTGATCACCTTCACTGAAGCCCAGCTCCTGGGCTGGCTCAACCCGTTGCTGTGGCCCTTCATCCGCGCCTTGGCCTTGTTCTCGGCCTTGCCGGTGCTGGGCACGCGCAACGTGCCGGCCCGCGTGCGCGTGGCCCTGGCCGGCTTCATTGCGCTGGCCGCCCAGCCCAGTCTGCCATTGATGCCGGTGGTGGCGCTGGACAGCCTGCCCGCAGCGCTGCTGGTGGTGCAACAGGTGGTGATCGGCTTGAGCCTGGGGTTTGCCGTGCGCGTGGTGTTTGCTGCGATCGAGACCGCGGGTGAACTGGTGGGCCTGGAGATGGGCCTGAACTTCGCCGGCTTCTTCGACCCCATCAGTGCCACCCAGGCAACGGCGGCCAGCCGCTTCTTCGGCATCCTGGTGGCCTGGCTGTTCATCTGCATCAACGGCCACTTGCTGGTGATCGCGGCCCTGGCGCACAGCTTCGAGGCCTTTCCCGTGGGCCCTGAGCCACTGGCCTTTTTGCGCACGGTGCAGCCTCAGACCTGGGGTGCGTTGATCTTCGCCACCGGGCTGTGGATCGCCCTGCCGATGGTGGCCATGCTGTTGTTCGTGAACCTGGTGCTGGGCGTGATTTCGCGCGTGGCGCCGCAGATCAACATCTTCGCGGTGGGCTTCCCGGTCACGCTGTCGGTCGGCCTGGTGGGCATGATGCTCACGCTGCCCATGCTGCAGGCGCCCTTCACCATGGCGCTGGAGAAGATGCTGTCGGCATTTTGAAACTCGGCCTGAGCAAGAATGCAACGCCCAGGTTGAGTTGATATAGCCTACCGAAATGAAGCCTTCAACTGCCTTGCAAACCCACCGCGCAGCAATTCGCGGCGTTGTCGATGCCCACCGCGCGTGCAACGCGCGCGTGTTCGGCTCGGTCGTTCATGGCCTGGATACCGACGAGAGCGACTTGGACATTCTGGTTGACCCGACGCCGCTGACAACCCTGTTCGATATTGGAGCCATTCGGCTCGAACTGCGCAAGTTGTTGGGCGTGCCGGTTGACGTGCTTACCCCCGACGGGTTGCCAGACAAATTCCGGGCCAAAGTACTCGCCGAGGCTTTGCCCGTATGAGCGCGCAAGATTGGACATTGCAGTTGGGGTGCTGCGGTGATGCCGCCAACTTGGGGCATTTCAGTGAGCCCTGAGGTGACTCGGCTGACGGATTACCTCGGCCACATCCTCCAGGCCATCGAGCGGATACAGCGCTACACCCAGGCGTTGGATGAAGCCACTTTCGCCCGCAGCGACATCGTTCAAGACGCCGTCATTCGCAATTTCGAGATCATTGGTGAAGCCTGTCGCAACATTGAACGGCACCACGCCGACTTTGCCGCAGCCCACCCGGAGATGCCGCTGGGCGTGGCCTACGAGATGCGCAATGCGCTCGCACATGGTTACTTCAAGGTCGATCTTGCAATCGTCTGGAAGACCATTCAGAGCGATCTACCGAGCCTGCATCAGCTCACCAACGCATTGCACGAACCAATGACCCGCAACTCAGCATAGGTCACGTGTCCGGTCACGCGCGCAAGCCGACTTCGACACGGGGCTGGCACAGGTAGCGGATCAGGAAACCTCGTGTCGGCTCAGCCGTGGCCGGCGCTTCAATCAAGGCTTGCAAGTCGTTGTCGCTGCGCCAAGCCAGGTGGCGCGCCACGTACTGGGCGTTGTAAAAATTCAGCGCGCGCTGGTAGCTGCTCATCTCGTGAATCACCCAGATGGTGCAGGCGGTGAACAGCGCGAAGCCGGTGTCCACCTCGATCACTTTGGTGACGATGAGCGTGAAGCCCAGCAAGACAAGCAAGGGCGCCACCCCGGCGGCCACGCAGGCGCGTTGGGTTTGGGGCGGCTCGTAGCTGGGCAGAGGGTTCATGCCCGCAACGGTAGGGGCTTTGCGCCAGCACCCATCGGCCGAAATGCACGGCGAAGGCCGCGCTTGTGGCGCCCGCGTGCTGCCCTCTCAACGCCTGGTTCAGTCGCCCACCAGCTTGTTGCGAATCGCGTACACCGTGAGTTCGGAGTTGTTGGCCAGTTGCAGCTTTTCCAGCACCCGCGCGCGGTACACCGACACGGTCTTGGGCGACAGGTTCAACTGCGCCGCAATGTCTGACAGCTTCTTGCCCGAGGCGATCATGGTCATGGTCTGCATCTCGCGGTCTGACAGCTTTTCGTGCGGGTTCTCAGGCGCCGATGTGGTGAGGCTTTCGACCAGCATCTGGGCGATTTCGGGCGTGACGTACTTGCGCCCCTGCGCCACCACGCGCACCGCCTGCACCAGTTGCTGCGGGTCGCCGGCCTTGTTCACGTAGCCGAAGGCGCCGGCACGCAGCGCGCGAATGGCGTACTGGTCTTCGGGGTACATGCTGACGATCAGCACCTTCACCGCGGCGCCTTCGTCTTTCAGCACATGCAGCACGTCCAGCCCGCTGCGCCCGGGCAGGTTGATGTCCAGCACCAGCACGTCGCAGCCCTTGGCGCGCATCAGCACGCGCAGCTCGCCATAGTCGCCGGCCTCGCCCACGACTTCGATGTCCACCGCGTCAGACAACGTGTCGCGGATGCCGCGCCGGATCAGCGCATGGTCATCGCAAAGAATGACGCGAATCACAGGTCGCCCCAGGCCGAGGGGTTGTGTTCGATCATGGCGTCGTCCAGGGTGAGTTGCTGGTTCACAGCGGGGTTGCTCATGGGCACTGAAAGCAACAACGTGGTGCCACCGGCCAGGCCACTGCCGCCGCCCGCCCCGCCGCCAATCAATTCAATCCAGCCGCCCACCGTGCCGGCGCGTTCATGCAGGCCGCGGATGCCGAAGCTCTTGTGCTTGGCCAGGTCGGCATCGGTCAGGCCGCGGCCGTTGTCGCTGACTTCAAGCGACAACACGCCGCCGGCCAGAGACAAGTCCACGCTCACGCGGCTGGCCTGGGCATGCTTGCTCACGTTGGTCAGCGCCTCTTGCGCCATGCGGTAGGCCACCAGCGGCACGCCGGCGGGCAACTGCATGCTGTCGTGACTGGTGCGAAAGATGCACGTGGTGCCGGTGCGGCGTTCGAAGCGGCTGCTCATCCATTGCAGCGCGGCCACCAGCCCTTGTTCAAGGATGGCCGGGCGCAGGTTGTGCATGATGCGCTGGCTGCTTTCGAGTGCCAGGCCCACGGTTTCAAGTGCCGAGCGCGCGCGCTCCTGGATGGCCGCGTCGCCGCTGCGTCGCTCGATCCACGCCAGATCAAACTTCAAGGCTGACAGGGCACCGCCCACGTCATCGTGAATCTCGCGCGCGATGGCGGTGCGCTCGGCCTCGACGCTGGTTTGCAGGTGCTGGGCCAGTTCACGCAGGCGTTCGCGCGAGGCCTGCACTTCGGCCGTGGCGGCCAGCCGCTCGCGCCGTTCGCGCGCGGCGGTGATGGCGTTTTGCACCGCCGGCTGCAAGCGCGCCAGGTGGCTCTTGAGCAGGTAGTCGCTGGCGCCGTTGCGCATGGCCTGCACGGCCACGTCTTCACCGATTTCGCCCGACACCAAAATGAACGGCACTTGCCGGCCCGAGGCATTGAGCAACTCCAAGGCGGCCAGGCCGGAAAAGCCGGGCAAGTTGTAGTCGGAAACGATCACGTCCCACTCACCCGGCAGTTCGGCTTCGAACTGGGCGCGGGTGTCGATGCGCAGCGCCTGCACACGCTGGCCGTCGCGGCCCAGGTGGGCCATGGCCAGCTCGTGATCGAGTTCGGAGTCTTCAAGGTGCAGCACGCGCAGGCTGCGCGCGCGGGGCTCGCGCTTCATGGCAGCAGTATGGCCCAGGGGCCACGCTGCAACGCCGGCCCCGCCGCAAGGCATCACCGGCCGCCCAAGCTACAGCGCCGACGCAGGCATGCCGATATCGCACCACCTGCGCCCTGCCTCTAGAATCTTGCCCGATGCGCCGCTGGCTGTTCGTCCTTCTCTTGTTGGTGTTGCCGCTCCAGATGGTCTGGGTCGCGGCGGCACCTTACTGCGGGCACGAGGCCCACAGCGTGGCCAAGAAGCACTTCGGCCACCATGAGCACCAGCACGCGGCCAGTGGTGAGACGGCGCCCGCACTGGCCGACAACCCAGGCGACGCGGGCGCCCCGCACGCCGATTGCGAGAGTTGCCACCTTGGTGGCTCGGGCGCGATTTCGATTGCGCAACTGTTCATCGGCAGCTGGCCCCGTGGCAGCACCTTGGGCGTTGCCACGCAGCGCTACACCTCCCACGTCCCAGCCGGGCCCGAGCGTCCTGATCGATGCGAACTCACCGCTGCCGCGCGATTCGGCGGCGGCGTCGCGTCCGATCCGCTCACCGCCTGACGACCCCGACGCCGCCCTCGAATCGCTTCTGTCGTGAGTGCCCTGCGGGGCTCAAGGAAAGTGGCAGCGCCACCTGTCCTTGAGACAAGAAGGATGATTCGATGCGAGCCCCCCTCCTGGCGCTGGCCTTCGTGCTGGCCGCCGCAACACCGTTTTCTCGTGCCCAACCCAACCCTGGCGCGCTGCCGCTGACCCTGGCCGAGGCCCTGCGCCTGGCCCAAACGCACCCCGCGGTGCGTGCCCGCGAAGCGCAGTTTGCCGCGGGCTTGAGCGCGCGCCGTGAAGTGGCGGCGGCGCTGTTCAACAACCCGCAAGTCAACCTGGAGCGCACGCGCCGCCGTGCCGCGGCAGCCGATGGCCGCGCCAACGAATGGGGCGTCGGCGTCAGCCAGGCCTTGGAAACCGGCGGCCAGCAATTGCGCCGGCGCGAGGCCGCCAGCGCCACGCTCGACGCCCTGCGCGCCGACGTCGAGCAAGCGCGTCGCCAGGCGCGGACCGACGCTGCCCTGCGTTTCCATGTCGTGCTCGTGGCGCAGCGGCGAGTGCTGATCGAACAACGTTCGGTGGAACTTTTTGACAGCACGGCGCAGGTGGTGGCCAAGCGCCGGGCCGCAGGCGAGGACACGCGCCTGGACGCCAACGTGGCGCTGATTGAAGCCGAACGCGCCCGCAACGCCCTGGCGCTGGCGCAAGAGCAATGGCTCGACGCCCGCGCCGAGCTGGCCACCGCGCTGCAACTGCCGCCGAGTTCAACGCCCGAAGTTGTGGGCGAACTGGCCATGCCAGTTGGCAACGCCCTGCCCGACGGGCTCGAACAGTTGCTGGCCGCCGCCCAGTCGTTGCCGAAGCAGCGCGCGTTGTCGGCGCGCGAGAGCGCCGCCCGGGCCCGCGTCGGTGTCGAGCAAGCCAGCCGTTACCCCGATGTCACGCTGGGCCTGCATGTCGGGCGCGAAGGCCCCGGCGATGGGCGCGAACGGGTCACGACCTTGTCCATGTCCGTGCCGCTGCCGCTGTTCAAGCGCAACGATGCAGCCATTGGGCAAGCCGTGGCCGAGGCCACGCAGGCCGGGCTCGAACGCAGCACGGCCGCGCGCGATGGGCAGGCCCAGGTGCGGCAGCTGTGGAGCCGGCTGGTCAGCCAGCGCCAGCGCTTGCAGCGCCTGCAACAGACCTTGCTCGCGGCCGCGCAAGACAACCAGCAACTCGCCACGAAATCACGCCAGGCCGGGCAGATCGGCGTGCTCGATCAATTGCTCGTCAACCGCCAGGCGCTGGACGCCGAACGCGACCTGAACGAGGCGTTGGCCGAATTCCACGCCACCCGAATCGAACTCGAGAACGCGGCCGGCTGGTCGCTGGAAGGATCGACGAAATGATCACGCTGCACGAAGACACAGGGCGGCAGCGGCGCCGCATCGCTGTGGCATTGGCACTGGCATTGGCACTGGCTGTCTCGTTTTCGCTCGCCGCTTGCGGCAAGGGCGGTGCCCAGGACAAACATGCCGCGCAAGGCGACAAGCATGCCGAGCATGCCGACGAAAAAAAGGCGGTCGGCCACAAGGAAGAAGAACCGGCACTGACGCTCACCGCCGACGAAGCCGAGCGCGCCGGCATCAAGGTTGAGGAGATGAAGCCGCGCGCTCTGGGCGAGACGGTGGTCGTCACCGCCACCATCCACCCTGATCAGGATCGGGTGGCGCGGGTGGCACCACGCATCGAAGGCCGCATCGTGGCGGTGCCCGCCAAGTTGGGCGACATGGTGCGGGCCGGGCAGGCGCTGGCCGCGCTGGACAGCGTGGAGGTCGGCGAAGCCCACGCCTCCTGGGTTCAGGCGCAGGCTGAGTTGAGCATTGCAGAAGGTGACCTCAAACGTGCTGAGTCGCTGGTGGCTGAAGAGATCATTGCGCGCAAGGACTTCCTGCGCGCGCAGTCTGAACGCGGCAAGGCCGCGGCCGCGCTGCGCGCCGCGGCGGACCGCCTGCGCTTGCTGGGCGGCAACCCCGGCGCCAGTGGCGTCAGTGTTTCCGGCTTCGCGGTCACGGCGCCGTTTGCCGGCACCATCATCGAGAAGAAGGCCACGCTGGGCGAACTGGCCAGCCCCAGCGACACCCTGTTCACCGTGGCCGACCTGAGCCGCGTCTGGGTCCAGGCCGCGCTGCCCGAGGCCGCGCTGGCCAAGGTTCGCGTCGGGGCGCGGGCCCTGGTCACGGTAGCGGCCTACCCGGGCCAGGAATTCAGCGGGCGTGTCGGCTTGATCGGCGCGGCGCTGGACAAGGACACCCGCACCATCGCGGCGCGCATCGAGGTGGCGAATGCCGACGGCAGGTTGAAGCCCGAAATGTTTGCCACCGCCACCATCGAAGTGGCGGGCAGCAAAACCGAGGTGATGGCGCTGCCCGATGCAGCCATCGTGCTGCTCGACGGCAAGCCCACGGTCTTTGTTTTCGACCAGGGCGCCTACGAAGCACGCGAGGTGCAACCCGGTGAGCGCAGCGCCGGGCGCACGGTGTTGCAGTCGGGCGTCAAGGCCGGCGACCAGGTCGTCACCGAGGGCGCCTACGCCATCAAGGCACGCAAGCTGAAGTCGCAGCTCGGCCACGGGCATTGAGAGGCACAGCACACCATGCTCAATGCAATCGTTGATGCCAGCCTGCGCTACAAGGTGCTGGTGCTGGTGGCCTTTGCCGTGCTCGTCGGCCTGGGCGTGATGGCCTACCGGC
Source organism: Burkholderiales bacterium (assembly GCA_031418595.1). Lineage (GTDB taxonomy): Bacteria > Pseudomonadota > Gammaproteobacteria > Burkholderiales > Burkholderiaceae_C > Rubrivivax. Next base: position 20,780 of record JANOXU010000024.1, read on the forward strand.
AGGTGCCGGTAGACGCCTCTCCTGATGTCACGCCGGCGCAGGTGAACATCTACACCGAGTCCCCCGGAGTTGCCGCCGAAGACATCGAGCGCTTGCTCACCGTGCCGATCGAAGGCGCCATGGCGGGCCTGGCCAATGTGGAAGTCGTGCGCTCGGTTTCGCTGTTCGGCCTGTCCTACGTCGGCGTCTATTTCAACGACGACGTCGACATTTACTTTGCACGCCGCTTGGTTGGCGAAAAGTTGCAGGAAGTGAAAGGCCGCCTGCCGCAAGGCTATGGCGAACCTGAGCTGGGGCCCAACAGTTCAGGCCTGGGCCAGGTGTTCTGGTACACGATCGAAGACGCCGACAAAAAGCTCAGTGCGATGGATCTGCGCACGCTGCACGACTGGACGGTGCGCTTGATCCTGCGCACGGCGCCAGGCGTGGACGACGTCACCACCTGGGGCGGCCACGAGAAACAGTTTCAGGTGCAGATCGACCCACGCAAGCTCGTCAAATACGGTCTGTCGTTCAAGGCCGTGATGGAACGGCTGGCGGCCAACAACAAGCAGGTTGGCGGCCAGTACCTGAACATCGGCGCCGAGCAGTACCTGGTGCGCGGCCTGGGGCTGGTGAGCAA
>JANOXU010000025.1:0-1700 GCA_031418595.1 Burkholderiales bacterium
GTCGAAGTAATGGGCGGTGGGCAACGTGTACCCACGTTGTCCACCGCCCAGGCCGGCGCCGTTCAGGCGCTTCGTCCACATGCCCGCAGCCTTGTGTGCACGCCACGGTATGGCTCAGTCAACCCGTTCTCGCTGGCACGCGCCTGAACAGCGCTTGACGCGCTTCGTTGAACTCTTCAGCGGCCTGGACATCGGTCAGCGCCGTGGCCAGTTGCGTCAGTTCCACCAGCGTGACCCCATCACGCAGGAACGTCGCGGCATTGGGCAGGCTGGTCAGCTTGTCCAGCGGCGTCATCGCATCGCGTGGCCTGTACACGCGTTTGATGCGCCCGGGCTTCTTAGGGTCCGCCACATCGGTGGCAAACAGGCATGGCCGGTGGAAGTTCAGGAACGGGTTGAGGTATTCGCGGCAGAAGGTGTCGAAGCGCCCGGCGTGGCGACGGTGGATGTGCTCGTAGCCAAAGACCTTGCGCACCACGGCGCCGTTCTTGGTCTCGGCCAGCCCGTTGTCGTTGCTGTGGCGCGGTCGGCTGCGGGTGAACTCCACGCGCAGCTTGTCCAGCAAGCGCGCCACTTTGTGATTGACGTACTCGCTGCCGTTGTCGGCGTGAAAGCCCAATATCTCGAACGGGAATTGGGCCAACATCTGCTCGATCACGCTGAGCAAATGCGCCTCAGAGATCGTCTGCACGCTGGCCACCACCTGCCACTGCGTGACGCAGTCCACGGCGTTGATGTGATACAGCCCCTTGATGCCGTCCAGGTCGCCTTGGTGCACGCTGTCGATGCGGATGAAGCCCGGCCGGCCCTCGGGCGCGGGCGCCTTGCGCACGCCGATCTTGGTGTTCTTCGTGGGCTGGGTCTTGGTCTGCACCACGCGCTGGTTGCGATAGCCCGCGCTGTGGCGCAGGTTGTACAGGTGGCCCACCGAAACGCCACCCAAGCGCGCAAAACGTTCGTCGCCAAAGACATCGCGCTGGCGGCGCAGCACGCAGGCCGTGGCCGGGCCCGACAGCGTGCCCATGGCGCGGTCCACCTCGGCCAGCAGCGCCACGTCAGCGGGCGTGTAGCGGCGCGCAAAGGCGTGCGCTGGCGCGCCGTAGTGCTTCACCAGCGGTTTGCCGCCGCCGTCCCAGCGCGACACCAGCCGCGTGATCTGCGCGCGGCTGTACCCGCTCAAGCGCTGCAAGTACGCCAGCACCGGCCCGCGATCACCACGCGCCAACTGGCGGTAATCAAAGCGGCGCAGCACCGATTCGATCCACGCATACCGGCCAGCATCATCGGCCGTGGCCTGAAACTCCAACGCCTGCGTTCCTGCCAGAACCTGGCGCACTTGATCCAGCGTGCGCACCTGGGCTTCGTTCATGTCGATCACCATCGCTTTGATGATCGACTCGCGTCCCCGGCGTGCTGCCCCTCAGCCGCCCAGCCGCTATTCCCAGGCCTCCTCCAGGCTCATTCCTCATTGGAATCTTGCCCTGGACTCCAGGCTCATACCTCGTTGGACAAGACTCTGATTCGCAAAAACCCGCCGTTTGTTGTACATTCGCAAATACGAATCGTTCTTATTTATATTCACATCGTTGCTGTGACGCCTTGGGGCGGCCGGCGACGGCACTTTTGGAGTCCACTCGAAATGATGAATCAGCCCTTCGCCCGTCCCGTGCCCGTGCCGCCGCTGCGCCGCACCCTGTCAG
>JANOXU010000026.1:0-9454 GCA_031418595.1 Burkholderiales bacterium
TTGTGCCCAACATCTCTGGGTTGCGGGGGTCCTCCCTCCCCGTGGGGGGGGGGGGGCTCCCCAAATTCGTTTGGTGGGGGGGGCCCCCGGGCCGCGGGGGGGGTTTGGGGCGGGCCCCCCCCCAACCCCCGACAGGCTCCTACGCTGACGCCGTGCTCAGCGGCAGCAGCGGGCGGTGCAACGCAAGCGTCGCTGGCTGATCCTGCGCGTCAACTCACAGCATCGACCGCGCGGCCCTGGGTCAGCGTCGACGGCGAGAAGCGCGCCACCAACTCATGGAATTCGCCCGGATAGCACAAGCGCACGAAGGTCACGGACTTGCCACCGATCCAGGTGCGGCGCTCAACGACCAGGCAGGCCGTGCCGGTGCGCATCTTCAGCGCCTTGGCCAGGTCGACGTCTGCGCTGATGGCACGAATGCGGTGCTCGGCCGAGGTCCAGGGCACATGCCCAACGAGCCAGGCGCCAGGCGCTTCGCTGTCGAAGGGCTGCGCGGCCGCCGCGGGCACGGTGGCCAGGTTGATCAGACGCTGCTCCAGGCAGAACGGCCGCGGCCCGGCATGGTGCAGCGTCGTGATCTGCAACACGGGGCTGGCTTCGTCAAGGTCGAGCACGGCCGCGTCTGCGCGCAGGCTGCGGCGTTTCTTGCGCTCGGTGATCTCATAGCGGTAGGGCAGGCCCAGCGCAAGCACCTCGGCCCGGATGTCGCGGATCTCGAGCACCGCCGAGCGCGACTGCGAGCGCTTGACGAAGCTGCCAGATTTGCGGCGGCGCACGATCATGCCGGCGTTCGCGAGTTGCGTCAGCGCCTTGTTCACCGTCATGCGCGAGCAGCCGTACTCGGCGGTGAGTTCAAGCTCCGAGGGAATGCGGTGGCCCAGCGGCCACTGGCCGGAAAGAATGCGTTGTTCGATGTCGCACAGGATGCGCTGGTGCAGCGAGACCGGCGGCGTTGGGGCCTTGGTGTTCACGGGCGCGGTCTTGAAGCGCAGGCCGTCATCGCCGCGCTGCGGTCAAGCTCGGTGTTGAAGCGCTGCACCGTGCACGGGCGGCGCGGCGGTTGATCGGTTTTCATGCCGGCACAACCCAGCCGGGCGCGCCGGCACAGCAGGCACCAGCGAAGCAGGCAAGGCCGAACAGGACCTCGTACAACGCGAACAGCTGTGAGCCGAATGCGTTGACCTGGCAGGTCGGCTCCGGCACGGTGGTGATGGCCCCGCGTGGCTTGGCGCAGACCACGGCGCGGCTCAGGCGCTGCGCAACGCGCGCATCGCAGCGGAAAACGCCCGCTCGACCGCGCTGCGCTGCACATGCCGGCCACCAACAACGCAGCGGTGGCCGCGCGCCCAGACGCTGTCGATCGCCGTCGCGCCGGTGAAGACCCAGGCATCGAGGATCGCATCGCCCGTGTGCCCTTCCAGCTTCGGGTGCCCCATGTCGAGCGACACCAGGTCCGCCGCGGCGCCGACGCCGATGCCGCTGGCGTGAACCGGCGCCGTTCCCAGCGCCTGAGCGCCACCTGCCAGCGCGGCGTCGAACAGCGCTCGGCCGGTGGAGCCGCCGGCTTGGGCCAGCACATTGCGCGCGCGTTGCGCCAAGCGTTGCGAGTATTCGAGCAGGCTCAGTTCGGCGGTGAGGCTGATGTGCACGTTGGAGTCCGAGCCGATGCCATAGCGGCCGCCCGCGCCAACAAACGCCGGCGCGTCGAAGACGCCGTCGCCGAGGTTCGCTTCGGTGATCGGGCACAGGCCGGCCACCGCACCGCTGGCGGCCAGGCGCCGCGCCTCTGTGGCGTCCATGTGTGTGGCATGCACCAGGCACCAGCGGGCATCCACGGGAGCATGGTCGAGCAGCCACTGCACCGGCCGTGCGCCCGACCAGGCGACGCAGTCTTCGACCTCCTTGATCTGTTCGGCAATGTGGATGTGCACCGGCGCGCCGCCAGCCAGGGCGACAACTGCCGCAAGCTCGCCGGGCGTGACCGCACGCAGGCTGTGCGGGGCCACGCCGAGCGTCGCGCCGTCCATCGGCTTGAGCGCTGCGCGCGAGGCTTCGAGCAACCGGGCGTAGGAATCAATGTCGTGCGTGAAGCGCCGTTGTGCAGCGCCGGGCGGCGCGCCGCCGAACGCCGAGTGGGCATAAAACACCGGCAGCAGCGTCAAGCCCAGCCCACTGCGCTGGGCCGCGGCGCCCAGGCGCACGGCCATCTCGGCCGGGTTGGCATAAGGCCGGCCGCGCGGATCGTGATGCAGGTAGTGGAACTCGCCAACGCGCGTGAACCCGGCTTCGAGCATTTCGACATAAGCCAGGCTCGCAACCGCTTCGAGCTGCTCGGGCGTCATCGCCAGCGCAAAGCGGTACATCGCCTCGCGCCAGCTCCAGAAGCTGTCGGCCGATGCGCCACGGTGTTCGGCCATGCCGGCCATGCCGCGCTGGTGCGCATGGCTGTGCAAATTTGCCATGCCCGGCAACAGCACGCCGTGGCGTTCGTCGCCCGCACGCGCGGCGACCCCGACCTCGATTTGGGCAATGCGCCCGCTGTGCAGCGTCACGCGCACGTCGCGCTGCCAGCCTGCCGCCAGCAAGGCCTGCTCGGCATGAAGAACCTGTTTCACGGCTGCGTCCATGGTCGCCTTGGCCCTGCGTTGCTGCGCGCTGCGGTCTTGCATTGCACCATTTATGTCTATACATTTCAACCCGTTCCAGAAATTTGGAAACTGCTCTGCAATGACCCCACCGCCGCGCCTTGCCGTGAACCGCCTGTGAAGGCACTCGTGAGCACCATCACCTTGAAGCCCGGCGCCACTGCGTTGGTCGCTTGGCGTGCCATTTACCGCGGCGCCCCGGCGCGGCTCGACCCGGCCTGCGCGGCCGCGGTGCGGGCCAGTGCCAAAGCGGTGGCGCGCATCGTCGCCAAGGGCGAGCCGGTTTACGGCATCAACACCGGCTTCGGCAAGTTGGCCAGCGTTCGCATCGACGCCGCGGACCTTGAAACCCTGCAGCGCAACATCGTGCTGTCGCATGCCGCGGGGGTGGGCGACGCGATGCCCGTGGCCGTGGTGCGGCTGATGATGGCGCTGAAGCTGGCCAGCCTGGCGCAGGGCGCCTCGGGCATCCGCCCAGCGACGCTGGCTTTGCTCGAAACCATGCTGACCCGCGGCATCGTGCCGGTGGTGCCGGCGCAAGGCTCGGTGGGTGCGTCGGGCGACCTGGCGCCGCTGGCGCACATGACGGCGGTGATGATCGGCGTGGGCGAAGCGCACACCACCAGTGGCCGCCTGCCGGCCATGGCGGCGCTGGCGACGGCCGGCTTGCAGCCCATCGCGCTCGGCCCGAAAGAAGGCCTGGCGCTGCTCAACGGCACGCAGTTCTCGACCGCCTATGCGCTGGCTGCGTTGTTCGACGCCGAGGTGCTGTACCGCAGCGCCCTCGTCACCGGCGCGCTGGCCACCGACGCCGCGCGCGGCTCAGACGCTCCGTTTGATGCCCGCATCCACCAGTTGCGCAAGCACCGCGGCCAGATCGAGACCGCGGCTGCGTTGCGATCGCTGCTCGCCGGCAGCGCCATCCGCGAATCACACCGCAGTGGCGACGAACGGGTGCAAGACCCGTACTGCCTGCGCTGCCAGCCGCAGGTGATGGGCGCCTGCCTGGATGTGCTGCGCCATGCCGCCGGCATGTTGCACACCGAAGCCAATGGCGTGTCAGACAACCCGCTCATCTTCCCCGGCGATGTGCACACGCCCGACGAGGCTTTGTCGGGCGGCAACTTCCACGCCGAGCCGGTGGCCTTTGCGGCCGACATGATCGCGTTGGCCGTGTGCGAGATCGGCGCCATCGCCGAGCGCCGCGTGGCGATGCTGGTCGACCCGGCGTTGTCGGGCCTGCCCGCCTTCCTCACGCCCAAGCCGGGGCTCAACTCGGGCTTCATGATCCCGCAGGTCACGGCTGCGGCGCTGGTGTCAGAAAACAAGCAACGCGCCTACCCGGCCAGTGTCGATTCCATCCCGACCTCGGCCAACCAGGAAGACCATGTGTCGATGGCCGCACACGGCGCGCGCCGGCTGCTGCCGATGATCGAAAACGCCTTTGGCGTGATCGGCATCGAGCTGCTCGCCGCGGCCCAGGGCTGCGACTTTCATGCCCCGCTGCGATCCAGTGCGGCGCTCGAAGCGGCGCGCGGGCTGCTGCGCAAGACGATTCCTCATCTGGCGGATGACCGCCACTTTCACCCCGACATGCAGCACGCGATCGGGCTGGTGCGAAGTGGCGAACTGGTGGCCGTGGCCGGTGCCAACGGCGGCGCGGTTCTGCCCGAGATCGCCGGGGCGTGATGATGAGCCTGCCGCGCTGCGCGGGGCGCGCGCCCGGCCGCCCGAAGGGCGAATCCCTGAATTCGCAGCATGAAGGTGCACCGGTGAGCCCGGTGTGCCGACACTTCAAGCAAGGAGCACGTCATGACCCTTCACCCCCGCACCGACCCCGCCCGAGTGATCCGCGCGCCGCGCGGCACTCAGCTCACAGCCAAGAGCTGGCTGACCGAGGCCGCGCTGCGCATGCTGATGAACAACCTCGACCCGGATGTGGCCGAGCGCCCCGGTGAGCTGGTGGTGTACGGCGGCATCGGGCGCGCCGCGCGCGACTGGGTCGCCTACGACCAGATCGTCGCGGCGCTCAAGCAGCTTGAAGCCGACGAGACGCTGCTCATCCAATCGGGCAAGCCGGTGGGTGTGTTCAAGACGCACGAAGACGCGCCGCGCGTGCTGCTCGCCAACTCGAACCTGGTGCCCAAGTGGGCCACCTGGGAACACTTCCACGAGCTTGACCGCAAGGGCTTGATGATGTACGGCCAGATGACGGCGGGCTCGTGGATCTACATCGGCTCACAAGGCATCGTGCAGGGCACCTACGAGACGTTCGTTGAAGCCGGACGGCAGCACTACGGCGGCACGCTCGCCGGCAAGTGGTTCCTGACCGCCGGCCTGGGCGGCATGGGCGGCGCGCAGCCGCTGGCCGCCACCTTTGCGGGCGCTTGTTCGTTGACCATTGAATGCCAGCAAGCGAGCATCGACTTTCGGCTGCGCTCGCGTTACCTCGACGAGCAAGCGAGCAGCCTTGACGACGCTTTGGCGCGCATCACGCAATACACGGCGCAGCACAGAGCGGTGTCGATCGGCTTGTGCGGCAATGCGGCCGAGGTGTTGCCCGAGCTGGTGCGGCGGGCCAAGGCCGGCACCGCCATCAAGCCCGACCTCGTCACCGACCAGACCAGCGCGCACGACCTGATCAACGGCTACCTGCCGGCCGGCTGGGCCGTGGCCGACTGGCGTGCGGCGCAGGCCGATGCGAGCCGGCACAGCGCGCTGCGCGACGCCGCCGCGAAGAGCTGTGCGCTGCATGTGCAAGCGATGCTCGACTTCCAGGCCATGGGCATCCCGACGGTCGACTACGGCAACAACATCCGCCAGGTGGCGCTCGACCAGGGCGTGAAGAATGCTTTCGACTTCCCCGGCTTCGTGCCCGCCTACATCCGCCCGCTGTTCTGCCGCGGCAAGGGGCCGTTTCGCTGGGTCGCACTGAGTGGCGACCCCGAAGACATCCACAAGACCGATGCGAAGATGAAGGAGCTGTTCCCACAAGACGCTGGCCTGCACCGCTGGCTCGACATGGCGCGCGAGCGCATCGCCTTCCAGGGCCTGCCCGCGCGTATTTGCTGGATCGGCCTGGGCCAACGCCACCTTGCGGGCCTGGCCTTCAACGAAATGGTTCGCAGCGGTGAGCTGAAAGCACCGATCGTGATCGGCCGCGACCACCTCGACAGCGGCTCGGTGGCCAGCCCGAACCGCGAGACCGAAGCCATGCAAGATGGCAGCGATGCGGTTTCTGACTGGCCGCTGCTGAACGCCTTGCTGAACACCGCCGGCGGCGCCACCTGGGTCAGCCTGCACCATGGCGGTGGCGTCGGCATGGGCTACTCGCAGCATGCCGGCGTGGTCATCGTTTGCGACGGCACCAAGGCCGCGGCCAAGCGCATCGCGCGCGTGCTTTGGAACGACCCCGCCAGCGGCGTGATGCGCCATGCCGATGCGGGCTACGAGGCCGCTATCGAGTGCGCGCGCGAGCAGGGGCTGAACTTGCCGGGCATCTTGGGCTGAGAGCTTGTGAACAAATCCAGCACACCCGCCCGGCCGCCCCAGGCGGCGCCGCTCGTCGTTGCAAATGCTCGCCATAGCCCCGGCTATGGCTGTGCTTTGCGCCTAGATCGACACCGCCTGGAGCACCCGCTCGGGCGCGCCGGGTTGATTCACAGGCTCTGAGAGGGTCGCGGCGGTCACACCCAACACGGCGAACCCGCCTTTCTTGCCGCAAGTTGTGCCGCTTGCTTGACTGATTGGCGCTGCCGCGGCCGTGGGCACGCCGTGTGCCGCAGGCGGCTTCCAACCTCTACTCACACGGAGCGGCCATGCCTGACCTGGGCGAGTTGTTCAGTTTCGGGCTGCACCCGCTTGAAATCGTGCTGCGTGGCAGCGCGATGTACTGGTGCTTGTTCCTGCTGTTTCGCTTCGTGTTGCGTCGCGACGCCGGGGCGCTGGGCATTGGCGACATCTTGTTGCTGGTGCTGATCGCCGACGCGTCGCAAAACGCCATGGCCGGTGGTTATCAGACCGTGGCCGAAGGCTTGCTGCTGGTGGCCACCATTGCCGGCTGGAGTTGGGCGTTAGACGTGGCGAGCTTTCACTTCGCCGTGGTGCGGCGCTTTTCCGAACCCGCGCCGCTGGTGCTGGTGCGCCGCGGCCGCTTGCAGCGGCGCAACATGCGCCGCGAGTTCATCACCACACAGGAGTTGCTGGCCTGCCTGCGCGAGCAAGGTGTGGACAAGCTGGCTGATGTGAAAGTGGCGCGCATGGAAGCCGATGGCCAGATCAGCGTGATCCGGCAATCGCTCGGCGCCAACGCCCAGCCTTCACGCCACCACAGTGCCATCACCGGGCGCTGAAGGCCCCAGCGTTCACGCACGGCGGCGCTTCTGGTAGGCGGCCATCATCTGCGTGACCGACAGGCCGTGCAGCACGATCGACGCGGCCAGCACCGTCATCACCACGCCCAACATTTGCGCGGCCATCGCGCCGCCCAAGCCATGCTGCATGGCGTAGGCCACGTAGTACAGCGAGCCGACGCCGCGAATGCCGAACCACGCCAGCAAGCGGCGTTGGTGCGCCGGCATCGCCGCCGGGCGCACCACCGCGTACACCGACAGTGGCCGCGCGATGACCAACACGGCGAGCGCAAAGAACAGCATCGGCCAGGTTGGCGGCGTCACGAACAAGGCAACACCGATGGCGATGACGGTGAACGCCTCGACCAGGCGCTCGATACGCGCGCCGAAGGTGTGCAGCCGCTCGGCCAGCGGCCCTTCGCTGGGGGTGCTGCTGTCGGCGCGCAGCGGCTGCAGCAGCGTCACGGCGAGCGCAAAACCGAGCACGAAGGCCGAGGTGTGAGTGGCCAGCGCAACGCCATAGGAAAGGGTCGCGCCGCCGACCAGCAGCAGCTCGTCGCGCAGCAAGGCGTCACCGGCGCGAACGCGCGCGCGGATGACCCAGCCCAGGGCATAGCCCAACGCGATGCCGAGCACGGCGCCGCCGGCCACTGGCCAGATCAGGTCCGTCCACCAGCGCAGCGGCGCGTGTGTGCCCCCCAGGCTGGATTGCATCAGCCACAGGCCAAACACCACGGCGGGCAGCGCGCTGCCATCGTTCATGGCGCCTTCGGCGGTGAGCGACAGCCGCACGGCGTCGCGGTCTTGCGCCGAGTGCACCTGCACGTCTGAGGCCAGCACCGGATCGGTCGGCGCGACGATTGAGGCCACCACCAGCGCCAGGCCCCAGGGCCAGTCGAACAACACAACGGCGGCCACCGCCGCCACGGCGATGGTGACCACCATGCCCGGCCCGGCCAGCAGCAAGGCCACGCGCCAGGCGCGCCAAGTGGGCTCGATGCGCAGGCGCAAGCCGATCACGAACACCGAAATCAACAGCGCCAGTTCAAGCACCACCCGCAGTTGCGGCGCGTAGGCGGTGATCATTTGGCTGCTGGGCGCACCGAACAGCGCGCCGGCCGCCACGCCGATGCCCAGGTACAGCAGGGCCGGTGTCAGCGGCAAGGTGCGCAATGCCTTGTCCGCGAAGGCCAGCGCCAGCAGCGACATGGCCGCCAAAAGCAAGCTCAGCGCGAGCATGAACCGCCAGCCACGGGCCTGCGCTGCAGCGCGCGCAGCGGGCGTGGGCGAGGGCGTCGGGGCACGGTCATGGGAAGGGACTCGGGCAAGCGGTGTGCCCAGGCCTGGCCGCGGGCGAGGCACGCCTTTTGCCACGTTGAACTGGTTCGTTAACTTCTTGAAAGGTCTTGGCATGCCGTCTTCACTTGCCCCCTTGCGCATGGCGCCGCTGTATCTGGCCGCGGCCTTGGTCCGCGGCGCCGCCGTGGCGCAAACGCCCTCTGTGCCGGCCAACCCCAGTGCCGAGCGCGCGACGCCCGCTCAGCCGGGGTCCAGCCCATCTTCGATGCGGGTGTCAAACACCCGCAGCGACAGCTACTCCTTTCTGCCCTGGACGCGCCGCGGCTACTTGGGCATCAACATCGGGCGCTCCGACTATGGTGATTTCAACTGCGGCAGCGGGGCCTTCGGTTGCGACGACAGCGGCACACGCGGCCACCTCTACACCGGCGGCCTGTTCAACGACTGGTTAGGCATGGAAGTCGGCTACCTGAACGAGGGCAGCGTTGGCCGGGGTGGCGGCTCCACGCGCAGCGAAGGCGCCAACCTGAGCCTGGTGGGGCGCGTGCCGTTGGGCGCGTTCAATGCCTTTGCCAAAGTCGGCACCACTTACGGACGCACCCGCGTTTCGGCTGATGCACTGAGCGGCCTGCAAGCCGGGCGCGTGCGCGGCTGGGGTGGCTCGTACGGGGTCGGCGTCGGGTTCGATTTCACGCCCGGCTCGGGCGTGGTGTTGGAGTGGGCGAGCCACTCATTGCGTGTGCCTGAAGGCGGCCGGCGCGACGTCGAGAGCCTCAGCCTGGGCTACGTGCTGCGCTTCTGACCCGGCTTTGACAGTTCCAAGTGACACGCCCTCGTAACCCCGCGCAGCGCAACCGAGTTTGCGGCCCCACGCCGCAGGGCTGTGTATCTGTGGGGTTTGCCCGCGTCAGGCGAGCTGAAGAACGGGCGGCGGAGGCTTGATCTGCGAGGATTTCAAGCACTTGGCGGCAATCGACTGACCCGAACCATTGCAAATCAACCACTTGCGCGACCTCGACGCGCCGCAGCCGGAGCTATGTGCCTCGGGACTGTCAAAGTCGGGTCTGAGTGCGCGGCGGTGGGGCCGCCGACGACCGGGGGGCCCGCGCCGCGGAGGGGTTGGGGGCCGGGGGTGGCGGAGGGCCAGTACGGGTCGGG
>JANOXU010000027.1:0-9613 GCA_031418595.1 Burkholderiales bacterium
GTTGCGGCTCAGGCCGACATGCTCCAGCACCGGCATCATGGCCTCGGGGCCTTTGAGCTCGCCCGTGGGCAGGCCGTCTACGCCCAGTGGGAATGCTGGGTGCTCAATACCCGCGCGCAAAAAGCCGGCAAGCTCAAGTGCAGCACTGTTGACGTTCAAGATGTGGCCGCTGGCGTGCAGCACGCCCACCGCGCGCGTGGCGCTGACATGGTCGAGGTCTGCGCGCGTGCAGCGCTTGGCGCCGAAGTAGATGGGGTCGAAGCCCCAGCCGGTGACCGGGCCTGCGCCGCGCGCCGCGGCTTGGCTGAGCGCGGCCACCACGGCGCCAAGGCCCTTGGCACCGGGCCAGGTGCGACCATCGGGGTCGGCCAAATCAAAGTGGCCGCAGTACGTGTAGCGCCACAGCGTGCCGGCCATCAAATGGCTGTGGCCTTCCACCAGGCCGGGCATGAGCACCTTGTCTTGGAAGCGCTCGTCCAGCATGTGCTCGCCCCAGCCGGCCAGTTCAGCCAGACTGCCCACGCCGAGGATGCGGCCATCGCGAACCGCCACATGGCTGGCCCGCGGGCACGCCGGGTTCATGGTGATGATGCGGCGCGCGGCGTAAAGGGTGGTGAGCGACGTGGTGGTGGCCATGGTGGGTGCAGCGGCGGGGTGGGCAGGGGCAAGGGCAACAGTTCAGTATGTCGCAGCGCAATGGCAAGGCGGCGGCACAAGGTTGGTGCAAACCCCGGCAGGCATGCAGGGCAACTCGCGCAAGACTCACGGGCTCGAATTGCGGCACCATTGCCGCCTTGCCACCTCACCCGCAAAGGAGCCGCCATGGGCCACGCCGAACCTCAAGTTGCCACCACCCTACAACCCTACTGGATGCCCTTTTCGGCCAACAAGGAATTCAAGGCCGAGCCGCGCCTGTTTGCGCGCGCCAAGGGCATGTACTTCTACACACCCGACGGGCGCGAGGTGATCGACGCCTCGGCCGGCCTGTTCTGCGTGGCCGCCGGCCACTGCCGCGAAGAGATCGCGCAGGCCGTCTATCAGCAATTGCAAACGCTCGACTTCACCGCACCGTTCCTGCGCGGGCACGCCAAGGCGTTCGAACTGGCCGAGCGCGTGGCGGCCTACACGCCCGAAGGCATGAACCGCGTGTTCTTCACCAACTCGGGCTCCGAGGCGATCGACACCGCCATGAAGATGGCCCTGGCCTACCACCGCGCGGCGGGCCAGCCGCAGCGCCAGTTGTTCATTTCGCGTGAACGCGCGTATCACGGCGTGAACATGGGCGGCGTGGCGCTGGCCGGCATGGTGAACAACCGGCGCACCTTTGGCGTGGGGCTGGCCGGCGTTTATCACATGCGCCACACCGCGCTGCCTGAAAACAAGTTCGTTCCCGGCCAACCTGAAACCGGCGCTGATCTGGCCGAAGACCTGCAACGCTTTTGCAACCTGTACGGCGGTGAAAACATCGCTGCGGTGTTCGTCGAACCCGTGGCCGGCTCGTTCGGCTGCCTGCCGCCACCGAAAGGTTATCTGAACCGTTTGCGCGAGATTTGCGATGCGAACGGCATCTTGCTGGTGTTTGATGAAGTCATCACCGGCTGGGGCCGCATGGGCACGGCCTTTGGCGCGCAGGCGTTCAACGTGACGCCCGACCTGATGACCATGGCCAAGGCCTTGACCAACGGCGCGCAGCCGATGGGCGCAGTAGCCGCCAAGCAGAGTGTTTACGACACCATCACCAACGCCGGCCCGGCCAAGGGGGTGGAGTTTTTCCACGGCTACACCTATTCGGCGCACCCAGCGTCTTGCGCCGCAGGCCTGGCGATGATGGACATTTTCGCCAAGGAACGGCTGATTGAACGCGCCGCCGCCATGAGCCCGAAGTTCATGGCCGCCATGCACGGCCTGCGCGACTGCCCGGTGGTGACCGACATCCGTTCCATCGGCATGATGGCCGCGGTAGAAGTGGCCGCCAGTGGCGCGCCCGGCGCACGCGGCCACGAGGCGCAAAAGCGTTTGTACGACACGGGCTTGAACCTGAAGAACACGGGCGACTCGCTGATCGTGGCGCCGCCGCTGGTGCTGGAAGACAAGCACCTGGATGAGATCGTGAGCAAGCTGCGCGGCGTGCTCATGGGTTTGTAGGCACCCAGGCATCCAGCTACTCTGAAGCGACGGTCAACGCGGTGGCTTCAGAGTAGACTTCAGAGTATGAATCTGGCCACCCTGCTCAAGCAGCCCGAAAGCAAAACCCTTGAATTCAAGCGCGACCTTTCATCTACCGCGGGTGTGCTGCGCTCGGTGGTGGCGCTGGCCAACACGGCCGGGGGCACCGTCTTGATCGGCATTGAAGACGGCACGCGCCACATTCGTGGCGTGGCCGACCCTTTGGCCATGGAAGAACGCTTGGCCAGCATGTTGAGCGATGGCATCGCACCGCGCTTGCTGCCTGACATCGACATCCTGCCCTGGCGCAAGACCCATGTGCTGGCCGTGCAGGTGCACCCCAGCCCCAGCCGCCCGCACTACATCAAGGCGGCCGGTGTGCAAGCCGGTGTCTTCGTGCGCGTGGGCTCCACCAACCGGCGGGCCGACGATGCGCTGGTGGCTGAACTCAAACGTTCAGGCCTGGGCCAGGCGTTTGATGAGCAGGCCATGCCCGAACTCGACTCTGAAGCGCTCGACTTCGCAGCCGCTTCAGAGTGCTTTGCTGGCTTACGCAAACTGCGCCGGGGCGATTTAGCAACGCTGCGTCTGCTGGTGGCGCACCAGGGTCGCAAGGTGCCTTCAGTCGGTGGCGTCTTGCTTTTTGGCCGTGATCGGCAGGCGCATTTTCCCGATGCCTGGGTGCAGGCTGGGCGTTTCACAGGCAGTGACAAGACCCTGCTGGTTGACTCGGCCGCGCTGCATGGGCCGCTGCCTGCGGTGGTCGAATCGGCCATTGCGTTTGTGAGCAAGCACGGCCTGCACGGCCACACCATAGGCGCCGTGCGCCGAACCGAGACCTTCAGCCTGCCACCCGTGGCGCTGCGTGAAGCCCTCATCAATGCGGTGGTGCATGCTGAATACTCGCAGCGCGGCGCGCCCTTGCGCGTGGCCATCTTCGACGACCGCGTTGAAATTGAAAACCCTGGGCTGCTGCCCGCTGGCTTGACGATTGACGACATCCGCGCCGGCATTTCGAAATTGCGCAACCGCGTCATCGGCCGCGTGTTCAATGAGCTGGGACTGGTGGAGCAATGGGGCAGCGGCATTCAGCGCATGAGCGCGGCGTGCGCGGCGGCCGGCTTGCCGCCGCCCAAGCTCGAAGAGATCGGCCTACGCTTTCGCGTCACGCTCAGCACGGTTCGCGGCCCCACAGCAACCAGGCTCGACGACATTGACCAGGCTGTCATGACACTCTTGGCCCAGGGCACGGGGCATTCCACGAACGAGGTCGCCGCGCACATTCAGCGCACGCCGCGCACGGCCCGCACCCGCCTGGCCGCGCTGGTTGAACGCGGCCTGGTGCGCGAAATCGGCTCCAGCCCCCAAGACCCGCAACGCCGGTACTTTGCAGCGCCAGGGCACTGAACCCGCCACAACCCAACCGCCACAGGCCCACCATGTCCCTCTTCAACCTGGCCGGCAAGGTCGCCCTCATCACCGGCTCGTCGCGCGGCATCGGCAAAGCCATTGCCGAAGAAATGGCGGTGCACGGCGCCAAGGTGGTCGTTTCCAGCCGCAAGCAGGCGGTTTGTGACGAGGTGGCCGCGGCCATCAACACCCAGCATGGCGCGGGCACGGCCATTGCGGTGGCGGCGAACATCGGTTCTAAAGAAGGCTTGCAGCATTTGGTCGATGAAACCCGGCGCGCCTTCGGCCGCATTGACGTGCTGGTGTGCAATGCCGCCAGCAACCCGTATTACGGACCCATGGCCGGCATCACTGATGAGCAGTTCCGCAAAATTTTGGACAACAACATCGTCAGCAACCATTGGCTGATCTCGATGGTTGCGCCTGAAATGCTGGAACGCGGCGAAGGCTCTGTCACCATCATCTCCAGCATCGGCGGCCTGCGCGCCACCACGGTGCTGGGTGCTTACGGCATTTCCAAGGCCGCCGACATGGCGCTGGCGCGCAACCTGGCTGATGAGTTCGGCCCGCGCGGGGTGCGCGTGAACTGCATTGCGCCGGGGCTGATCAAGACCGATTTCGCCAAGGCCCTTTGGGATGATGCCGCCACGCTCAAGCGCGCCACGGCCAGTGCCAGCCTGAAGCGCATCGGCACGCCGCAAGAAATTGCCGGCGCGGCGGTGTTTTTGGCCTCGGCGGCGGGTGCGTTCACCACCGGGCACACGCTGGTCATTGACGGCGGCGCCACCATCGGTTCGGGCGCGGCTTGAACGCCGGCGCCAAGTTTTTCTCAACTCATTAACGATAGAGGAGTGTCATGACTGCACAACGACTGTTCGCCACCGCGGTGGCCCTGTTCAGCCTGGCCGGCTCAGCGCTGGCGCAGCAAAAGGAAGTGACCTTTGCACACCAGGACATGCTGGTGCCGTGGCGCATCGTGATGGAAAGCGGCGAGCTTGAAAAAGCCACCGGCTACAAGATCAACTGGCGCATGTTCGGCGGCGGTGGCGACGTGATCAAGGCCATGGCCAGCGGCGATGTGCACATCGGCGAGGCCGGCTCCAGCCCGGTCACGGCGGCGGCCAGCCAGGGCCAGGACATCAAGCTGTTCTGGATTCTTGACGACATCGCCGACGCTGAAGCGCTGATCGCGCGCAACGGCAGCGGCGTCAACAGCGTCAAAGACTTGAAGGGCAAGAAGGTGGCCACGCCTTTCGTCAGCACGGCGCACTACCAACTGATGGCCGCCATGAAGCTCGAAGGCATGGACGCCAAGAGCGTGAACGTGCTGAACATGCGCCCGCCTGAAATTGCCGCGGCCTGGGAGCGTGGCGACATTGACGCCACCTTCATCTGGGACCCGGTGCTGAGCAAGATCAAGGGCAACGGCAAGGTCATCGCCAGCAGCAAGAGCATCGGCGCCAAGGGCTTCCCCACGTTCGATGGCTTGATCGTCAACGCCAAGTGGGCGGCGGCGAATGAAGGCTTCATGGTCGCCTTGGTGCAAGCCCTGAACAAGGCCGACAACGCCTACCGCGCCAACAAAGCCAAGTGGACGGCCGACTCGGCCGAAGTGAAGGCCGTTGCCAAGTGGACCAAGGCCGATGCGAAAGACGTGCCCGCCGCGATGGCGCTGTACGCCTACCCCACGGCGCAAGAGCAAATGGGCGCGAAGTGGCTGGGCGGCGGTGCGGCCGATGCGATGGCGAAGACCGCCACATTCCTGAAGGAACAAGGCCGGATTCAGGAGGTGAAGCCTGACTACCGCGTGTTCGTGACGGATGTGTATGTGAAGAAGGCGATGGCGAAGTGATGCGTTGCGCACGCTGACAGCAGCGAGCGGGAAACGCAAGGGAGCCGGCCGGCGCGTGGGCCCGCTCCCTTCTTCTTTCGGGATCGACATGGCCACACTTGAACTCACCGACGTCAGCGTTCATTACGCCGTCAAGGGCGGCGCGCTGCATGCGCTGGCGCCGGTCAATCTGCGCATCGAGGGTGGCGAGTTCGTTGTCGCGCTCGGCGCGTCGGGCTGCGGCAAGACCACGCTGCTGAACTGCATTGCCGGCTTTTTGCCGCCCACCACCGGCACCATCACGCTCAATGGTCAAGCGGTGAATGGCCCCGGCGCGCAGCGCGGCGTGGTGTTCCAGAAGCATGCCCTGATGCCGTGGCTTAACGTTCGAGACAACGTGGCGCTGGGCCTGCGCCTGCGTGGCGTGCCCCTGGCGGAGCGCGCGCAGTTGGCAGAAGACAAGCTCGCCCTGGTGGGCCTGGCCGGTTATGGCGCGCACGCCGTGTACGAGCTTTCCGGCGGCATGCAGCAGCGCGTGGGCATTGCGCGCGCGCTGGCCAACGACCCGGCGGTGTTGTTGATGGACGAGCCCATGGGCGCGTTGGATGCCTTCACGCGCGAGCAGGTGCAGGAGATCGTGCTCAAGGCCTGGGCGGCCACGCACAAGATGGTGTTCTTCATCACCCATTCGGTGGAAGAAGCGCTGTTCCTGGGCACCCGCCTGGTGTTGATGAGCCCGCGGCCCGGGCGCATCAGCAAGACCTACGAAGACCTGCCGTTTTCGCGCCGCTTCCTGGCCACGGGCGACGCGCGCGCGGTGAAGTCGGCGCCCGACTTCATCGCCCTGCGCGAAGAGGTGCTGGCTCATGTGCACCAGCGCAGCGCTGAAAGCGCCCATGCCTGAAGCGCAAAAGACCAGTTCGTTCAGAACGCCGGGCGAAGGCGCCAGCGCGGCCATCAGCGTGGCCACGATTGCTGCGCTGCTGCTGGTGTGGTGGGGCGTCACCGCCGCCGGGCTGATCAAGCCGCTGTTCCTGCCCAGCCCGCAGGCCGTGGCGCAGCAGTTCATGGAAAACATCAACGGCACCGCCAATGACAAGCCCTTGTGGCAGCACCTGGCGGCCAGCTTGCTGCGCGTGGCCGCGGCGTTCTTGCTCGCCGTGGTAACCGCCGTGCCCATTGGCATTGCCATGGGCATGAGCCGCGTGGCGCGCGGCATCTTCGATCCGCCGATCGAGTTCTACCGGCCCCTGCCGCCGCTGGCGTATTTGCCGCTGATCATCATCTGGTTCGGCATTGAAGAATTGCCCAAGGTGCTGCTCATCTTCCTGGCCTGCTTCGCGCCGCTGGCGCTGGCCGCGCGTTCGGGCATGAAGAGCGCGGCGCAAGAACAGATCAACGCCGCGTACTCCATGGGCGCCAGCTACACCCAGGTGGTGCGCCACGTGGTGCTGCCGGCGGCGCTGCCTGAAATCTTGGTCGGCATGCGCGTGGCCATCGGTTTTGGCTGGACCACTTTGGTGGCTGCTGAAATGGTGGCCGCCAGCGTGGGCCTGGGGCAGATGGTGCTGAATGCGAGCAACTTCCTGCGCACCGACATCGTCATCATGGGCATCATCGTGATCGGCGTCGTGGCCTATCTGTTCGACTTGTTCATGCGCTGGGTTGAACGCCGGCTGGTGCCCTGGAAAGGGCGCGCATGAACGCAGCGCCGGGCGCACGCCATACTCGCAGCCCACCACACCACCCCTTGATATGAACACCCCCACGCAAGCCTGGAGCGAGCGCAGCACCGCGCTGGCACAACTGCTGTCGCGCGTGGCATTGGGCGATCGACAAGCGTTTGAAGACCTTTACGGCAACACGCATGCGCATCTCTTTGGCGTCATCCTGCGTATCAATGCCAACAGTGCTCAGGCGGAGGATGTGTTGCAGGAAGTGTTCATCAATGTCTGGCGCGCAGCGCAGGGCTTCGAGGCCGCGCGCAGCCAACCCATGACCTGGTTGACCAGCATTGCGCGCAACCGGGCCATCGACAGCCTGCGCCGCCGCAAGACTGAAGTGGCCACCGTGAGCGTGCGCGCGGGCAGTGGCAACGAAGACGACGACGACCTGGTGGACGCACTGCCCAGTGCCGACGCCGGCCCGCTGGAACTGCTGCAACAAGCCGCGGCGGCCCGGGCCGTAACACGCTGTGTTGACCAGCTCAAGCCCGAGCAGCAGCAATGCGTGGCGCTGGCCTATTACCAGGGCCTTTCGCATGCCGAGGTGGCGCAACAGTTGCAGCAGCCGCTGGGCACCGTGAAGAGCTGGGTGCGCCGTGCGCTGCTGACGTTGAAGGATTGCCTGGGACACCCGGGTTCTGAACTGGCGGGCGGCAATTAGCATGAACACATCCCCAACCCTTTGTGCACGCCAGCGCCCAGGCGCGGCGCGGCAAGGCTGATATGAAACAACCCCCACGTCGCTTCGCTCCTGCCCCCCGACGGGGCGATCAGCGCCTGCGGGCGGCCGGGCGGCACTGACATGGACTACAGCCGACGCGAACTTGCTGACCGCTTGGCCAGCGAATATGTGCTGGGCACGCTGCGCGGCGCAGCACGGCGGCGCTTCGACGCATTGCTCGGCGCCCACCCCGCGCTGCGCCAGGCGGTAGCAGTGTGGCAAGAACGACTGGTGCCACTGAGCACCAGCGTGCCGCAGGTGAAGCCGTCGGCGCGCGTGTGGCAGGGCATCGAGGCACGCTTGTTCGCTGCGCCTGTTCCTGCACCTGCCCCGCGCTGGTGGCAGAGCTTGGGGCTGTGGCGTGGCCTGAGCGCGTTGAGCAGCGTGGCGGCGGTGGCCTTGCTGGTGTTGGTGAACCAGGTGCCGCCGGCGCAGCCGCCGGTCATCACCATCTTGGCCGCCAACCCCGAAGCAGCGCAGGCGCTGAATGCCAGCTTCGTGGCCAGCATCAGCGCCGATGGCCGGGCCCTGGTGTTGCGCCCGCTCAACCCGCTCACGGTGTCAGCGCAACAGGCGCTTGAACTGTGGGCCGTGCCGGCCCAAGGCGCACCGCGCTCGTTGGGCCTGGTGCGCGCGGACGGTGCCACCACCTTGCTCAGGACAAGGCTGCTGCTGGACACCGCGGCTTTTGCCGTCAGCGTTGAGCCGCAAGGCGGTTCACCCACTGGCGCACCCACCGGGCCGATCGTCTCAGTGGGCAAGTTGCAGATCTGATCTCCTTTGCCACCAAGCCAATGCGCGCCACGGTCTGCCGTGGCGCGTTTGTTTTGGGGCCGAGTTGAAATCTGCTCATCCGTTCGAAGCGGGGCTGCGTAAGTGAGCCCAGGTGCCGGTTTGCGGCATCGAGTCCCACGCAGCAATGCGTTACCCCCAGCTTGAAGGAGATCACAGATGAACACCCGTTACCCGTTGAGCCGCATCGCTGCGGCCGCCCTGCTGGCCAGCAGCCTGATCGGCGTCAGCGCCCTGGCCTCCAGCCACCGCGAAGCGCCCTTCATCACCACGGTGCCCAAGGTTGATGCCACCGACTTCTACATGTTCCGCAGCTACGAAACCGGCCGCAGTGACTATGTGACGGTGATTGCCAACTACATCCCGCTGCAAGACCCGTACGGCGGCCCGAACTACTTCTCGATGGACGCCAACGCGCTGTACGAGATTCACATCGACAACGACGGCGACGCCAAGGAAGACCTCACCTTCCAGTTCCGCTTCAAGAACACGCTGGCGGCCAATGGCGCGGGTGTGAGCCTGAACATCGGCGGCAAGCAAGTCGCCATTCCGCTGATCCAGGCCGGGCAAGTGGCGAATGTGAACGATGCCAACCTGAACCTGCATGAAACCTACAGCGTCAGCCTGCTGCGCGGTGACCGGCGCAAGGGCAATGCCCAGGTGCTGACGAACGCCAGCAACGGCAGCACCGTGTTCGACAAGCCGGTCGACAACATCGGCGTCAAGACCATTCCTGACTACGCCGGCTATGCCGCCAAGCACATCTACAACGTCAACATCCCCGGCTGCAACATGCCGGCCAAGCTGTTCGTTGGCCAGCGCCAAGACCCGTTTGCCGTCAACCTGGGCACGATCTTCGACCTGGTGAATGCCCCGGTGGCGGTGATCACCAACCCGGCGCTGATCAACGCCGTGCCCAACACCATTGGCGACAAGAACGTGACCACGCTGTCACTCGAAATGCACAAG
>JANOXU010000028.1:0-33180 GCA_031418595.1 Burkholderiales bacterium
CCGACACGCAGCGCTGTGGCCGGCCAAACAGTGGCCTGGAGCCTGGTTGAGCGCGGCAGCACGGGCGCGCGAAAAACGAGCCGGCCAGCGCGGATCAAACCCGGCCCACCACGCTAACCGGGCCTTGGGTTGGGTGCTTCAATTGGCCAATTCAGTCGGCCTGAATCTTCGCCACCGTGATGATGCGGCCCCAGCGCTCGATTTCATCTTTGAGATAAGGCGCAAATTCGCGCGGCCCGCGCGCATCGACGCGAAAGCCCTGGGTGCGGGCGCGCTCGTTGATCTCGGCGTTGGCCATGATGCTCAGCACCTCGGCACCGAGCTTGGCCACCACCGCGTCGGGCGTGGCCGCGGGCACCATGATGGCCGTCCAGTTTTCCACCAGCAGCTCGGGCAGGCCCACTTCGGCGGTGGTAGGCACGTCGGGCACCAGGGCGTGGCGCTCCTTGCTGGCAATGGCCAGCGCGCGCAGCTTGCCGCTCTTCACATGCGCAATGCTTTCGGGCATGTTGGAGAAGATGATGTCGAGCTGGCCGCCGATCAGATCAGTCATCGACGGTGCGCCGCCCTTGTAGGGAATGTGCTGCATGTCAGCCTTCACCAAATTTGCAAACAGCTCCAAGGTCAAATGCGGCGGCGTGCCGTTGCCCGACGAGCCGGCATTGAACTTCTTGCCCTGGGCCACTTGGGCGAGCAAGTCTTTGAAGTCTTTGATCGGGCTGGCCGCCGGCACCACCACCAGCATGGGCGAGCCGGCGAGCAGCGCCACAGGCTTGAAGTCGCGCTGAAAGTCATAGGGCGCGCGGCCTTTGAACAGGGTGACGTTGGCCGCGTGGGTGAGGGTGATGGCCAACAGCGTGTGGCCGTCGCCCGCTGCCTTGGCCACGGCATCGGCGCCGATCTGCCCGCCGTTGCCAGGCTTGTTGTCGATGACCACCGTGACGCCCCAGCGCGCGCCGAGTTGCTGGCCCACCAGGCGCGCCATCACGTCGGTCAGGCCACCGGGCGGGAAGGGCACCACATAGCGCAGCGTGCTGCCGGGCTTGGGGTAGTCGGCCTGGGCCTGGGCTGGCGCTGGCGCCAATGTGGTGGCGGCTAGTGCAAGCGAAAGCAGGTGTCGTCTATGCATGGTGCAGCGCCTTATAAAGAGCTTCACACCGCCCAGCTCGCGAGCAGCGCGTCGGGCACGTTAATCCCTTCAAGTTCAGCGCGTTGGCGCAGCGCTTCACGGCGCGCACCGGGCAGGCGCACGGCGTCGTCTTTCAGCAGTTCAGCGATCAACACTTCAACCCGATCGAGGTATTGCGCACTGCCGGCCAGCGCGCCGGGGTCCACCACGATGAAGGCCTGGCCGATGCGTGGCCGGTTGCCTTCATCAACAAAAAAGCTGCTCGCTTCAAAGCCAAATTGCGAGCCGATCAAGGCCGTGACCAACAGCTCCACCACCAGTGCCAGCATCGCGCCTTTGGGGCTGCTGGCCGCACCCACGGGCAGCATCGAGCCGGTGAGGCCGGCTTGCGCATCCGTGGTGGGCTGGCCAGCGGCATCGAGCGCCCAACCCAGCGGAATGCTGCGGCCTTCCTTGGCCGCCACCATCAACTTGCCGCGCGCCACTTCGCTCAGGCTGAGGTCGATGAGCAACGGTGCGCCGCTGCGCCGCGGGAACGCCGCGGCCACCGGGTTGGTGCCGAACACCGGGTGGCGGCCACCGGCAAAGGGCATGGCGGCGGGCGAATTCGCAAAGCCCAGGCCCACCATGCCGGCGGCGGCCACGGCGCGCAAATGATCGACCACCACGCCGCAGTGGTGGCTGTTGCACACGCCCGCAAAGGCCACGCCATTGGTTCGTGCCGCGGCGATGGCTTCACTGATGGCCAGTTCGCACGCCGGGAAGGCCAGGCCTTCTTGCGCATCGACCAACAACGCGCCGCCCTTGCGCCGCAGCACCAATGGCACGGCAGCGCCGTTGACGCGGCCGTTGCGCAAGTGCAGGGCGTACTGGGCCACGCGGCTCAGTCCGTGCGAGCCCAAGTCTTGCGCCTGGGCCAAGACCAGGGCGCGCGCCGTGCTGGCGGCCATGGCCGGCGTGGCGCCCGCGGCTTGCAGCGCCTGGGCCACGGCGGCGCACGCCTGCTGCATGGTCAATTGCGTCATGCTGACAGAGCCTCAGCCACGCGCTGCGCGATCATGAAACTCACCCGCTCGTTGGCCTCGAACGTCACGCCGGCCACATGCGGGGTGAGCAGCAAGTTCGGGCAACCATCGAAGTGAGCTGATGCGGGCAAGGGCTCGGTGGCGAAGACGTCGATCGCCGCGCCGCCAAGCTGGCCGCTCTTCAGCGCCGCGGCCAGCGCCACTTCATCCACGATGCCACCGCGCGCGGTGTTGATGAGCACGGCGCCCGGCTTCATCGAGCCCATGCGTTCGGCGTTGAACATGTCTTTCGTTGCGGCCACCAGCGGCACATGCAGGCTGACGACATCCGACATGCGAATCACCTCGTCCAGCCCCGCGCAGCGCACGCCGGTGTCGGCGTAGACGGGGTGGTCGGCGTCCATCAGCGGGTCAAACGCCACCACTTGCATGCCCACACCGCGCGCCAGCTTGGCGGTGAGCTGCCCGATGGCGCCGAAGCCTATCAAGCCCAATGTTTTGCCGCCCACTTCACGGCCGTTCGACAAAGCATTGCGCGGCCACTGGCCCGCTGCCACCGCTGCGCTTGAACCATAGGCACCGCGCAGCAACAGCATGGCCGTGCCCACCACGTATTCGGCCACGCTCAGCGCATTGGCGCCACTGGCCGGAATGACCTGCATGCCGCGCGCTTCGCAAGCCGGCAGGTCGATGTTGTCCAGCCCCACGCCCAGGCGACCAATCACCTTGCAAAGCGCCAGCGCTGCGAGCAGCTCGCCACGCACCTGGGTGCGGTTGCGCACGATGAAAGCCTGGGCCGTGGCGGCTTCACGCCGCAGGCGCGACGCATCGTCAACCAGCGCCGCGTCGTACAGCACCTCGTGCGTGGCGCGCAGTTGCGCCACGGCGCGCTCGTCCATGAACTCGGTGATGACGATGCGCGCCATGCTGTGCCTTCAGTGAATGCGGTTCAGGCCGACTCGTACAGCCGCGTCAACACGAATTCGCGGTGGCCCAGCGCCTCGGCGGCAGTGAGGCGGCCGTTGGCGGTGCGCAGCATGTTTTCGAGCAACTTGTCGCCGGCTTGGTCGAGCGTGAGTTCGCGCTGCAATAGGCCGGTGACGTCGACATCCACATGCTCGCTCATCGTGCGCACGGTGCGCGGGTTGGCGCAGATCTTGATCACCGGCACGATCGGGTTGCCGATCACATTGCCCTGGCCGGTGGGGAAGAAATGCAGCGCGTAGCCCGAGGCCGCGCACAGCGTGACCATCTCGGCCGCGGCTGACGATGAATCCATGAACCACAGGCCCGGGTGGGTGGGCATTTCGGCCTTGTCGATCACGCCATCGACCGTGCATTTCTTGCCGATCTTCTGAATGTTGCCCAGCGCCTTTTCCTCAATCGTGGTCAAGCCGCCAGCGATGTTGCCCTTGGTGGGCTGGCTGTCAGACAGGTCACTGGTCTTGTGGCGGTTGATCACGTCTTGGTAGCGGTTGAACATGAACATGAACTGTTCGCGCACCGCATCGTTCGCACAGCGCGCGGCCACGATGTGTTCGCCGCCAGTCAATTCAGTGGTTTCGCCAAAGCACAGCGTGCTGCCCAGGGCATGCAGCTTGTCGAACGCATCGCCCACGGTGGGGTTGGCGCCGCAGCCGCTGGTGGTGTCGCTCTCACCGCACTTGGTGCTGACCCACAGCTCTTCGATGGCGCAGCTTTCGCGCTGCTTCTCGCTGGCCCACTGCACGTACTCGCGCGCTGCCTTGCTGGCCCGCATGATGGTGTCGTGGTCGCCATGCAGCTCGATGCCGAAGCCCACCACGGGCTTGCCGGTGGCCTTGATGCCATCCACCACCTTTTGCGTCCAGCCGTCTTCAATGCCGATGACCACCACCGCGGCCACGTTGGGGTTGCAGCCCGCGCCAATGAGGGTGCGGAAGTGCAAATCGAGGTCAGCGCCGAACTGCAAGCGGCCGTAAGGGTGCGGAATGGCCATCACGCCCTTGATGTTGTGCGCCACGGCTTCGGCCGCGGCGTTCGACAAATCATCGAGCGGCAACACGATGACGTGGTTACGCACGCCGACGCGGCCGTTCTCACGCCGGTAGCCTTGGAAGGTGGTGGTCTTGCTAACGATGCTCATTGAGCGCTCTCCAACGTTTGAGTTCAGTCAAGCGGCCGCCGCAGATCGGGGCCGTGCCCGGCCGCCAGCGGCCCACGCAGTCGGGTTCATCACCAGCGCTTGGTTTTGATGTTGTGAACATGGGCGTGCTGGCCCATTTCAATGGGTGCCACCACCTTGCCCATGTCGATGCCGTACTTGATGACGGTGTCGCCCGGCGCCATGTCTTTCAGCGCCACTTTGTGGCCAATCGGAATGTCTTGTTTGGCTTGAACGGTGATGGTGCGGTCTTCGTCCATGATCCAGCCGGTCATGGCCATGCCGGCCTGAACCCCTTCAACCACCACCACGGCCACGGTGTCGTGGGCGTCGTGCAAAACAAAGTGAATCATCGCTGTAGCTCCTGGGTTGCTGCAAAACGGGCAGCCAGGCGCGATGCTCGCCGGGCCGATGCGCGGGTGTCAACCGGGTCATCCATATGACTTGGTTGTCGGGGTGCTTTGCGTTCAGAATCCGGCCATGCCCGAGCCCAAGTTGTTCACCGCGATCACGCCGGAAGCCGCCGGTATGCCGCTGTACCGCGCCGTCAAACGGGCCTTGCTGGGCGGCATCGAGCAGGGGGTGCTGGCGCCGGGCCAGGCGCTGCCCAGCGAGACTGCGCTGGGCGTTGACATGGGCGTGTCGGTGGGCACCGTGCGCCGCGCGGTCGATGAACTGGTGGCCGAGCACATCGTGGTGCGCCGCCAGGGCCGCGGCACCTTCGTGGCCACGCACAGCGAAGACCGTTTCCTGTTCCAGTTCTTTCACGTCGAACGCTCTGACGGCTTGCGCCAGGCGCCCAAGGTTGAGCTGCTGTCGTTCGAGCGCGTGCGCGTTGAAGAAGAAGCCGCCGCGGCGCTGGGCCTGCGCGCCGGCGACGCCGCCTTCCAGATCGAAAACCGCCTGCTGCTGCAAGGCCAGGCCGTGGTGCACGATGTGCTGGTGCTGCCCGTGCTGCTGTTCAAGGGCCTCACCGAAAAACGTGTGCGTGAACGCCCGGGCACCATCTACCAGCTCTACCAGTCAGCCTTCGCCATCACCGTGGTGCGCGCACTGGAACGCGCCCGCGCCGTGGCGGCTGACCGCGCTGCGGCGCGCGTGCTGGGCCTGGCGTTGGGTGCGCCGGTGCTGCGCCTGCGCCGCACGGCCTTGACCTTTGGCGACAAACCGGTGGAGTACCGCGTGTCCACCATTCACACGGCGCAGCACGACTATGTGCAGACCTTGTCGCGGCCAGGCTGACGAGCGCGGGTAACTGGGTCGGGCGCTGTCGTTGGCTGCGCTGCGCTGCGCGTCACAGCGCAGGCGGCGTGTTGAGCGGGCTCTTGCGTTCAACCCGACGCAACGAAGCTGACCCTCACGCCGCCGGCGCCTGCACGAGACTGGCTGGCGCCGGCAGTGGGCTCGTCAGCAGGGCGTGCACGTCCAGCACGCCGCTGCCGAACGCACCCGGTTTCCACAACGCCGGCACGCGCGCGGTGTCACGAGCCAGCTTGGTGAAGGCGGCGACGCGCTGCCAGGGCTGTGGGTAGGTGGCGCTGATCTCGTCGCGCCGGTGCGCCAGCCACAGTGCTGCCGCGCCGGTCGTGATCGCCGTGGCGTAAGACGTGCCGTCGCCGCCTGCCCCGTAGCTGAAACTGCCGTTGCGCGACGTGCTGGCGCGCCGCAAATCGGCGGCCGGTGCGCTGAAATCGACTTCAGGGCCGAAGCTGCTGCCCGACCACGGCGCATCGTTGTTGCGGGTGATGCCGCCGACGCAAACCGTGCGGTGCAGGCGCCCCGGCGCCACCACCGAGTTGACGTGATTGCCGGCCGCGCAGACGACGATCACGCCGTTTTCGTACGCCCTGTTGAGGGCGTTTCTGAGCGGCTTGATGGCCACACCGGCGAACACGCCGAGGCTGACGTTGATCACATCGACGCCCACTGTGTTCATGGCGTGGTCGACCGCTTGCGCGAATTCACGTTGCGCGTGATTGATCCACACGATGTCAGTGATGCGAATCGGTAACAGCGGCAGCTTGGGTGCCACGCCGTAGAACGCGCCACCCGCGGCACCCGGCGCATGGCCGCACACCATGCTGGCCATGCGGGTGCCGTGGCCACCGCTCACGCCTTGAAGGTTGTCGACGCCCTGGCCCAGTTCGCGCGGCGACATCGACGCCTCGCCCGCGTCGCCGGCCGGCATGAAGGTCTGCGCGCGAGCGACGTCGATCCAGGTGGCGCCCGCAAACCCCAAGGCCGGATGCCGCGTGTAGCCGGTGTCGATCAGGCCCACGCGCAGGTTGCCCCAGGCGATGTTGTCGGGCCCGCCCAGCAACTGCCAGGCTGCGGGAATGCGTGCGGCTTCGAGGTGCCAGTCCAGGTTGCCGACCTTCGCCGCTGCCGCAACGGGCTTGGGCGGCAACTGGTCGGGGTCGCGGCCGGCCAGCAAGGCGACCGTCTCTTCATCCGATATGGCGCGGATGGACTGGATGCCGAGCACCTTGAGCAGTGGGCCGGCGCCGATGCTCGGGTAATCGGTTTCCAGCGCGAGGACGAGCGGCGCGCGGATGATCGCCTGTGTGGCGCTGTAGGGCCACAAGCGCACATCGAGCCCGGGCAGGTACTTCTTGAGCTTGGTCTCAACGTCTCGTGGCGAGCGGCCGTCCGTTTTCAGCGCATGGTTTCTCATTCCGGTCGTCCTTCAAGTTGCACAGGCGCCGCAGGATGCTTGCCGCGTGGGCACATGGTGTCTCGTGTGGCTAACAAGAACATCCATCCGATGATGGATGCAGCGCCCTGGCAGAACCAGCCTCTCGCTGAGAGGGTGTTGAACGCTGCGGCTTCAATGGCCCGGTGCCGCCAACCAGGCATCCACCCACAGCGGGTCGTTCACGGTGCGCACCAAGTCAAAGGCGGCTTGTGCTTCGGGGTGACGCCGGCGCAGCAAATTGAGCCACTGCTTCAAGCGCCCAGCGCGGTGGCGCGGCCCCACATGCAGGGCGGTGCACTGCCAGTAAACGCGCAGCAGTGGCCACAACGCGGACCAGGCCAAGGGCTGGCCTTGCGGGCAGCGAATGGCCAGGGCCAGGCCGGGGTCGGCGACCATGCCGCGGCCCAGCATCAGCGCCGCGCAGCCCGACGCTGCCACGCAGCGCGCCGCATCGTCGGTGTTCCAGATCTCGCCATTGGCCACCACCGGTATCGCCACGGCTTGCTGGATGTGCGCAATGTGTTCCCAGTACGCGGGTGGGCGATAACCATCGAGCTTGGTGCGTGCATGCACCACCAGTTCACACGCCCCGGCCGCGGCAATGGCGCGTGCGTTGTCGAGCATCAGCGCGTGGTCGCGGTGGCCGAGTCGCATCTTGGCCGACACCGGCAGCGCCGCGGGCACGGCGCGGCGCACGGCGGCCACGATCGCGTGCACCAGGTGCGGCTCGTCGAGCAACACCGCGCCGCCGCGGTGGCGGTTGACGGTGGGCGCGGGGCAGCCGAAGTTCAAGTCAATGCCCTCGGCGCCCAGGCTGGCGAGCACGGCGGCGTTCTCGGCCAGGCAGCTTGGGTCTGAGCCGAGCAACTGGGCGCGCACCGGCGTGCCCGCTGCCGTGCGGCTGCCCGTCAACAGTTCGGGCATGACGCGGGTGAAGACCCGCGCGGGCAAAAGCTGGTCGGTGATGCGGATGAATTCCGACACGCAGCGGTCAATGCCGCCGGCGCGGGTGATGACGTCGCGCAAGCTGTGGTCGAGCAGGCCCTCCATCGGTGCAAGCAGCAGTTTCATGGGCGCCGAGTGTCGCAGTTGGGGCGCAGCCCGATTCAAGCGCCGGCAGCCGGCACCGATAACGATCAACCAGCCCGACAGGCTGCTAGAAGCAAGGGGCTGCGCCTCACCTCGTCAACCCTACCGAAGGGCGATATGCCGAACTCAGCATCCAACCCACGCCAGTTCGCGTGGCGTACAGCGGCCACCTCGTTGGCCTTCGCCGCCTTGACGCTGGCCGCGTCCGCCCATGCGAACGAGATCAAGATCGGCGGCACCGGCGCGGCCCTGGGCACCATGCAGGTGTTGGCCCAGGCCTATGCGAAGAACCAGCCCAACGCCAAGATCACGGTGCTGCCCAGCATGGGCAGCGGCGGTGGCATCAAGGCCGTGCTGGCCGGGGCCATCGAGATCGGTCTGAGTTCTCGACCATTGAGCGAGGCCGAGGCCAAAGCTGGCGCCGTGGCGGTTGAGTTGGGCCGCACGCCGTTCGTCTTTGCCACCGCGGTGGCGAACAAGGCAACCGGCATCACGACCCAGCACCTGGTGGACATTTACGCCGGCAAGTTGGAACAGTGGCCGGATGGTTCGAAGCTGCGCCTGGTGTTGCGCCCACTTGGCGACTCGGACAGTGAAGTCATCAAGAACATCTCGCCGGCGATGCGTGAGGCCAAGTCGGCAGCCGAGCAGCGCAAAGGCATGGTGTTCACGGTCACCGACCAGGAAACCGCCAGCGCCATCGAAAAGATCCCGGGCGCGTTGGGCCCATCGACGCTGGCCTTGCTGGTTGCCGAGAAGCGCGCGCTCAAGGCGCTGGCGCTCGATGGCGTGGTGCCCAGCGCGCAGAACGTCGGCAACGGCAGCTACCCCTTGGTGAAGCAGTTTCTACTCGTCACGAGCGCAAAGACACCGCCTGACGCGCAGGCGTTCGTCGCCTTCGTGGGCTCGGCCATGGGGCGCGAGATCCTGCTGCAAACCGGCCATTGGGTGAAATGAGCGGCCGCAGCGGTCATCCGCGTCCCGTCTCGGCCCGAAGGGCGAGCTGCGCAGTGCGCCGCACGAAGGCACGTTCGTGAACGACGCTGCTGCACTGCCGCCGGCGCGCCTGCTCGGCACCCTGATCCTGGCCGTATCGGCGGTGTTGAGTGTCGCGTTGCCCGCGGGCTACTTGGGTGTGCGCTACGCAGCGCTCGGCTCGTCGTTGCAAACCAAGGCCGACGTCAAGGCCGAAGTGATCAACCAGGCCATCGGCACCTCGCCCGACATGTGGCGCTTCGAGGAACACCGGCTGCAAGAGCTACTGATCAGGCTGCCGGTGGAACTGGAGGATGAACACGCCAAGATCGTCACGTCTGCCGGCGAACTGGTTGCGGCCTCTGCGCACAGCCTGAGTCGGCCCGTGGTCGCGCGCAGCGCGCAGCTGTTCGACTCCGGTGCGGTGGTGGGCGTGGTCGAGGTGCAGCGCTCGCTGCGCGGCTTGCTGCTGGAAACGGGCTTGGCCGCGCTCATCGGCATGGCCCTGGCCGCAGCGTTGTTGCGGCTGATGCGCCGCCAACAAGCGCGAGAAAGGCAACTGAGCAACGCTGCCTTCGGCGCGAAGGAGCGTGCGCGCGTCACACTGCAGTCGATCGGCGACGGGGTGATCACCACCGACATGCATGAGGTGGTTGATTACCTCAACCCGGTGGCCGAGCGCCTGACCCAATGGACGTTGGCGCAGGCCCGCGGCAAACCCCTGGCGGAAATCTGCAGCCTGGTCGATGAACGCACGATGCAAGTGCTGCCGGCGCGGTTGGCCCAGGCGCTGCACGACAACCAGCCCAGACCGTCCAGCGGCCATGAAGTTGCGCTGATGCGGCGCGACGGAACGTCGATGGCGATCGAAGAGTCGGCCGCGCCCCTGCTCGACCGCCATGGCGCGGTGATCGGCGGCGTGATGGTGTTTCGTGATGTCACCGCCACCCATCGCATGGCGCAGCGCATCACATGGGCCGCGACCCATGATTCGCTGACCGGCCTGGTCAACCGCCGCGAGTTCGAGTCGCGCGTGGAGGCGGCTTTGCTGAGTGCGCGCAATTCAAACGTTCACCATGTGCTGTGCTACCTCGACCTTGATCAATTCAAGGTCGTGAACGACAGCTGCGGCCACGCTGCGGGCGACGCCATGCTCAAGCAGTTGGCCGGCCTGCTGCAAACGCGGCTGCGGGAGTCCGACACGCTGGCCCGTTTGGGCGGCGACGAGTTCGGCGTGCTGCTGCAAGGCTGCGCATTGGATCGCGCCCAGTTGATTGCCGCCGATCTACTGGCCGCCGTGCGCGACCACCGCTTCCCCTGGCAAGGCAAGCCGTTCGCGGTCGGCGTGAGCATCGGCTTGGTGGCCATCAACAGCGCCACCGGCAGCCGTGCCGACCTCTTCAGCGCTGCTGACACGGCGTGCTACACGGCCAAGGAACAAGGGCGCAACCGGGTCTGCGTGTTCCAGAGCAGCGACGCCGACATGGCGCAGCGGCGCACCGACATGGGCTGGGCCGCGCGGCTGAGCCAGGCCCTTGAAGATGAGCGCCTGGTGCTGCACTACCCGCCCTACCTGGCGCTGGGCGAGCACAGCGCCGGGGGCCAGCACATCGAGATCTTGCTGCGCTTGATCGACGAGGATGGCAAGCTGGTCGCGCCGGGCAGTTTCATCCCTGCGGCCGAGCGCTACAACATCATGCCGGCCATTGACCGCTGGGTGGTCAAGACGGTGTTCGCGCGCTACCGCGACTTGCTGGCGCAGATGGGAACGCCACTGACCTGCGCCATCAACTTGTCTGGCACGACGCTCAATTCCGACGGCATCCTGGCGTTCATCCGCGAGCAGTCCGAGCAACACCGTCTGCCGCCCGGCGCCATTTGCTTCGAGATCACCGAGACCGCGGCCATCAACAACATTCGCCATGCCACGCAGTTCATGCGTGAGCTCAAAGCGCTGGGGTTCTGTTTTGCGCTCGACGACTTCGGCATCGGCACCAGTTCTCTGGCCTACCTGAAGACCTTGCCGGTGGACTACCTGAAGATCGACGGCAGCTTCGTGCGCAATATCGTCACCGACCCGATAGACCGCGCCATGGCCGACACCATCAACCGCGTGGGCCACATCATGGGTTTGCAGACCGTTGGCGAGTTCGCCGAATCGGCCGCGGTGATCAATGAACTGCGCGCCTTGGGCGTGGACTTTGCACAGGGCTATGGCGTGCAGCGGCCCCAAGCGCTGCCGCCGCCGTTGCTGGCGCAGCCTGCGCCCGCGGCTTCAGCATCGGCGCGCGCCACGCAGTAGTGCGCCGCTTGCGCTGGGGTGCCAGCGCCTTAGAACTTGTCCGTAAACAGGAGGGCCCTGCGCCGGGACCCTTCGGGTTGAGGCCAAAGGGCGCGTCTGCATCCATCGCCCTTTGGTCTCAACGCAGGGTCCTCCTATTTACGGACAAGTTCTTAATCGAGCTTCACGCCCGACTCCCGTGCCAGCTTGGCCCAAAAGCGGTTGTCCTCACTCAGGAAGGCGGCAAACTCATCGGGTGATTTCGACAGTGCCACCTCGGTGCCTTCGCGTGCCAACGCTGCCTTCACCTCGGGTTTTTGCAGGGCATCGGCAGCGGCGTCATAAATTTTCTTGATCACTTCGGGCGGCGTGCCCACGGGCACAAACAGGCCGTACCAAAACGACATGCCGAAGGCCGGCAAACCGGCCTCTGCCATGCCCGGCACATCGGGCACCAGGGGCGAACGGTTCAGGCTGGTCACAGCCAGTGCGCGCAGGCGCCCGGCTTGCACCATGGGCAGCACCGAAGGCGGCGTGCCGAAGGTCAGTTGCACCTCGCCGGCCACCACGCTTTGGATCGCGGGTGCGCCGCCTTTGAAGGGAATGTGCACCATCTCAACGCCGGCCACACGGCTGAAGTGCGCGGCACCCAGGTGTGGCGCCGAGCCGTTGCCCGAGGTGCTGTAGTTCAGGCTGCCGGGCTTTTTCTTGGCCACGGCAATTAGCTCCTGGATCGAGCCGATGCCCGCGCCTGGAAAGGCGGCCACCACCAACGGTGAGGTGGTGATGCGCGCCACCGGCAGCAAATCTTTCACGTAAGCCAATTTGGCGTTGAGTGCCGGGTTCACCGAGATGCTGCTGGGGCTGGCAATGAGCACGGTGTAGCCGTCGCCACTGGCTTTGGCAACGAAATCGGCCGCCAGGCTGCTGCCGGCGCCGGCGCGGTTTTCCACCACCACTTGTTGGCCCAAGGCACGGCCAAGCGGCTCGCTGAGGGTGCGTGCCACATAGTCGGCCGCGCCGCCGGGGGCAAACCCAATCACCAGGCGAATCGGCTTGGCGGGGTAGGCCTGTGCCCATGCAGCGCCGGGGTGGGCCAGTGCCCCTAACATGGCCGTCAACAGGCAGATTTGCCGCAAGGTGGGCACCGTGCGGGACAGGGCGGTGTGGCAGGCGAACATGCGGCGGGCTTTCGGTTCAGGCGCCCGGTGGCGGGCTTTTGGGTTCAGGTGCCATGCGCCGCCATGGTGACGACGATTTTTCCCAGGTGGGCGTTGGCTTGCATGTGCGCGCGCGCGGCCGCCAACTCGGCCAAAGGAAAGACGCTGTCCACCAGCGGGCGGATGTGGCCGCTGGCAAACCATGGCAGCCATTCCGCCACAAAGGCGGGCACGCCTTCAGCGCGCTGGTCGGCGCTGCGCAACTTGTTCGACACGCCAAACAGCGTGAGCCGCTTGGCGTGCAGCGCTTGAATGTCGATCTCGGCTTGCAGCGTGTTGTCAACATAGCCCACGGTGGCCAGGCGGCCTTCGAACGCCAGGCAACGCACGCACTCGGCAAAGACCGAGCCGCCCACTGCATTCACCACCAGGTTCACGCCACGCTGCGCGGTGGCCTGCATCACCGCGGCGGCAAAGTCACCCTGGCGCGTGGTGATGCCCACATCCAAACCCAGGCCCTGCAGGCGCTGCAATTTTTCGGCCGAACCCGAGGTGCCGATGACCTGCGCGCCGCAGGCCTTGGCGGCCTGCAAGGCGGCCACGCCCACGCCAGACGACACGCCGGTGATGAGCAGCCATTCGCCTGCCTGCAGCCGGCCCTGGCGGCGCAGCATGTCGTGCACCACCAGGAAGGTCAGTGGCACCGCGGCGGCGGCTTCCATGCCCAGGCCAGGTGGCACCAGCATGGCTTCGCGCGCGTCCATCACGGCATAACTTGAAAATGCGCCGGCGCAACGGCCCATCACGCGGTTGCCCACCGCCAGGCCCGTCACGCCAGCGCCCAGCGCCACGATTTCGCCCGCGCCTTCAATGCCGGCGGGCTTGGCCGCACCGCACTTGACCAAGCCGCCGGGAATGAATTCACCGCGGTTCAAGCCGGCCGCGTGCATGCGCAGCAGCACCTGGCCAGGCCCGGGCTCGGGCAGCGGCATATCGGTGCATTGCAACAGCGTTTGCGTGCCTTCAACGCGCAAGGAATAAGACAACATGGTGAGTTGGGCGCTTTCTACCGCAGGTGAATTTCAACCACTGGCGCTGCTTGCGCGAGTGACGCTCAATGGCCCAGGAAACTGGGTTTGCGTTTTTCCATGAAGGCGCGGCGCCCTTCGGCGTAGTCGTCGCTTTCAAAACAGCGGGTGATGAGTTCGCGGCACAGCGCAGCGTCCAACTCAGCGGGCGGTTTGAGCAGCTCGCCGATGATGGTTTTGGCCGCGTGCAGGGTCAGCGGCGCGTTTTCGGCGATGCTGGCGCTGTACTCGGCCAGCAGCGCCGGCAACGCTTCGGGCGCGCAGGTGCACGTCACCAAATTCAGGCGCAGCGCCTGCGCAGCGTCGATGCGGCGCGCGGTGAAGAACAAGTCTTTGGCTGCGCCCACGCCGATCAAGTCGACCAAATTCTTCAACGCCGAACAGCGGTAACCCAGCCCCAGCCGCGCCGCGGGAATGGCAAACACGGCGTCGCTGGCGGCGATGCGGATGTCGCAACTGATGGCCACGTTGACGCCACCACCAATGCACCAGCCCCGAATGCAAGCCAGCGTGGGTTTGGCGAATTGGTAGATGCTCATCAAAGCGTCTTCGGCCAAGGCTTCGTAGTGTTTGACGGCCTCGCGCGCGGCGCGCATGTCTTCAAACTGCGAGATGTCGGCGCCCGACACAAAGGCCTTGTCACCCGCGCCTGAAAACACCACCAGGCGCACGCGCGTGTCTTGCGCCGCCTGCGCCAACAGCGCCGG
Source organism: Burkholderiales bacterium (assembly GCA_031418595.1). Lineage (GTDB taxonomy): Bacteria > Pseudomonadota > Gammaproteobacteria > Burkholderiales > Burkholderiaceae_C > Rubrivivax. The sequence continues at coordinate 14,293 of JANOXU010000028.1, forward strand.
CACGGCGCCCCACATGTCGACCGACAGCGCGTTGTGCCGCGCCAGGTTGTTGAACACGATGTGCAGCGCCGCCCCTTCCAGGCGCACTTGCACCCGTTCGGTGGGGGACGTGTATTCGGCATGGCTCATCAAAATACCCCTCGCGCTTTCATGCGCGCTATGTCTGCGCTGGCCAGGCCGAGTTCGCCCAGCACTTCTTCGGTGTGTTCCCCCCGGCGCGGCGCGGCGCGTGCCAGCGTGCTGGGTGTGCGCTGCAGCGTCATGGGTTGGCCCACCAGGCGCTGTGGGCCCAGGCGTTCAGAGACCACCTCTTGCACCAGCCCCAAGTGCTGCACCTGCGGCTCGGCAAACACTTCGCGCATGTCGTTGATGTGGCCGCAGGCCACGCCGTCGCGGTTGAACCGCTCGATCCAGTGGCTGCGGGCTTGGTGCGCCAGCCGCTCGTTGATGGCGGCATTGAGCACATCGCGGTTCACGCTGCGGCCGGTCTTTGCGCTGAAGCGCGGGTCGGTGATCCACTCGGGTGCGCCCAGCGTGGTGCAAAAGCGTTCCCAGATCTTGCTGCCGAACACGGCGATGTTCAGATAGCCGTCGCGCGCCTTGTACACGCCGGTGGGAATGCTGGTGGGGTGAAAGTTGCCGGCCTGGCCGGCCACCTCGCCATCGCTCAACCAGCGCGCGGTTTGAAAGTCCATCATGTAGACCATGGCCTGCAGCAACGAGGTGTGCAGCCACTGGCCCTTGCCCGATGCTTCGCGCTCCAGCAAGGCCACCAAAATGCCCTGCGCGGCAAAGATGCCGGCACACAGGTCAGCAATCGGAATGCCCACGCGCACCGGGCCTTGGCCGGGCAAGCCGGTGACCGACATCAAGCCACCCAGCCCCTGCGCAATTTGGTCAAAGCCCGGCCGCTCGGCCAAGGGGCCGGTTTGGCCGAAACCGGAAATGCTGGCGTAGATGAGGAGTGGCTGGTCTTTGGCCAGGGTGTCGTAATCAATGCCCAGGCGAAACTTCACATCGGGGCGGAAGTTTTCAACCACCACATCGGCGCTGGCGATGAGTTTTTTCAGCGCCACGATGCCTTCAGGCTCTTTCAAGTTCAGCGTGACGCTGCGCTTGTTGCGGTGGGTGTATTGGTAGTCCGAGCCGTCTTGCCCGCCCAGCGTGTCGTCACCGCGCATGTGCTCGGGCATCTGCACCTGAATGACATCGGCGCCCCAATCGGCCAACTGCCGGCACGCGGTGGGGCCGGCGCGCACCTGGGTCAGGTCAACAACGCGAAAACGCGCCAATGCGGGTGAAGCAGGCAGGTGAGGCATGGTGTGGCGTTCGGGTGGGTACTGCGTGCTGCGCTGGCGCAGCTTGGCGCTTGCTGCGGCGTTGCGCGCTCAGGTGGCGCTGGCGATGAAGGCCTGCAAGTTGGCCTGTTGCGCCAGGGTCATTGAAAGCGCCCAGGCCTGCGCCGTTTTGGTTGCACCCAGCACCGGCTCGGCCTGGCCCACGAACTTGGCTTGCAGTTGCGCCTGGCTCATCGGGCGTTCGACGCTGCCAATGGCATGCTCAACAAACAGGTGCAGTTCGCGCCCGTCGGTGGTGTGCAGGGTGAGGTCGGCCGAGGCTTCGTCGATGCGGTCGTCGACGATGGCTTCCACCTTGGCGCGCAGGGCCAGCACGTCGGCGTGGTTGACGATCTCGTCGGTGTATTCATGTTCACCGGCGCGGCCATGCAACAAGCCCACGGCGCAGGAGTGGTAGACGCTGAACTTACTCTCCAAGCCGTTGCGCGGTGTCTTCTTGCCCGTCAGTTCGAGCACCAGCGAATGCACCTTGAGCGTGACTTTGGCAACGTCGCTGGCCTTCAGGTTGTGCGCATTGCGCAGTTGCACGCAACCATCGATGGCCGGGTGGATGACGATGCCGCAGGCAAACGGTTTGTAGGTGTTGAGCGCGGACTCCCAACGCTCGCCCAGGCCCGCGGTGATCTCGCGCCAATCGGTCTTGTCACTGAACACCTGCAGCAGCCCGCGCGGCGCTTCCAGTGCGCGTTGGCTGGCGGTGTAGCCATGCTTGGCCATCAGGGCCGACATCAACCCCACACGCGCCGCGCCACCCGGGTGAAAGGGTTTGGTCATGGTGCCGAATTGCTCGCGCAGGCCTATCGGCTGCGAGGCCGCAATGCCCAAGGCCATTTGGGTGCGCGCCACATCCAGGCCGAGCAAACGCGAGCAGGCCGCCGCGCTGCCGAGCATGCCGGTGGTGCCGGTGATGTGCCAGCCGCGGTCGTAGTGATCGGGGTAGATGGCATTGCCCACGCGGCAACTGACTTCAATGCCCAGCACCAAAGCGTCGATCACTGCGCGGCCCGACAAGCCATGCATCTCGGCCAGCGCCAGCACGGCGGGCGCCACCGGGCCGGCCGGGTGGATGATGGTTTTCAGGTGCGTGTCATCAAAGTCCCAGGTGTGCGAACTGATGCCGTTGATAAGCGCGGCGCTGGCCACATCGACCCGTTCGCTGCGCCCCAACAGGCTGGCCTGCGCGCTGGGTTGCAGCTCCTGCACGGCGCGCAAGGCGGCCAGCACGGTGTCATGCCCTGAAGGCCCGATGGCGCAGCCCACCCAGTTGGCAAACGTGCGGTGTGCCTCGGCTTCAACCGCATCGCTCCAGCCCCGGCTGGGGTGCTCAACGGCGAAGCGGGCGAGTCGTTCAGTGACGGCCGGCGCATGGGCGTCGGCCTGTCGGGTTTGGTTGCGTGCCATGCGACAGGAGCCTTGTTGTGTTTGTGTTTGTTCGCAACGTATGGTTCGCGGTGGGGCGCGCTCATCAAGCGCACCCTGCAGGCCATTTTGTCATTCAAGCCGGCCACTGAAGGGCTGCCGCAAGCGGCGCTGCGGCGGGCTGGCCACCCGGGCGTTCAAGCCGGGTAGTCAGCCGCCAAAAAGCGCAGCAGCGCCGCATTCACTTCTGCCGGCCGCTCTTGCTGGATCCAATGGCCGCCGCCAGGGATGAGTACCTTGTCGCGCAGGTTCGGCACGCTGTTGACCATGGTGTCCAGGGCACCACGCCCGATGGGCGAGGCGATCACGCCGTCGCGCGTGCCGGCAATGAACAGCGCCGGTGGCGTGATCTGGGCGCCCTGGAACGGCGCCAGCAGCGCCCAATTGCGGTCGATGTTGCGGTACCAGTTGAACGGCCCGCGCAGGCCGGTGTGGCGGAATGCGGCGGCGTACACCGCCACGTCGTTTGCACTCAGCCAGGCCGGCAGCTCGGCTGGATCGTTAACACGACTCAGGAACCCCTCACCAGGCAGCACGTTCAGTGAGCCGGTGCCGGGCGGCGCATCGCCCGAACCCGAGTACAGCACCTTGCGGATGGCCGCTTCTATGTCGCGCTCGAACTCGGCTTCGGCCACGCCTTCGCGGTTGAAGTAGAACCAATAGAAGTTTTCCAGCCCGGCTGCGCGCAGCATGGTCAGCGGCGCTGCCGCGGGGTTGCGCGGCCGGTGCGGCACGCTCAGCGCGGCCACGGCGGTGAACAGGTTGGGGCGCATCAGCGCCGCGTTCCAGGCCACGTTGGCGCCCCAATCGTGGCCAATGATGGCGGCCTTGGTTTGCCCCAATGCGGCCACCAGCGCCACCATGTCGCCCACCAAGTCGGTGATGGCATAGGCCGCAATCTCGTGTGGCACCGAACTGGCGCCGTAGCCGCGCATGTCGGGCGCCACCACGCGGTAGCCGGCTTGCGCCAAGGCCGGCATCTGGTGGCGCCATGAATAGGCCAGCTCGGGCCAGCCATGGCACAGCAGCACCAGCGGGCCGCTGCCTTGCTCGGTGATGTGCAGGTTGATGCCGTTGACGGCGATGTCGCGCTGGGTCTGAGCTTCAGTCATGGTTTGTCCTGTTCAACTTGCGGTTTTGGCAGCGGCCGCAATTGCTGCAGCAAGGTGGGCAGCAGTTCCGACACCGTGGGGTGAATATGCATGGTGCGCGAAATGGCGGTGTAGGGCTGGCCGGCGGCCATCACGTCGAGCAACGAGTGAATCACTTCATCTCCGTTCAGGCCGAGGATCGCGGCGCCGAGCAGGCGCTGGTTGTCGGCATCGACCAGCACCTTCATGAAGCCTTGCGTCTCGCCGGCTTCGCGCGCCCGGCCCACACGCTGCATCGGCATCTTGGCGCGCATCACGTTGGCGCCGCTGGCGCGCGCTTCGGTTTCGCTCATGCCCATGCGGCCGAGCGCCGGGTCGATGTACAGCGCGTAGCACGGAATGCGCTGGCTGATGCGGCGCGGGTCGTGGTCGAACAGGTTGGCGACCACGATCTCATGGTCGTTCCACGCGGTGTGCGTGAAGGCGCCGCGGCCGTTGCAGTCGCCCACCGCCCACACGCCTTCGGCACTGCTGCGGCATTGGTCATCGACCACGATGTGGCCGCGTTCATCAGTGCGAATGCCGGCCGCTTCAAGCCCCAGCCCGTCGGTGTTGGGCCGCCGGCCCACGGCCAGCAACACATGGCTGCCGCTGAGGGGCGGCTGCTCTTGCGCACAGGCGGCGCCGACGCTGATGCGTTCACCATCACGGCTCAGCGCGATGCATTCCGAGCCCATGGCAAAGCGTATGCCTTCGTTTTCAAGAATCGAGCGAATGCCGTCCGACACATCGGCGTCTTCGCGCGGCAGCAGGTGCGCTGCGCGCTCCACCACCGTGACCTGTGCGCCGAAGCGGCGCATCATCTGCGCGAACTCCAACCCAATGTAGCTGCCGCCGATGATGACCAGGTGTTCGGGCACCTCGGTCAGTTCCATGATCGAGGCGTTGTCCAGCGTGGGCACGGTGTCGATGCCCGGCAGCGCCGGCCGCACCGAACGGGCGCCGACGTTGAGAAAAATGCGCGGCGCGGTCAGCCGCCGGCTGGCGACTTCAAGCGTGGCGGGCGCCACAAAGCGCGCTTCGCCAACGATGGTTTCGGTGTGCTTCAGGCCACGCACCCAGGCTTCCACGCCTGCGCGCGAATGCTGCACGATGCCGTTCTTGCGCGCCATCACACGGGCCATGTCAACGCGGATGTCGTCGCTTGAAAAACCGAACTCTGCGCCGCGCCGCGCCTGGTGCATGGCGCGCGCGCTGGCCACCAGCGTCTTGGTTGGCACGCAGCCCACGTTGACACAGGTGCCACCGAAATGGCCGCGCTCGACGACCGCCGTGCGCAAGCCTTCCTGGCTGCAACGCGCGGCAATCGCCGGGCCAGCCTGGCCGGCGCCGACGACGATGGCGTCGAACTGTTCACTGGGCATGACGACTCCTGATCGGGCCACAACGTGGATCAGTATCCGCCCTTGTCAGGCCCGCCGTTCACTGCGGCAGCAACACCACCTTCGCCGCCGCCGTGCGCCCGGCGTGCAAGTCAGCAAACGCCGCTGCGCCCTCTGTCAACGGCCTGGCCTGCACCCACGTCAAATCACCAAACGCGCCGCGCGCCAGCAAGCCTACGGTAGCGCGCAGGTCGGCCTGGGTGTAGGTGTAGGTGCCGAGCAAGGTGATCTCGGCCAGCGTGAGTCTGCGCATGTCGATTTCGCTGGCCCAGTCTTGCAAACCGATGTGCATCACCACGCCACCGGGCTTCACCGCGGCCAGCGCGGACTGGCGCGTGGCCGCGCTGCCCACGGCGTCGATCACGTAATCAAAACTGTTTTCCGACGGCGCGGCACTGCGCGGGTCAAACACGGCGCAGCAGGCATGCAGTTCAAGCGATGCGCGGCGCAAGGGGTTCGTTTCAGCCGCCTGCACTTCAGCCGCGCCGTGGTGGCGCAACAGCAGCGCGGCCAGCATGCCGATGGCGCCGCCGCCCAGCACCAGCACACGGCACTCGGGCAAGGGCCGCACCAGCGCACGCATGGAAAGGTTAAGGGCGTGCACCGCCGTGGCGGCCGGCTCGGTGAGCGCGCCGGCCAGCGCGGGCAAGCTGTCGGGCAGGGGGATCAGGCAGTTGGCGGGGATGCTCATGCGTTGCGCAAAGGCGCCGGGGCGGCTCATGCCCACCATGGTGCGGTGCGCACACAGGTTGTCGCGGCCTTGCAGGCAGAAGTCGCAGCGGCCACAAGTGATCAAGGGGTTGCCGGTGACGCGCTGGCCAGGCTGCCACAGCGGCGAGCTTGATGCCAGCACCATGGCCGCGAACTCGTGGCCCAGCACCAGGCCGGGTTGGCGCCGCGGGTCGTGGCCGTGGTAGGCGTGCATGTCAGAGCCGCAAATGCCGGCAGCATCGATGCGCAGCAGCACGTCGTCGCCGGCCATGCCGGGCTCGGGCCGCTCTTGCAGTTGCACTTCGTTGGGGGCGGTGTAGACCAGGGCTTGCATGTTGGGGTGGGCCATTTACAAAGCGGTGTAGCCGCCATCGACCATCAAGGTTTGGCCGGTGATGTAGGCACTGGCGGCGCTGGCCAAGAAAACCGTGGCGCCAAACAAGTCGTTCAACCGGCCGTTGCGGCCCACTGCCGTGCGCCCGGCGTGAAAGGCTGCCAGCGCCGGGTCGGCAAACACCGGGGCGGTGAGGTCGGTGGGGAAGAAGCCCGGGCCGATGGCGTTGCAGGTGACGCCCTGTGCCGACCAGGCCTGCGCGATGGCGCGCGTGAGTTGCACCACGCCGCCCTTGCCGGCGCCATAGGGCGCGCTGTGCGCAAACGCCCGCGTGGACTGCAATGAGGCGACGTTGATGATGCGCCCGCCGCCGCGCACCGCCATGCCCGGTGCCAGCGCCTGCGTCAGGAAGAACGGCGCGCCCAGGTGCAGGGTGAGTTGCTGGTTCCAGCCTGCGGGCGTGACGTCAGCGAAGGGCTGGCGCAGGTTGATGCCGGCGGCGTTGACCAGAATATCCACCGTGCCCGCGCGCTGCGCGATGGCGGCACCCGCAGCCGGCAGGGTCTCGGTGTGGCTCAAGTCTAGCGTTAACGTGTCCACCTCGATGCCTTCGGCGCGCAGGCTGGCCGCGGCGGCTTGCAACTGCGCTTCGCGCCGCGCCACCAGCAGCAGCGCGGCGCCGGCCCGCCCCAGCGCGGTGGCCATGGCCAGGCCGATGCCGGCGTTGCCGCCCGTCACCACGGCGCGCTTGCCGTGCAGCGCAAACAAGTCTTTGATGAAGGCGTTCACACTTTCACCGGTTCGCCCAGGCTGAACTGCTCGCCGGGAAAGTACTTGGCCAAGCGGTCATCGGCAGTGCGCGCATGCGCTTCCATGCCCTCTAACCGCGAAATGCGTGCCGTGACTTCACCGATCTGCCGCGTGGCATCGCGGTTCATGCGCTGCCAGGTGAGCGTCTTCATGAACTTGTGCACGCTCAGCCCGCCCGAGTAACGCGCCGCGCCCTTGGTGGGCAGCACATGATTCGGGCCGCTGGCCTTGTCGCCAAAGGCCACGGTGGTTTCTTCGCCCAAGAACAGCGAGCCGTAGCAGGTCAGCCGCTGCAGCCACCAGTCCAAATCTTGCGCATGGACTTCGAGGTGTTCGCTGGCGTGGCGGTCAGACACCTGCGCCACTTCTTCGCGCGTGCTGCACACAATGACTTCGCCATAGTCGCGCCAGGCCGCACCGGCGGCGTCGCGCGCGGTGGGCGGCAGGGCGTTGATCAAAGCGGGCACACGCGCCATCACGTCTTGCGCCAAGACCTGCGAGGTGGTGAACAACCAGGCCGGTGACTCATGCCCATGCTCGGCCTGGCCCACCAGGTCGCTGGCCACCAGCGCCGCATCGGCCGTTTCATCAGCAATCACCGCCACTTCGGACGGGCCGGCAAACACATCAATGCCCACCTGACCGAACAGGGCGCGCTTGGCCTCGGCCACGAATTTGTTGCCCGGGCCCACCACCACGTCGGCCGGTTGGCCGGTGAACAGGCCATAGGCCAGCGTTGCAATGGCTTGCACGCCACCCAGGGTGAGGATGACATCGGCCCCTGCGGCCTGGAAGGCATACAAAACATGCGGGTGCATGCCGCCGCCGCGAAAGGGCGATGAACAGGCGACGATGGTCTTCACGCCGGCGGCCTTGGCGGTGCCAACGGTCATGTAGGCCGAGGCGATGTGCGCATAGCGCCCGGCCGGCGCGTAGCAGCCCACCACATTCACCGGCACCACGCGCTGCCCGGCGGTGACGCCGGGGTGCAACTGAACGGAAAACTCGGTGAGCGAGCGGCGCTGCGCTGCTGCAAAGTCGTGCACCTGGCGCACGGCGAAGTCGATGTCGCGCTTCACGCTGGCGGGCACTTCGCTCAGAGCGGCGTTGATGTGTGCCGGCGTCATCACCACGTCGCCTTGCCAGTGGTCGAGCGTGCGGGCGTAGTCGCGCACCGCCTGTTCGCCGCCGCTTTGAATCGTGGCCAGCATGTCGTGCACCACGCGCTGCGCCGCGGCGGTTTCGCTTTCGGGCGTCTTGCTCGCCTGCTTGAGGTAAGTGATGGTCATGGTGGTTGATTTGAAACGTTAGCGTGACACGGCAAACATCGAAATGGCGGGGACAAAACCGATCAAGGCCGACACGCCCACCATCACCAATGCGAAGGGCAGGGCGTACCAGGCGATGGTGGCCACGGGGGTGCGCGTGAGGCCCGACATGACGAACAGGTTCAGGCCGAACGGTGGCGTGATGAAGCCCAGGCCCAGGGTGGTGATCATGAAGATGCAAAAGTGCACCTGCTCCATCCCCACGGCCTTGGCCAGTGGCCACAGCAGCGGGCCCAGCACCACGATGTTGGGCCCGGTTTCCATGAACATGCCGGCCACAACCCAAATGGCCAACAGCAGCAACACGATGGCGGTGCGGCTGGTGCCGAACGACATCACCCAGGCGACAAAGTTTTGCGGCACATCGAGCACCGTGAGCGCCTGCGAGAACAGCAAGGCCACCGCGATGATGGGCAGCACGACGCCGCACACGCGCGCCGATGTGCCGAGCATGGCCGGGAAGTCAGCCAGTTGCAGGCGCTTTTGCGCCAGGCCGGTGAGCACCGCCACCGACACCGCCACCGCCGCTGATTCAGTGGGCGTGAACACGCCGCTGTAAATGCCACCCAGGATGATGAGCGGAATGGCCAACGCGAAGCGCGCTTCCCACAACGCGCGCCACCAGCGCTGCAGGCTGAAGTGGCCGGTTGACACCTCATAGCCGCGCAGCCGGTTGATGACGGCGTTGGTGACCATCACCGACAGCAGCACCAGCACGCCGGGCACGAATGCGGCCACGAACAGCGTGGAACTCGACACCCCCAGCACCAGGCCGATGATGATGTAGGCGATGGAAGGCGGAATCAGGATGCCGGTGCAGGCACCTGACGCCACCAGCGCGCAGGCATAGGGCATGGGGTAGCCCTTTTCCACCAGGCGCGCCATGGTCAGGCGGCCCACGGCGGCGGCGTCGGCGGCGTCGCTGCCGGAGATGCAGGCGAATAGGCCGCAGCCCATCACGGTGGAGGTGCCAAAGCCCGAGCGCAGCGAGCCGAATGTGGCCTCGGCAAAGTTCAGCAGCTTTTCGCCCAGGCCGGTGCGCACCATGGCGTCGCCGGTGAGCACGAACAGCGGTATGGCGATCAGCGCAAAGGAATCAACGCCTTCGAACAGCGCCTCGCCGATCAGGGTGAGCGGCAGCGCCTGCGTGCTGGCCAGCATGGCAAAGGTGCCCAGGCCCATGGCGACCCAGAACGGCACGCCGATGATCAACAACAGCACCAGGCCGCAGATGGAAAGCACCACAGGGTTCATGCGCGGCTCATTCTTCGAACATGGCTTTGCCGGCGTACACCGGGCGGCCGGCGGCCAGGTCGCGCAGATCGCGCACGATGCCTTGCACGCTGCGCACCACCACCAGCGTGAAGCCGATGGGCACCGCCGCCTCGAACCACACCTTGTTGATGCGCAGCACCGGCGTGGTGCCACCGAACTGCAACAGCTGGCGCACCGTGTGCAGGCTCCAGTACAGCGCGATCAACGCGAAGGCGATGGTGGCCAACTCGGCAAAGATGAACAGCGCGGCCTTGGTGCGCGGGCCGACGCGGCCGATCAAGACATCAAAGCGAATGTGCGCGCGTTCACGCACCGCGTAGGCCGCGCCCACCCAGCCCAGGTAGATGAAGGCATAGCGCGCCGCTTCCTCGCCCCAGGCCGAGGAGTAGTTCAGCACGAAGCGGCGGATGACTTCTTGCACGATGACGATGCAGCAAAAGCTGTAAAACACCAGCATCGCCCAGCGTTCGGCGTCGCGGTCGAGCGCCTGAAAAAAACGTTTCATTCAAGCCACCCGCAGCGGCGCGGGTGGTTGCTGATCACCGGCCTCACAGCTTGAAGTCAGCCACGGTGATCGGGCCCTTGGTGTTGGCCGCCTTCTTGAACGCATCGAACGCCGCCAGCGAGCCGGCGAACTGCAGCTTGAACTCGTCGTACTCCTTGCGCTGCTCGCCGCAGGTGTCCAGCCACTGCTTCATTTCGGCTTCAGTCGGGTTGTAGAAAGCGCAGCCGCCTTCACGCAGCATGCGCATCGATTCGGTGCGCGCCTTCTCAATCTGCGCAAAGGTTTCAACCTGGGTTTGCTCGTTCGCGGCATCAAAGGCGTGGCGCAGGTCTTCTGGCAACTGCTGGTACCAGGCGGCGTTGGCGGCGAACATCTGCGCATCGGGCACCGAGCGGATATAGCTGATGTGCGCCAGCAGGTCGTGAAAGCCGAAGGTGGCGAGCGCGGCAATGGCCGGGTCCAGCCCATCGGCCACGCCTTGCTTGATGGCGGTAGGCGTTTCGCCCCAGGGCACCACCGTGGGGTTGGCGCCGGCCAGGCGGTAAAACGTTTGCAGTAACTTGCTCGGTGGCACCCGCATCTTCATGCCCTGCATGTCGGCCGGTGTCTTGATGAGCTTGAAGCCCTTGCGCGAGGCAATGGTGCGCGGGTCGACCGTGAAATAGAACAGCGGCTTGTAGCCCTTGGCCATGACCTTGGGTGTGATTTCTTCGTTCCAGGTCTTGCTGGTGACGAGGTTGGCAAAGCGCTGGTTGTCGCCGCACCAGTAGGGGATGTTGATCAAATCAACCACCGGCGTGTAGGGCGAGAAGTTCGACAGCGACACCGCGCCGCCGTGCACCGTGCCGGCCTGGATTTTTTGCGCCAGCGCCGCGCCGATGCCGAGCTGCCCGGCCGGGTGCAGCTTGGTGTAGATCTGGCCCTTGGAATGCGTTTCGATGTTTTCTTTGTAGCGCGCCTGCAAGATCGGGTACCGCACCACGTCTTCGACCTTGTATTCGGTGGCGAACAGCATCGTCACCTTGGCCGCCTTTTGCTTGCGCTCTTCATCGGCCGCGGTTTGCGCCAGGGCGCGGTTGTTGAACAGGTAGCCACCGGCCAGGCCGAGCACGGCGGTGGTGCTGCCGAAGCGGCCGGCGGCGTGCAGGAATTGGCGGCGCTGGGCCATGGTGCGGGCGGTGTGGCTCATGGTGAATCCTTTTGTGAGACGGTCGATAGGCGGGCGCGCTGCGCTTCATCAGCAAACAGCCCGATGGCAAAGGCGGTGACGCTGGCCAGCACCAGCAGAAATTCGCCCACTTCGCCCAACGGGCCGCTGGTGGGGCGGTGCAACACCTTGAGCACCAGCACATAGCCCGCATAACCCAGCGCCAACGCTGCCGCGCTGCGGTAAGCCCAAAGGCGCAAGATGATGGCGGTCATGATGTGGTGTGCTGTGGCGGCGCGCGTGGCAGTGCGAGGAGTGATCGGTTGCGCTGGGCGGCAAGGTTGATGCAGGGGCCTGCAGCATGATCGGCACGGCCAGCGCGGGCGTCAATCGGGAGCGACATCGGGAGCGACCACCTTGCAACATGCCGGCCCCGGGCGCGGCCCAGCTCGACCCGCAAGCCCGGGCGGCCTCAGAACCGCGTGCTGGCGCGCGCCAGGTAAAACCATTCCTGCCGCGCCTGCGCCTTGGCATTGGGGAAGACGATCCAGCCGTCATGCGGCGCGCGCACGGGCGTGCCGTCTTGCCGCGTGCCAATCAAGTCGCCGGTCAGCAGGGCATCGAAGCTGCGCCACTCGCGCGCGAAGGCATCGTCGGCATGGGTTTTGTCGAACACCTCGTGCAGGCTCAGTGCTTCAAGCTTTGGCGCAGCGGGTGGTGTCGGCTCACCTGTCATGCCCAGGTGCGCCAGGGTGTTGCGGATGGCCTGGTAGCCCACCTGGGCGGCCTGTGGGTCGGCATGCTGGCCGCATTCGAGCGTGAGCGCCCAGCCGCCCTGTGCGCGCATGAACTCGGTGGTGCCCACGCCGTAGCGCGGGTTCAGGTCCAGCGTGTTTGCAGCGCTGCCTTGGGCCTGCTCGCGCCGCCGTTGCACGCCCGTGGCATAGGTGCTCAACCAGCCGTCCACCGCGCGGCCCACGCCCAGGCAACGCACCAGCGCTTCCTCACGCGCAGCTTGTGCGAAGGGCTCCAAGTCGCCGCTGTTGTCAACCGGGCCCACCATCACGAAGGGCTGGCCGCCGGACTGAAACGAGTGCAAGTCGAGCAGCCCGTCGTGCTGCGCCAGCAGCGGGCACAACCAGTTGGCCACCTGGTCTTCGTATTCGCGCGGCGTGGCGCTGGGCGCCAGCGCGCGGTTCAGGTTGCGCTGCCCCTGACGCTGGCGCAGGTGATAGGCCAGCGGGTTGCAGATGGGCACCAGGGTCAGCGCGCCGTGCGTGATGCGCAGCGTGCCGGCATCGAGTTCGGCCGCCAGGCGCGTGATGGCCTGGGTGCCGCAGACTTCGTTGCCGTGCACGGCGCCGGTAACGATCAGCCGCGGGCCGGGCAAGGCGCTGGCGTAGCGCAACGACTTGAAGGGGGGCAAGGTGGCCGGCAAAGTGATGGGCAGGTTCATGCTGCGAATGTTAAACAGCGGCGTCGCGCCGCTACAGTTGCCGCCCGCATGGCCATGAACACAGGCTTGACCTTCGACCACGATGCTCTGGCGCAGCACTTGCTCACCAGCGTGCGCGAAGCCTTGGCGGCGGCACCGGCGTTCGATCCACCGCCGAGCATCGACCTGGCCGTGGCGGCGTTCCCGCGCAGCGGCGCGCCCGTGTGGGCCAATGTGCTGTTCTCGCGCGCCTGGCCGCAGGGTCGGGTGGCGCAGATTAGTCCGCAGGCGGGCGCGGTGCGCAACGTGCTGTTCATGGCCGACCCGCTGGACGCCGCCGGCCGCTCGGTTGCCTGGGTGCGCGGCAGCGACTGGACGCAACTGCCGCTGCGCGCACTGGCCGGCCACGGCGAACGTTTCATTGCGCCGTACCCCGCTTCGGTGCTGAAGCTGATGGTGGCGCTGGGCGTGGCCTGCCTGGTTGACAGCGGCCGCGCCGCCTGGGCCGCCCCCTGGGTGCATGCGGGCACGGTGCAGCGCATCGAGCAGCTGATGGATGACATGCTCACCCACAGCAGCAACGAGGCCACCGACGCCCTGGTGGCCTTGCTGCATGCGCGCGGGCTGATTCGCCGTGAAGATGATGTGGAACGTTATAACGAGCTGCACGCCTTGTTTGAGATCGAAGGCCTGCATACCCTGCGCTTGGCCAATACGAAGGCCAACGGCGGCTGGCGCAATGGCGACGGTGCCGGCGTGGGGCAGATACAAATGACCGCCTGGGACACCGTTCGCCTGCTCTGGCGCACCAGCCCCGGTTTGCCCGCTGCACCCTGGTGTTTGCCCGCGGCCGCGCCCTGGCTCGCGCCCGCCAGCGCGCAGCGCCTGGCGGGCTGGCTGGCCGGGCAGCGGCTGCACGAGGTGCTGTCTTCGGAATCGCTGGTGGGCCTGCCCGGCTGGCAGCGCGGCATTCCGGCGCGCTTGCCGGCGCTGGCCAAACGCCTGGCTGCACCGGCCAGCGCCGATGCCGTGTTTGCGCACAAGACCGGTAACACCGAGTCGTACACCGCCTGCGCCGGCCGGGCGCAGGGCGATGGCGGGCGCGACTACTTGATCGCCATCTTCACCACCCTGGGCCTGCGCCATGCCGCGTGCGCCGGCTGTGCCACCGATTGGTGTGTGCCACGCATCGGCGCGGCGTTGGATGCCTGGCTGAAGGCGCGGCTGGAATAGCTGCGCGTCACACGCGCAGGAAGATGCGTCGGCGGTGCAGCTCGCGCGCCACCACCCAGTACAGCGCCAGGTTGGCCAGGGCGAACAGCAACGAGCCAAGGCGCGGGTCGCTGCCGATGCCCGCGAACAGTGTGCGGTGAACCCAGGGCAGCGGGGTGATGAAACGTGGCGTGCCGTCTGCAGCCACGCCATCGCCCCAGCGCAGCAGCCCCAGCAGCCGCGGCACCAGACCGCTGAGCACGAAGATGAACAGCGCGTTCGTGCCAAACACTTCAAAGAAACGCACCCACGCGCCGCGCCGGCCCTGCACATCCAGCAGCAGCATCAGCGTGGCCAGCAGCAGCAGCGCCAGGCCGGTGGTGAGCACCACGTAGCTGCTAGTCCAAATTTTCTTGTTCAGCGGCATCGCCAGTTGCCACAGGTAGGCCAGCGCGAGCAGGGCCGTGGCCGCCATGAACAAGCGCGCCACCAGCCCGGCGCTGCTGCCGTGCCGCGCCATGGCCTGGCCCACCAGCGCGCCCAGCAAGACCTGCGCCACCGCCGGCAAGGTGCTGGCCAGGCCTTCGGGGTCGAACGGCACGCCTTCGCCTTGATAGAGGTGGCTGGCGCCCAGCACGGTGCGATCCCAGTGCGTGCCGAAAAAGCCTTCCAGGCTGTACGGGTCGGCCCCTGTCGCCAGCCCCAGGCACAGTGCCCAATAGGCCAGCAGCAGCGCCGCCGCCACCCCGGCCACCACACCGGCGCGGCCCCGTGCCCACCAGACGATGAGCGCGGCCGCACCCCAACACAGCGCGATGCGTTGCAGCACGCCCAGGGTGCGCAGTTGCTCCAGGCCGCGCAGCGACAAGCCACCCTGCGCATCCCAGCGCCACAACGACACGGCGTTGAGCAGCAGGCCGATCAAGAACACCAGCGCCGTGCGCCGCACGAGCTTGACCCAGAACGCTGCGGCAGGCCCGGCCAGCAGCCGCGGCATCACCAAGGCCAGCGCATTGCCCACTGCGAACAAGAAGAACGGAAACACCAGGTCGGTGGGCGTGCAGCCATGCCAGGGGGCATGTGCCAGCGGTGGGTACAAGTGGTTCCAACTGCCTGGGTTGTTGACCAGGATCATCAACGCCACCGCGGCGCCACGAAAGACATCGAGCGACAGGTGGCGCGGCGTCATGCCCCCTCGCCCGGCGCATCCAGCGCCCGGTGCACGCTGCCCTGCGCCGCATCGAGCCGCGCGCGCGCCGTGGCCGCATCCACATCAGCCTTCAACATCACGATCGCCAGTTTCACGCACCAGCCGCATTGCGCCAGCGCTTGCGCTGCCAACGTTTCAGGTGAGCCGCTGGCCAATACCGTCAACCGCAAGGCGCGGGCGCGCAGCTTGGCGTTGCTGGCACGCAGGTCGACCATCAAATTGCCATACACCTTTTGCAGCCGCACCATCAAGGCGCTTGAAAGCGTGTTCAGCGCGATCTTCTGCGCCGTGCCGGCCTTCAGGCGCGTGCTGCCGGAGATCAGCTCGGGCCCGGTGTCGAGCACGACGGCGATCTGCGCGCCGTGCAGCAGCGGCGTGCCGGCGTTGTTGGCCAGGGCGATGGTCAAGGCACCGGCGGCGCGCGCCGCGCGCAGGGCACCCAACGCATACGGCGTGCTGCCCGAAGCGGCGATGACGATCACCACATCCAGCGCCGTGGGCGCTTGCGCCTGCACATCGGCAGCGCCCTGTTCGAGGTCGTCTTCGGCGCCTTCCACCGAAGCGAACATCGCGCCGGGGCCACCCGCCAGCAGGCCGATGGCGCGTTCGCGCGGCCATGAAAACGTCGGCGGCAGCTCCACGCTGTCGAGCACGCCCAGGCGCCCGCTGGTGCCCGCGCCGGCATACAGCAGCCGCCCGCCGGCGCGCAGGCGCGGCAAGGCAGCGTCTACCACGTGGGCCAACTGTGGCAAAGCGGCCTGAACGGCGGCCATGGCCTGGGCCTGGTCTTGAACCAGTGCGCTGACCAGGTCGAACGCACCGTATTGATCGAGCTGCGGGTGCAGCGGGCTGGGCTGCTCGGTGCCCAGAGGCAGAGGCAGAGGCAGGGGCTGGGATTGGGGCTGGGGTGGGGGCTTTGAGGCGGGCACGCCTTCAGGATAGCGCCGAGCGCCGGGTGGCCAGGTGTGGTTCAAATTGGGGGGCTGCACGGCGCGCGCGGTTCACGCACACTGCACGCCGCGTCACTCGTTGCATGACCCTACCACTGGGCGCATTCATTCAATTTGGAGACTTGCATGAACACTGCACATATCGCCGCTGGCGTTCTCTTGCTGTCAGCACTGGGTTCTAGTCACGCCGTGCCGGTGGTGACATCAGCCAACGGCAGCAACCCGGCCGGCATTCAAGCCGCGGTTGACGCCTATCGCGCCAGCCTGGGCGCACTGAACCCGAACGTGGCGGGTAGCGTGGGCGCCGGCCGGCGCGAGATCAACTGGGACGGTGTGCCCGATGCGTTGTCCGCTCCCAACAACCTGCCGGCCAATTTCTTCAACGCCAACTCGCCACGCGGCGCGGTGTTTGCCACGCCGGGCAGCGGCTTCCAGGTCAGCGGCAATGCGGCGGTGGCGCCGGTGCGCTTCGGCAACCTCAACGCCACCTATCCCGAGGTGTTCCAGACCTTCAGCGCACAACGGCTGTTCAGCGCGCTGGGCAGCAACATCACCGACATCAATTTCTTCGTTCCCGGCTCGACCGTTGCGGCCACCGTGCGCGGCTTCGGCGCCGTCTTCACCGACGTTGATTTGGCCAACAGCACCTCGTTGCAATTCTTCGATCAAAACAACGCCTTGCTCGACACCCTGTTGGTGCCGGCCGGCCCCAACGGCGGTTTATCTTTCCTGGGTGCGCTGTACACCGGCCAGAGCATCGGCCGGGTTCGCATCACGTCGGGCAATGCGGCCTTGGGTGGCGTTGAGTCCGGCAACGATCTGGTCGTGATGGATGACTTCATCTATGCCGAGCCGCTCGCCCTATCAGCACCCATCCCCGAGCCCGAGACGGCCGCGCTGCTGCTGGCCGGCTTGGGCATCGTCGGCCTGGCAAGCCGGCGCGCGAAGCGGCGCCAAACAGCCGCTTGAAAAAGAGCGGCCCGCCGGTGGTGACCAGCGGGCCGCGCGAGTGCTGCCGCAACCGGGTTACGGCGCTGGGATGTTGGGCACCGTGGGCACGTTGATGCCGCCATGCCCTTGCAGTAGCCCCTGGTGGGCCGGCGCCAGGAACGGAAAGCGCGGCAGGTAATCCTTATCGTTAACCTCAACGCCCCTGGCCAGACCGGCGGCCGGGTTGCCCGCAACGATGAGGCTGATCAACACGCTGTTCACGTTCACCTGGTTGCGGTTCGGCGCCGTGCCACCGCCCAGGCGCCGGCCGTTCGGGAACATCGAATCCACGGCCGCGTCGAGCGTGATCACGTCGCCCGTGTAGCCGTCGGCCACCGGAATCGGCCGCCCCAGGTTGATGACGTTGATGATGTCGGCGCGCGGGCCCTTGAGCGTGGCCACGGTCGCTGCCGGCACACCGAGTGCGCGGTAGATGCCCAATGCATCGGCATTGCGCACCAACACCGGGTACAGGATGTCGGCGCCGAAATGGGTGACGTCGTTCAGCGGGCTGCTGTGCAAGTACAGCGAATGGCGCTGCGTGCCCACCAGCCCGGCATTGAACAGCGGCAGTGCATTGCGGCCCACCTGCACGTACTCACCATGGCCACGCAGGCCGGTGATGATGTTGCCGGGGTCGACCGTTTGCGTTTTCTGCCGGCTGATGGTGGCGTGTATCCGCAGCAGGCTGTCGGTCGAGTTCGCATCCAGCACGCCGTTGTGGGGAATGCCATGCGGGAAGATGTCGCTGATCGGTACTTCCAGCGCGATCGAAAACACATTGAAGCCGGTGAACACGTCCTTGCCCGGCGGGCGGCGCGCGCCGGGGATGCCGCCGAGGTCGTCGCGGTTCAGATTGACCAGGTCGAAGATGCCCTTTTCATCGAGCTGGTAGGGGTCATCGAACTGGCCGGCGATAACGCGCCCGCCGTTGGCCAGCGGGTGGATGAAGGTGTCGACGAAGTGCTGGTCATAAAGCCCGATCTCGCGGCTTGCGGGGTTGCCGGAGTCGTAGCCCGCGAAGGGGCCCAGGCCGTAGATGAGCCGATCAGTTTGCGGGCCATGGTTGTTAGGCAGCACCCGAAGCTCGTTGCCCAGAACCGTGGCGTGGCGCTCATCGCCGTCGTGGTGGCTGTGCGATTCTGGGCGCACCAGGCGGCTGACTTTCATGGTCTCGGTGCCGCCCGTCAACTGCCACAGCAGCTCGTTGCCGCCGCCCAGCGGGTCGGACGGGCTGGGCGCTGCTTCTGGCGTGAGGGTGTTCTTGAACTCCACGCGGTAAATCACGCGCGACTTCAAACTCGCGCCCATGCCGATGTGGAATTCATAACGGTAGCCGTTGCACGCGCGCAAGCCCTGGTTGCCCTGGCCCGGCTCGTGCAGCGGGTTGAAGTTCATGATCAGGTACAGCTTGTCGTGCTGCACGTTCGACACCCAGGCATAGGTGTCGGTGTTGTCGGCGCAGGGCTCGTTCAGCACGGTCAACGCCTCGCGGTGGCTCGACGCTTGCGCGCCCACGGTGAAGGCGCCGAGCGCGGCCAGCACTGTGGCGGCGATCAGTTTCTTGCCAAGTCGGTTCACAGCAGTCTCCTGGTTGTGGCCAAAGCTCGCGGCACCTTGAACGGGCCTGCGCCGGGCCGTTGCGAAACCCTTGTCACCGGCGGCTCATTG
>JANOXU010000029.1:0-55745 GCA_031418595.1 Burkholderiales bacterium
AGGGCCACGACCATGCCGACCATGAGTTCGATGATGGACAGGCCGCGCTGCGCGGCCTGTGTGCCCGGTGCGCTCGATTCACGGCCGCACATCGGTCACCCCCACCAGCGCGCGTTGCTCTTGCGATTCACGGCCCCACCAGCTTAACGTTACGGTTAAGCGGCCATCGTTGCCCAGCACCGCGCCGGCCGAAGCCGGCGCCGGCAACACTTCTGCGGCCGAGGCGGCCCAGGCCGTGGTGCGCGCACGCGCCGTGGCGTTGGCGCAAGCGCCGGCCGGCGGCACGGTGTAGCAAGCGGCGTTGGCAGCGTCCACCAACGCCGTGTTGAGCAACTCGTCACTCAACTGCACGGCCACGGTGCGGTGTTGCGATTCGGTGGCCTGCATCACCAGGCGGTTTTGCAGCCGGGTCATGCCCAGGATGCCGAACGACAGGATGGCCAGGGCGATCAAGGCGTCGATCAGACCGGCACCGTTTTGTTGCCGCGTCTGTTGCCGCGTTTTTTGCCGTGATCGGCCAGCCGCCTTCATGTGCAGTTCACCAAGTGGTTGGCGCACAGGCGCGTGGCGCCGCCGGCGTCGATGCGCAGGCCTGGGCAACGCACGTCGGCCGAGCAGGTGACGCCGGTCTTGGCCAGGTTCACCACCGCGGTGGGGCCGCCAAACGGCGTGGGCCGCCCGTCGCTGCCGAACACGATGGTGGCCGCGCTGGCGCTGACATCGCCACTGAGTGTGAAGCTGCGCAAGGTGGTGTTGGTGGCCACCTCGACGGTGTTGACCACCGTGGCGGCAACCACCAGCCGCACCTGCGCATTGCGTTTGACGGCCTCGCTTTGCGCCATCAGCATTTCGCTGTACAGCGTGTTGCCGGCCTCGCGCAGCTTGGCGTTGTGGATGAACTCACCGAAGTAAGTGCCCGAGGCCATGACCATCACACTGAGGATGGCCAGGGCCACCACCAGTTCGATGAGTGAGAAGCCGCGAATTCGCATGGGGTCAGGTCTTGTCTTTTGCCTCAGGTGTCGCACACCGTGCCGCGGGTCGTCCAGCAATTGGTGACGGGCACGCCCTTGGGGTGAGCCACGGTGCGGCGCAGGCCGACGTGGTTGATGCTGTAGCTGTAGCCGGCCATGCGCCCCGTGCCGGTGGCCGTGGCGGTGAAGTTCTGGTTGGCCGCACTGAGCGTGCAGCTCAAGGTGAAGTCGGTGGCGGTGGGCAGGTTGGCGGCGCAGGCCGCGCCGTTGGCATAGGTGCCGGTGTCCTGGAAGCGCTGCTCCATGCGCGTGAGGTAGGCCGACAAGGCGTCCAGCGCCGCCGGCACGCGCGAGCGCTTGATGTAGCTGTTGTAGGACGGCAAGGCCACGGCGCTCAAGATGCCGATGATGGCCACCGTGACCATGACTTCGATCAACGTGAAACCGTTTTGACGGGGGGTGTTCATATGCTTTCTCCGCTGGCTGCCGATAACACCCTGGTGCGCAGGCCGCCGCCACGCTGGCCCGGCGCCCACGGCCGATGAACAAAACAGTTCAGGTCTGGACACTTCAAGTCACATTTCGGCGCACCCGCCCCCGACTTGAGTGCCGCGGCCAACGCCAAGCGTGACACCTGGCACGGCCGGCCGGTCGTTCGTAATAGCCGTGTAACAGCCCTCAATTCAATTCGCGCCCGGCCGAAATGGCGAGGGATGAAAGCCCTTTCGTCCCCCTTCACACCGCGCCGCAGCGGCCAGGCTCACAGCAGTCAGCACGGCTTCACGCTGGTGGAGTTGATGGTGGCCCTGGTGGTGGCGTCGATCCTGGCCAGCGTGGCCGTGCCCTCGTTCCTGGCCAAGCTGCGCCAGGCGCGGCGCGCCGATGCGCTGAACGTCACCACGCAGGTGGCGCACGCCCAGGAACGCTGGCGCGCCAGCAACCTGAGCTATTCAGCCCAACTCGTCACCGACCTGGGCTTTGCCAGCAGCACCAGCCCGAACGGCTACTACACGCTCACCCTGGCCGCGGCCACCAGCACCGGCTACACGCTCACCACCACCGCCGCCACGGGCAAGAGCCAGACCGGCGACACCGGTTGCGCCACGCTGGTGATGACCGTGACCAACGGCAACGCGGCCTACACCCCCACTGCGTGCTGGAGCCGGTGATGAGACAGCGCGCGCCGCAGCGCCCGGCAACTTGCACCGCGCGCGGCTTCACGCTGGTGGAGTTGCTGGTGGGCATGACGGTGGCCGGCGTGCTGGCCCTGGTGGCGGTGCCGAGCTTTGCCGAGATCACGGCGCGCATGCGCCTGGAAGGCGCCATGGCCAGCCTGGGCAGCGACATGCAGTACGCCCGCAGCGAGGCGCTGCGCCGGCGCGCCACCGTTAACTTTCGCACCAACGCCGGCGGCAACACCTACACCATCTTCACCGGCAGCGTGACCACGCCCAATGTGCTCAAGACCGTGACGCTGGGCAACGGGCTGGGCTTGTCCGCCAGCGTGGCCGTGGCCTATGACCCGATGCGCAACTTTGCCGACGCCGCCACCAGCGTGACAGCCAGCGCCAGCGGCACCAGCGCGTCGCTGCGCGCGGTGATCAACGCCGTGGGCCGGGTGCAGGTGTGCTCGCCCAGCGGCAGCTTCAAGGGGTATGCATCGTGTTGAGCCGCCTGCCCGGCCCGCTGCCGGCACGGCACTCAGCGCGCGGCCTGTCGCTGATCGAGCTGATGGTCGGCGTGGCCGTGGGCTTGATCGTGGTCAGCGGCGCGGTCAACCTGTTTTCCACCAACCTGGCTGCCACGCGCCGCGTGCAGGCCGAAACCCGGCTGAACCAAGACCTGCGCGCCGCCGCCGACCTGGTGGCGCGCGACCTGCGCCGCGCCGGCTACTGGGGCAACGCCATTCAAGGCACACAGGCGCAGGGCGCCACGGCCACCACCGTGGCCAACCCCTACCGCGAAACGAGTGTCAACGCCGGCACGCTGAGCTATGGCTTTTCACGCGACGCCACTGAAAACAACACGCTCGATGACCCCGAACGCTTCGGCTTTCGCCTGCAAAGCGGCAGCGTGCAAATGCAAACCGCCGCCGGCGTGTGGCAGACCGTGACCGACCCGAACCAGGTCAACGTGCTGGCCTTCACCATCACCCCCACCACCACCACGCTGGGCCTGGGCCACCTGTGCCCCAAGGCCTGCACCACCGCGTCTGCCACCTGCCCCACGGTGCAGGTGCGCCGCTATGACGTGCAACTGCAAGGGCGCTCGGTGCGTTATGCCGACATGGTGCGCACGCTGCCGCTTTCAGTGCGTGTGCGCAACGAACGGCTGGAAGGCGTGTGCCCGGCATGATGATTAACGAAAGGCTTCAGCCATGACCCGGCACCACACCCGCCACCAACGTGGCGTGGGCACCCTGGCGGTGTCGTCGCTGCTGCTGTTCGTGGTGTCGATCGTGGCGTTCTACCTGAACCGCACCACCTTGTTCGAGCAAAAGACCTCGGCCAATCAGATGCAGGCCACGCAGGCCATGGAGGCCGCCGAGGCCGGCATCGAATGGGCCACCGGCATGCTCAACCTGCCCTACGACATCAGCACCACTTGCGCCGCGCTTTCAACCACCAACGCCTCGTTTCGCAAGCGCTATGTGGTGACGCAATGGAACGCCGGCACCAACCCCACCACCAACGTGGTGGCCGCCACCAACACCTTCCCGGGTTGCCGCTTGCTGGCCACGGGCCTAACCTGCAGTTGCCCCGATGTGCCGGCCAGCGGCACGGCCACGGCCAGCCTGGGCAGCACGGCCGCGCCCAGCTTCACGGTGGCCTTTGCCGACGTGGCGGGCGACGCTGAAGCGGTGCGCATCACGGCCTGGGGCTGCACGGCGCAAGCCGCAGCCTGCACCCAAGGCACGGCCGGCGGGGCGGACGCGAATGCGTCGGTGAGCGTGATCGTCAAGCTGCGCCCCATCTTGCGCGCCGCGCCGGCCTCGCCGCTGACCTGCGGCACGTCTTGCACGGTCGGCGGCTCGTACAACATCGTCAACGGCGACATCCCCACCAACGGCATCCTGGTCAATGCCGGCACCACCATCAGCACCGCGCCGGGCACCAGCATGACCACCCTGCCCGGCGCGCCGGCGGCCAATGCGCTGGTGGGCAACGACGCCTCGCTGGCTGCGCTTTCCAGCGCCGACCCAACGTGTTCCAGCTCGCAGATGTTCAACGCCTACTTCGGCAGCACGCTGGAGCAGTACCGCGACCAGGAATCGACCCGGGTGCTGAGCTGCACCAGCGCCGCAGACTGCAAGACCAAACTTCAAACTGCGTACGACGAGGGCGCGCGCTCGTTCTACTTCGACACTGATGTGCAGCTCTCGGGTAACGGCACGCTGGGCAGCCGCACCGACCCGGTGACGCTGGTCACGCCCAACGGCCTCACCGTCAACGGCACCTGGGACATCTGGGGCGTGATCTTTTCCAACAGCGCTGACTGGAACGACCTGGGCACCGGTGCGGCCAACATCCGCGGCGCGCAGGTCACCTGCGCGTCCTACAACAACAACGGCAACGGCACCATCACCTATGACGCCGAGACCTTGAAGAACCTGCGCCGCCAAACCGGCCTGTTCGTGCGCGTGCCGGGCAGTTGGCGCGATTTCTGATCGACTTCAAGGACTCGGCCATGCCCCCCATACGTCAACCCCGCCAGCCACACCGCACCCGCCAAGGCGGCTTTTCATTGATCGAGTCGCTGATCGCCACCGTGGTGGTGGCCTTCGGCTTGCTGGCTGTGACCGGCATGCAAATCACGCTCACGCGCAGCGCCGACCTGGCGCGCCAGCGCGGTGAGGCGACGCGCCTGGCCGAAGAACGCATTGAGGCCTTGCGCGCGTTCAGCGTGATGAAAACCACCACCGGCCTGGCGGCCTGGGCCGACCTGGCCAACGGCAGCGATTCGGTCAGCAGCAACGCCACCTACACGCGCAACTGGACCGTGGCCAACGCCGCCACCGACCCGATGCGCCGGGTGAGCGTGAGCGTGAGCTGGACCGACCGCAGCAACCAGGTGCAAAGCGTGACGCTGAATTCGGTGATCTCCAAAACCGACCCGGCCAACGTGGGCTCGCTGGGCTTCCCGCTGCCTGAAAACACCACGCTCAAACGGCCGAAGAACCGCAACCTGAACATTCCGGTGCCGGCGCTTGACCTGGGCGGCGGCAAGAGCGTGTACCAGTTGGCCAACAACTTTGCCGTGGTGTTCAGCAACGATTCAGGTTACGTGGTGAAGAAGTGCGATTTCGTCGTCACCACCGCCGAGCAACTCACCAGCTGCACGACCTACGACGCCTACATCGTGGCCGGCTATGTGAGCAAAACGATGGCGGCATTTCCGGCCGGCCTGGCCCTGAACTCAGGCTCACTGACCGGCTTCGACAACAGCGCCGGGCGCGGCGTGCAGTGCACGATTGGCGACGCGCAGAACCAGAACACCACGGGCACCACCATCGCCGGCTACAAGTACTACCTGTGCGTGGTCAGCGTGGTGGCCGGCAACACCTGGGGCGGCACCTTGCGCCTGGCCGGCATGGCCAGCGGCACCAACTACCTGGTGTGCCGCTTTGAGTACGCGGCCGTGAGCGGCGTCAGCGCCAACCAGCGCAATGTGCAGCCCTATGTGAGCGTGAACGAGTCGCTGGACAACCAGAACTTCATCATCATCACCGCCGCCACCTGCCCCATCGTGGGCGGGCTGCAAAGCGTGGTGCACCAGGATTGCCGCAGCTCCAACGCCAGCCGCACCACGGTGTGCCCAGCAACGTGATGTGGCCCCAAGACGCCGCTGTGCGGCGTCGTCCCCCCCGAGGGGGATCAGCCCGACCGGGAGACCCGGATCGGGCTGAGGCAGCACCCAAGACGCCGCTGTGCGGCGTCGCCCCCAGGCACTCAGTCGAACAAGCTGCCCTCGCGCCCAGGCGGCGTGAGGCCCAGGTGCTTGTACGCCGCCGCCGTGGCCACGCGGCCACGCGGTGTGCGCTGGATATAGCCCTGTTGAATGAGATACGGCTCGATCACGTCTTCAATCGTGCCGGCTTCTTCGCCAATGGCGGCGGCCACGTTTTCCAGCCCCACCGGGCCACCGTCGAAGCGGTGGATCACGGCTTCGAGCAGCTTGCGGTCCATCACGTCAAAGCCCAGCGGGTCAACATCGAGCATGGCCAGCGCGGCGTCGGCCACGCTTTGGTTGATGCGGCCGTCGGCCTTCACTTCAGCAAAGTCGCGCACCCGGCGCAGCAGGCGGTTGGCGATGCGCGGCGTGCCGCGCGAGCGGCGCGCGATCTCCATGGCGCCGGGCAGATCAGCCGGCACCTTGAGCAATTGCGCCGAGCGGCTAACGATTCGCGTCAGCTCCTCGGTGGTGTAGAACTCCAGCCGCGCCACGATGCCGAAACGGTCGCGCAGCGGGTTGGTGAGCATGCCCGCGCGCGTGGTGGCGCCCACCAGCGTGAAGGGCTGCAAGTCGAGCTTGATCGAGCGCGCGGCCGGGCCTTCGCCGATCATGATGTCGATCTGAAAGTCTTCCAGCGCGGGGTAGAGGATCTCTTCGACCACCGGGCTCAAGCGGTGAATCTCGTCAATGAAGAGCACGTCGTTGCGCTCAAGATTCGTCAGGATCGCGGCCAGGTCTTTCGGTTTTTCCAGCACCGGGCCCGAGGTGGAGCGCAGGTTCACGCCGAGTTCGGTGGCGATGATGTGGCTCAGCGTGGTCTTGCCCAGGCCGGGCGGGCCGAACAGCAGCACATGGTCGAGCGACTCACCGCGCTTGCGCGCCGCGCCGATGAAGATTTCAAGCTGCTCGCGCGCCTTCACCTGCCCCACGTATTCCTGCATGCGCTGCGGGCGCAGCGCGCGCTCCACCGCTTCTTCGTTCGGCGAGGCCGGCGCCGCGCTCACCACGCGGGGCAGCGCGGCGGCTTCGAAGCTGTCTGTCTTGATGCTCATTTGGAACGTTAGCGGAGTGAAGACCTAACGACCCAAGGCGCGCAACGCCAGCTTGATGCCTTCGCTCACACCGCACCCCGGCGGCAGGCTCTTCAGCGCGGCGGCGGCGTCACGGTCGCTGTAGCCCAGCGCCACCAGGGCCTGCACGATGTCGCCCTGGGCAGCGTCGAGCACCGGCGCCGGCCCGGCCAGGTCGGGCCCGAGCTTGCCTTTCAATTCGAGCAGCAGGCGTTCGGCCGTTTTCTTGCCGATGCCCGGCACCTTGAGCAGCCGCGCGGCTTGTTGCAGGCTCACCGCCTGCGCCAGTTCCGGCACGCTCAAGCCCGACAGCAGCGCCAGCGCCGTGCGCGGCCCCACGCCGCTGATGCGCACCAGCAGGCGAAAGGCTTCGCGCTCGGGCGCCGTGAGGAAACCGTACAGCAGTTGCGCGTCTTCGCGCACCACGAAATGGGTGAGCAAGGTGCAGCGTTCGCCCAGCGCGGGCAGGTTGTAGAAGGTGCTCATCGGCACATCGACTTCATAGCCGACGCCCTGCACATCAAGCAGCACTTGCGGGGGGTTTTTTGCGCTGAGGGTGCCGGTGAGTCTGCCGATCATGCGGGCATTATGTGTGGCACCTCACGGGCCTTGGGGCGGCCCGGCAGCCCGCAGTGCACGCCCGGCGCTGAACGTCAATTTCAGTTGCGGCCGAACAGGCCCAGGCGCTGCGCTTCCAGCGCGGCTTCAGCGCGCGAGCTGACGTTGAGCTTGCGGTAAATCTGCTTCACGTAGTCAGCAATCGTGTGCCGCGACAACGTGAGTTGCACGCCGATTTCGGGCAGCGTGTAGCCCTTGGCCACGCGCAGCAGCACTTCGGTCTCGCGCTCGGTGAGCGACACGGCCGGCAGCGCGTTGGGCGATGGCACGGGCTTGGCGCGCGACTTGGCGGTGAAGTAGGCCATCACGCGCCGCGCGATCGCCGGCGACAGCGGCGGCTCGCCCTGGCTGATGCGGTGCAACTGCTCGGTGATGAGTTCGCGCGGCTGCTCTTTGAGGATGTAGCCAAAGGCGCCGGCCTGCAGGGCGGGGAACAGGTGCTCGTCGTCATCGTGGATGGTGACCACCACCGACTGCGCTTCGGGTTGCTGGTCGCGCAGCGCGGTGACGACATCCACACCTGAACCATCGGGCAGGCCGAGGTCGATCAGGGCCAAATCAAACTTGACCGCCGAGACCAGGCCAATCGCATCGTGAATGCGCGCGGCTTCGGAAATTTGCGCATCGGGAAAGACCTTCAGCACCAGGGCGCGCATCCAGGCGCGAATCTCGGGCAGATCTTCGAGCAGCAGAATGTTGTTCATGACGGCAATCCAATGGCCTGTAAGCGAGGCATGGTAGCGCGCATCAGACGCTGATAGTGGCCCGCTCCAGCGGGATCGTGAGGCGTATCACGGTTCCAAACCCGGGGCCCGATTCAACCAGGCATTGACCTGCCAATTGCTTGGCTCGGTGCTTCATGCTGGCCATGCCGTGGCCACGATCGAGCCTTCCATCCAGCTCCATCGGAATGCCTTCGCCGTTGTCTTGCACCACGACCTGGAAGTCGCCGTCGGCCAGGGTGCAGCGCAACGAGCAGTGCGTGGCCCCGCTGTGCTTGATGATGTTGCTCACCGCTTCGCGCAGGATGCGCGTGGTTTGCACGAAGGCGCGCGCCGACAACGTTTGCGGGAAGTCGTCTTCACTGGGCGCGCTCCAGTCGGCCTCGATGGCGGCCTGCGCCAGGCGCGACACGACCTCGGCGCGCCAGTCGCCCAGTGCGTCGATCAGGCGCACCGGCTTGCCGGTGAGGCCGCGCACCGACAAGCGCATCTCTTCGAGCGCCTCGCGCGCCAGCGTGGAGATGCGCTCGGATTCGCTGGTGTGCACGATGGTCAGCAGCTTGGCGCCCAGGTCGTCGTGCAGGTCGGCGGCGATGCGCTTGCGCTCGCGCTCGGTGACCTGTTCAACCCGCAGTTCGCTCATCTGCGTGAAGTTGCGTTCGATCTCGTCGGTGGCTTCGCGGATGCGCGCTTCCAGGATGGACTTGGTCTCCTCGGCCGACTGCAGCGCGCGGCCGTGCTGCTGCAACAAGCGCAGGCCCACCAGCACCATCATCACCGGCATGGCCATTTGCGCCAATTGCGTGGCCATCGAGCGGTGCGCGAACTTTTGCGCAAAGTATTCCACCGCCAAGGCCACGAAGGCGCAGGCCAGCAAGCTGGCCATGGGCCAAAAGGCATGGCGCTGGCGCACATGCCAGCGCGCGCCGAGGTACATGCAGGCCGCCCACAGCGCCTGCGCGGCCAACAGCACATACCAGAAGCTGGCCACCGGGTACAGCCGGCTCGGGCCGGCCAGCAGCAGGCTCAGCGGCACAACGACGCACTGCGCCGCCAGCGCCCAGGTCACCCAGCGCAGCCGCAGTTCGGCATAGCGCAGCAAGAACTGCACCCCGGCCAGCGTGAGCAGCGGCAACATGGCGCACAGCAGGAACTCGGCCACCGAGTTGTCGAACGGCAGGTCGCGCAGCCACTTGCGCGATTCGACGATCGCCCAGCCCACGGCCAACGCGCCGAAGTAGGCCAGGTGGCTTTCGCGCCGGTTCATCCAGCCCAGCACGAACATGAAGCCGCCCATCAACAACAAGGTGGCGCTCAAGGCCTGCGACACGTCCACATTCAGCGCCTGCTGCCAGCCGTGGCGCAGCGCCAGTTGCGACTGCGGGCCGATTTGCAGCGCCGACAGGCCACCGGCGCGGTGCGACGAGCCGGTGTGCGCCAGCGCGTGGCCCACGACCTTGATGTCCAGCGCGTTGTCGCCGGGTTGCATCAGCGCGGCCGGCAGGTTCACCAGTTGCGGGTGATTGCAGTTGTGGCTCAGCGGCTCGGTCATGCGCCCGCCGCTGAAGATGACCTGGCCGTTGAAGAAGACTTCCAGGTTGGTGCACACATGCGCGATGTACAGCGCCATCAGCTCGCCACTGGCGCGCGCGCCCTCGGCCTGGAAGTGCAGCCGGTACCAAACCGGGCCGGCCTGGTCGCGCCGCGTGTGGTGCCACTCATCGGGCAGTTTGACGATCTTGGCCGAGTCGTCGGTGGGGAAGCTGCGACCCTCGCCCACCGCTGACAACGCCGCGTTCAGCGTCACCACCTGGGCCGGCGCGGCCGCACCCGCCAGCGCCAGCAGCGCCGCGACCAACCCGGCCCGCAGCGCGGTGAGCAACGGCCAGGCGCGGTGGGGGCGAACAGGTGCAGGCATGGGCGCGCGATTGTGCAGGATGGGCCCTGGCGCCCAGGCGCTGAAAAGCGGGGTGCTTGGCCGGCAGCGACAATGCCATGGCCCGCTGCAACCCAAGCCCGACAGGCTCCAGCCCTTGATCCTGCGCCACAACTTCGAGCCGCCTGACAACGCCCGCCTGGCCCACTTGTGCGGGCCGCTGGACGCCCACCTGCGGCAGCTTGAAGCGGCCCTGGGCGTGGCGCTGACGCGGCGCGCGCAAGCCCTGCGCATCGAAGGCCCGGCGGCGGCCGCGCGCCAGGCGCTGGCGGTGCTGTGCCGGCTGTACGAGCAGTGCGACGCCGCCCTGACCCCCGACCACATCGCCCAGGCCCTGGCCGCGGTGGCGTTGGCGCATGGCGAGATCGTGCTGCACACGCGCCGCACCGACCTGGCCGCACGCACGCCCAACCAGGCCCAGTACCTGCGCCACATCCTGGCGCATGACCTGAGCTTCGGCATCGGCCCGGCCGGCACCGGCAAGACCTTCCTGGCCGTGGCCTGCGCGGTGGACGCGCTGGAACGCAGCGCAGTGCAGCGCATCGTGCTCACCCGCCCCGCGGTGGAGGCCGGCGAGCGGCTGGGTTTTTTGCCGGGCGACATGGCGCAGAAGGTGGATCCGTATCTGCGCCCGCTGTACGACGCGCTGTATGAATTGCTGGGCTACGACCGGGTGCAGCGCGCGTTTGAAAAAGGCCAGCTCGAAGTGGCCCCGCTGGCCTTCATGCGCGGGCGCACGCTCAGCCAGGCCTTTGTGATTCTTGATGAAGCGCAGAACACCACCTCAGAGCAGATGAAGATGTTCCTCACCCGCATCTGCCTGGGTTCGCGCTGCGTGGTCACGGGTGATGTGAGTCAGATCGACCTGCCCAAGGGCCGCACCAGCGGCCTGGTGGAAGCGCGCAGCGTGCTGGCTGGCGTGCCCGGCATCGCCTTCACCGACTTCACGGCCGAAGACGTTGTGCGCCACCCGCTGGTGGCGCGCATCGTGCGCGCCTACGAAGCCCTGACCCCGGCAGGCAACGGCCAGTGATGGCCATGCCGGCGCTGCAACTGTCTTTGCAGTTGGCCGACCCGCGGCACCGCGAGCACCTGCCGCGCCACTGGGTGGCCAAGTGCATTCGCCGCGCCTTGCGTGCGCCGGGCGCGATCACCGTTCGCGTGGTGGGTGAAGACGAAGGGCGCCGCCTGAACCGCGAATTTCGCCACCAGGATCACGCCACCAACGTGTTGACCTTCGACTACGAGCGCGCACCCGTGGTGGTGGCCGACTTGGTGCTGTGCGCGCCGGTGGTGGCACGCGAAGCGCTGGCCCAGGGCACGCCGCTGCACGCGCACTACGCGCACCTGCTGGTGCACGGCGCGCTGCATGCGCAAGGCCACGATCACCAGCGTGCGCGCCAGGCCCAGGTGATGGAAGCGCTGGAAAGCGCCATCTTGCTCGGCCTGGGTTTTGCCGACCCGTACCGCCGTTGAACCTGGGTTGAAGCGCCTTCAGGGCCGGCGCCGCGAACCCAGGTAACGCCGGCGCCAGAAGAAGGCAATCAGGCCCGTGGCCACCGCGGCCATGATGGTCATGGCCACCCAGATGCCGGTGGCGCTGTGGATCAGCGGCAGGGCGTCGAAGTTCATGCCGAAGAAACCGGTGATCAGGTTCAGCGGCAAGAAGATGGCCGTCAGCACGGTGAGCGTGCGCATGATCTCGTTGGTGCGGTGGCCCAGCGCCGAGAAGTGAATCTGCACCGCGGTTTCGGCCGATTGTTCGAGCCGGCGCACATGGCCCAGCACGCGCTCGATGTGTTCTTGCACGTCGCGCGAGCGCACGCGCAGCAATTCGCGTTCGCGCCGCGCCGTGGCGGACTCTTCATCGGGCCATTCGTCCAGCGCGTCGAGCCATTCCTGCACCGCGCTGCGCTGGTCTTCGCAGGTGTCTTCCAGCAGGTGCAGCGCATTGCGCGCTTCGAGCAAGCGCTGCCAGCGGTTGAACGGGCTTTTCGGGTCGAGCAGTTGGGCTTGCAGGTGGCCAAACTGGCGCGTCAGCGAGCGCCGCAGTTCGAGGTAACTGTCGACCATGAAGTTCACCATGCGCAGCATCAGCTCGGCCGGGCTGGTGGGCAGGCGCGAGCCGCCGCGCGCATCGTGCGGGCCCTGCGCATGCATGGCCAGGCGCTGGGCAAAGTGCTCGCGCACCAGGCAGTCAGGCGGGTGCACGGTGATCAGCACGCGGTCGAAGATGGCAAAGCCCACCGGGCTGGTGGCCACCGCCGTGGGCAAGGCATCTTCGGGTTCAGTGGTGGCCGGCGCCAACAGGCGGCGAAAGACCAGCAGGTCGTACCACGAGGTGGTGTCGAACTGCGACCTTAACTGCGCGTTCAACAGGTCAGCCACATGCAGGTCGACCAGGGCGCCGCAGTCCCATTGCGCCAAGGCGACCTGGACGGCGGACAACTCGGCTTGGAGCTTGTCGCGGCTGCAGCCGATCCAGATGAACCCCGCCGCCGGCAGCTCGGCCGGCAGGGCCGGCAACTCGGCAAAGACTTCGGGCGCGACGTGGCAGACGCGCATCGCGCTTCAGGCCCGGTGCAACAGGCGCGCGGCGTCGAGCGCGAAGTAGCTCAGCACGCCGTCAGCGCCGGCACGCTTGAAGGCCAGCAGCGACTCCATCATCACCGCGTCGTGCGCCAGCCAGCCGTTGGCCGCCGCCGCCTTGAGCATGGCGTACTCACCACTCACCTGATAAACGAAGGTGGGCACGCGAAACTCTTCTTTCACGCGGCGCACGATGTCGAGGTACGGCATGCCGGGTTTGACCATCACCATGTCGGCACCTTCGGCCAGGTCCATCGCCACTTCACGCAAAGCTTCATCGCTGTTGCCGGGGTCCATCTGGTAGGTCTGCTTGTCGGCCTTGCCCAGGTTGGCGGCGCTGCCCACAGCGTCGCGGAAGGGGCCGTAGAAGGCGCTGGCGTACTTGGCGCTGTAGGCCATGATGCGGGTGTGGATGCGCCCCGAGCCTTCGAGCGCGTCGCGGATGGCGCCGATGCGCCCGTCCATCATGTCGCTGGGGGCCACGATGTCCACGCCGGCCTCGGCTTGCACCAGCGCCTGCTGGGTCAGCACTTCCACCGTTTCGTCGTTCAGGATGTAGCCGGTGTCATCGAGCAGGCCGTCTTGGCCATGGCTGGTGTAGGGATCCAGCGCCACATCCGTCAGCAACCCGAGCTGCGGAAAGCGCTGCTTCAATTCGCGCAGCGCGCGCGGCACCAGGCCGTCGGGGTTGGTGGCTTCGCGGCCATCGGGCGTTTTCAAGCTCGGGTCAATCACCGGGAACAGCGCCATCACGGGCACGCCCAGCGTCACGCATTCTTCGGCCACGGCGAACAGGCCGTCGATGCTGCGCCGCTGCACGCCGGGCATGCTGGCCACCTCTTGCGCGCGGCCCGCACCGTCGAGCACAAACACCGGCAGGATCAGATCGTGCGGCGTCAAGGCATGCTCGCGCACGAGAGCGCGGGTGAAGGCATCGCGGCGCAAGCGGCGCGGCCGATGGGCCGGGAAGGTGGCAAGGTGCGGCACGGTGATCCCCTCGTACGCGGTGCGGGGCAGCCTAGCGCCAGCGCGCCCCGCGGGTGTGAGCGTGGCGGCCAGTGTGACCGCTCGACCCCTTGGTTTACGGTATTCCGCATCCCGGGGTGTCTCTGCTAGAGTTGTCGGTGAATGATAGCCGCAAGGTCGTCATTCCCTGCTTTTCCTCCCTGAGCAGGTGCCTTAGCGTGTTGACAGCGATAAGGCTTGCCGGCCCTGATGTGAATCAGGGCCGTTTTTTTGTGCGCCACATAATGAACCGCATGAGCAGCGGCTACCTGTGGGTCAAGGCGTTTCACATCGTCTTCGTGGCGAGCTGGTTTGCCACCCTGTTTTACCTGCCGCGCTTGTTGATCAACCTGGCCGATGTGGCGCCCGCCAGCCACGCCGAGCGCGAACGGCTGCTGCTGATGGCCCGGCGCCTGTTGCGCTTCGGCACCCTGCTGATGCTGCCCGCGCTGGTACTGGGCGCGGTGCTGTGGCTGGGCTACGGCGTGGGGCGCGGTGGCGCTAACGTTTGGCTTCACCTGAAGCTGGTGCTGGTGGTGCTGGCCGGTGGCTACCACCATGCCTGCGCGCGGCTGCTGCACAAGTTTGAACACGGCCACAACACGCGCAGCGCGCGCTGGCTGCGGGTGTTCAACGAAAGCGCTGTGCTGCTGTTCACGGCGATGGTGGTGCTGGTCGTGGTCAAGCCCTTCTGACGGGCTGTGCGCAGCTCACCGCGCAGCTCCGCCGGGCCGCTGGCCTGGGCCTACACGGCGCTGGTGCTGTATGCCAGCCTGTACCCATTCGGGCCCTGGCGCTGGCCACCTGGCAACTCGGCGCTGGCCTTCCTGGTGCTGCCCTGGCCGCCTTGGCGCGACCCCTTCGACGTGGCGTCCAACCTGCTGGGCTACTTGCCGCTGGGCGCGTTGCTGTACGTCGCAGGCATGCGCCTGGGCCGCCGCGGCCTGCCCGCACTGCTGCGCGCTGCGCTGCCGGCGGCGCTGCTGTCGTACAGCACGGAGTTGATCCAGACCTTCTTGCCCGGGCGCCACCCCTCGGCCGTAGACTGGGCGCTCAACACGGCGGGCGCGGGCCTGGGCGTGGGCCTGGCCTGGGCGCTGCACCGGCTGGGTGTGTTGCAACGCTGGCAGGTGGTGCGCGAGCACTGGTTCGTGCGCGACAGCGCCGGCGCCGTGGCGCTGCTGGCGCTGTGGCCGGTGGGCCTGCTGTTCCCGGCGCCCGTGCCGCTGGGCCTGGGCCACGTTGGCAGCCGGCTGGGCGTGTGGGCCGCCGAATGGCTGGATGAGACGGATTGGGTGCCGGGCTTGAAGATATCGGTCAACCTCGGCCACGTGCTGCCCGAGCGGCTGGCACCGTTCAGCGACGGCCTGGTGCAACTGTTGGGCTTGCTGGCGCCGTGCCTGCTGGCGTTTTGTGTCGCCCGCAGCGGCTGGCGGCGCGGCGCGCTGGTGCTGGGCGCATTGACACTGGGCTTCGCGGCCACCACCTTGTCCACCGCGCTGAGCTTCGGCCCTGAACACGCCTTGGCCTGGGTCACGCCACTCACCCCGCTGGCCTGGTCGCTGGCCTTGCTGTTGGCCGCGCTGCTGGCCGGGCTGCCGCCCAAGCCGGCAGCGGCGTTCGGGCTGGTGGTGCTCACCGCACTGGTGGTGCTGGTGGTGCAGGCACCGGCCGACCCGTACTTCGCACAAAGCCTGCAGGCCTGGGAACAGGGCCGCTTCATCCGCTTCAACGGCCTGGCTCTGTGGGTGGGTTGGTTGTGGCCCTATGCCGCCATGGGCTGGATGCTGCTGCGCTTGAGCAGCCGCGAGTAGGCGCGCGAAGGCAGGAGCGTGAAGGCGCCTACCTACAATCCCGCGCCATGAGTTATTACGACCAGCATGTCTTCTTCTGCCTGAACCAGCGCGACAGCGGCGAGGCGTGTTGCGCCCAGCAAGGCGCGCAAGCGGCGTTCGATCATTGCAAACGCAAGGTGAAGGCGGCCGGCCTGGCCGGGCCGGGCAAGGTGCGGGTGAACAAGGCCGGCTGCCTGGACCGCTGCGCCGGCGGGCCGGTGTTGGTGGTCTACCCGCAGGAGACCTGGTACACGTATGTCGACCAGGCCGACATCGACGAGATCGTCGAATCCCATCTGGCCGGCGGGCGCGTCGTCGCGCGGCTGCTGCTGGATCCGGCCATCGGCCGCTGAAAACGCATGAACGCCAGCACGCAGCGCCAGGCCATTGCCGGGCCTGCCGGCGCGATTGAATGCGCCGTCGATGCACCCGCCGCTCCCGTGGCATCCCGCGGCGTGGCCGTGGTCTGCCACCCGCACCCGCTGCATGGCGGCAACCTCGACAACAAGGTGGCGCAGACGCTGGCGCGCGCACTTTTGCAAGCCGGGCTGACGGCGGTGCGCTTCAACTTCCGCGGTGTGGGCGCTTCAGCCGGCGTGCATGACGATGGCGTGGGCGAAGTGCAAGACGCGCTCGCCGTGGCCGCGGCCTTTGCCCTGCCGGGCTTACCGCTGGTGTTGGCCGGCTTTTCGTTTGGCGGCTTTGTGGCCGCCCAGGCAGCACAGGCCCTGGCCGCCGCGGGCACGCCGGCGGCGCAACTGGTGCTGGTGGGCCCGGCGGCGAGCCGCTTTGCCCTGCCGGCCGTGCCCACTGGCAGCCTGGTCATTCACGGCGAGGCCGACGATGTGGTGCCCTTGGCCGCGGTGCTCGACTGGGCCCGCCCCCAGGTGCAGCCGGTGACGGTGCTGCCCGGCGTGGGCCATTTCTTCCACGGCCAGTTGCCTTTGTTGAAATCCCTCGTGGTGGCCGGCCTGCGGGTCTGAGTGCCCGCCGCTGCACCTGAATCTCCTTTCTTCATACACACCCATGATCCGAACCCTTGCCCTGGCGCTGGCTTTGCTGCTGCCGTTCACCCAATCCGCCCGCGCCCAGGCGCCGCAGCCGCCCGAGATGGCCGCGCGCCATTACCTGCTGTATGACCTGAGCGGCAACCAGGTGCTGGCCGAACGCGGCGCCGATGTCCAGGCCGACCCGGCATCGTTAACGAAACTGATGACTGCGTACCTGGTGTTCAACGCCCTGCGCGACAAGAAGCTCACGCTGGAGCAGACGCTGCCGGTGTCGCTGCGCGCCTGGGCCGAACGCAAGGGCGGCGGCTCGCTGATGTTCATCGACACCACCATGACGCCCAAGGTGGACGAGTTGCTCAAGGGCATGATCGTGCAAAGCGGTAACGACGCCTCGGTGGCGCTGGCCGAGGCCGTGGGCGGCACGCTGGACAATTTCGTGGCCATGATGAACCGCCAGGCGCAGGCCTGGGGCCTGAAGAACACACAGTTCAAGAACGTCACTGGCCTGACGGAGCCCGGCCACTATTCGTCGGCGCGCGACATGGCGTTGATCGCGGTGAAGATCATCACCGACCACCCGAATTTCTATCCCCACTACTCGATCCGCAATTTCACCTTCAACAAGATTGCACAGGACAACCGCAACATGCTGCTCGGGCGCGACCCCACGGTCGATGGCATGAAGACCGGCTACACCGACACCGCCGGTTATTGCCTGATCGCCAGCGCCGTGCGCGAATTCCCCAACGGCAAGCGCCGCCTGCTCAGCGTGGTGCTGGGCACGGCCTCGCGCGAAGCCCGGGCTTCGGAAAGCCAGAAGCTGCTGAACTGGGGCTACCAGGCCTGGGACGCGGTGAAGCTGTTCGACGCCGGCAAGCCGCTGGCCAGCGCCAGGGTGTGGAAGGGCCGCGCCGAGCAGGCCCAGTTGGGCACGGCGGGGCCGTTGATGATCACCGTGCCCAAGGGCGAGGGCGACAAGCTCAAGACCGAAATCGAACGCACCGACCCACTCATTGCGCCACTGCAAAAGGGCCAGGCGGTGGGCAACGTCAAAATCAAGACCGCTGCCGGCACGCTGCTTGCCACCGTGCCGCTGGTGGTGCTGGAGCCGGTGGAATTGGCTGGCATCTTCGGCCGCGCCTGGGATGCGATCCGGTTGTGGATCAAGTGAACTTTCAAGGAGCACGGCATGAATGCTGACTTGCCAGACACGCTGTGCTACCTGAACGGCGCCTACCAGCCCTTGAACGAGGCCAAGGTCTCGGTGCTCGACCGCGGCTTCACTTTCGGCGACGGCATTTATGACGTGCTGCCGGTCTATGGCCAGCGCCTGTTCCGGTTTGACGAACACATCGCGCGCCTGGCACGCAGCCTGGCCAAGGTGCGCATCCCCAACCCGCACAGCCGCGAAGAGTGGCTGGAGCGCGCGCGCTACCTGGTGGCCGAGCTGGCCGGGCAAACGGGCGCGCAGGATCAAGTGGTCTACATCCAGGTCACACGCGGCGTCGCGCCGCGCGACCATGTCATGCCGCAGGGCATCACGCCCACGGTGTTCATGATGGTCAACGCCATGAAGCCGCCCAGCGCCGAGATGCGCCACCAGGGCGTGGCCTGCATCACCGCACGCGACTTTCGCTGGGAGCGCGGCGACATCAAGAGCACCAGCTTGCTGGGCAACGTGCTGGCGCGGCAGATTTCGGCCGACCACGGCGCGCTCGAAACCATCCTGTTCCGCGACGGCTTTCTCACCGAAGCCTCGGGCAGCAATGTCTGGGTCGTGCACGAAGGCGCCTTGCTCGGCCCGCCCAAGAGCGAGCATGTGCTGGAAGGGATTCGCGTCGATCTCTTGCACGAGCTGTGTGAAGAGTGCGGCATTGCCTACAACCTGCGCCCCATCGCCGAGGCCGACGTGCTTTCGGCCGATGAAGTGCTGGTCAGTTCGGCCACCAAGGAAGTGCTGGCCGTGACCAAGATCGACGGTGAAGCGGTGGGCCACGGCGCCGGCCGCGGCAAGCCCGGGCCGGTGTACGCGCGGCTGCACGAGGCCTACCAGCGGGCCAAGCAGCAGCAATCCATTTGAGGCTCGGGCGTCAAGCATGGCCAGCCCCACGCCGCCACCGCTGATCGAATACCCCTGCCAGTTCCCCATCAAGGTGATGGGTGAAGACGCGCCGGGCTATGTTGACGCCATCGTGGCCATCGCGCGCGCCTTCGACCCGGGCTACGACAGCGCCACGCTGGAGCGCCGAGCCAGCCGCACCGGCCGCTACCTGGGCCTGACGCTCAATGTGCGCGTGCACTCGCGCGCGCAGCTTGACGAGCTGTACCGCAGCTTGAGCACGCACCCGTTGGTTAAGGTGGTGCTGTAGCCGCGGGTTGGGTGAGCAGCCGGGATAATCCCGCTGCATGTTGATTCGCCACCTGGGCCGCGCTGACTACCTGCCCACCGCGGCGCGCATGCAGGCCTTCACCGAAGGCCGCAACGTCGACACCGAAGACGAACTTTGGCTGGTTGAGCACGAGCCGGTGTTCACCCAGGGCCTGGCCGGGCGCGCCGAGCATGTGCTGGCTGCGCTCGACATCCCCGTGGTGCAAAGCAACCGCGGTGGCCAGGTCACCTACCACGGCCCGGGCCAGGTGGTGGCCTACCCGTTGGTGAACTTGAAGCGCCGGGGCATTTACGTCAAGGAATACGTCTACCGGCTTGAGCATGCGGTGCTGAAAGCGCTTGAACAATGGGGCGTCACGGGCCATCGCGTGCCGGGCGCGCCGGGCATTTATGTGCGGCTGCAAGACCCGTTCGGCCACGCCGCACTCAGCCTGCCGTTAGCCCCTGAAGAGCCGTTTCGGGGCCTGGCCAAGATCGCTGCATTGGGCGTCAAAGTCTCGCGCCATTGCACTTATCACGGCGTGGCGCTGAACGTGGCGATGGACCTGGAGCCGTTCGGCCGCATCAACCCTTGTGGCTACCACGGGCTGGCGGCGGTCGACCTCGCTAGCATCGGGGTTTCCACGGATTGGGCCAGCGCGGCCCAGGTCTTCGGCGACACATTGCGCCGCCAGTTCACTTGAAAGCCGCCATGTCCCAGCCGCCCACCGACACGACCCCCTACGACCCCAGCGCCAAGCAAAAGGCGCAGGCCAAGACCTCGCGCATCCCGATCAAGGTGGTGGCCGCTGAAGCGTTGAAAAAGCCCGACTGGATCCGCGTCAAAGCCGGCTCGCCCAGTACGCGCTTTTACGAGATCAAGCAAATTTTGCGCGAGAACAAGCTCAACACGGTGTGCGAAGAAGCGAGCTGCCCGAACATCGGCGAATGCTTCGGCAAGGGCACGGCCACCTTCATGATCATGGGCGACAAGTGCACCCGGCGCTGCCCGTTTTGCGATGTCGGCCACGGCCGGCCCGACCCGCTCGATGTTAACGAACCACATAACCTGGCCAAGACGATCGCGGCATTGAAGCTGAAGTACGTGGTCATCACCAGTGTGGACCGCGACGACCTGCGCGACGGTGGCGCCGCGCACTTCGTGGCCTGCATCCAGCAGGTGCGCGCGCTGTCGCCAGCCACGCAAATCGAAGTGCTGGTGCCCGACTTCCGCGGCCGCGACGACCGCGCGCTTGAAATCCTGAAAACCGCGCCGCCCGACGTGATGAACCACAACCTGGAAACCGTGCCGCGGCTGTACAAGCAGGCCCGCCCCGGCAGCGACTACGCCTTCAGCCTGAACCTGCTGAAGAAATTCAAGGCCCTGCACCCCGGCGTGCCGACCAAGAGCGGGTTGATGGTGGGCCTGGGCGAGACCGACGACGAGATCATCACCGCCATGCGCGACATGCGCGCGCACCAGATCGACATGCTCACCATCGGCCAGTACCTGGCGCCCAGCAGCCACCACTTGCCGGTGC
The DNA here is from genome assembly GCA_031418595.1 of Burkholderiales bacterium. Classification (GTDB taxonomy): domain Bacteria; phylum Pseudomonadota; class Gammaproteobacteria; order Burkholderiales; family Burkholderiaceae_C; genus Rubrivivax. The sequence continues at coordinate 20,622 of JANOXU010000029.1, forward strand.
GGCGCTACGTGCACCCCGACACCTTCAAGATGTTCGAGCGCGAAGCGCAGGCCATGGGGTTTTCCCATGCGGCGGTGGGCGCCATGGTGCGTTCAAGCTACCACGCTGATCAACAGGCGCATGCCGCTGGAGTGCCCCTCACATGAACCGCCGCCACTTTCATTCAGGCCTGATCTTGCTCTTGCCCTTCGGCCTGGCCGAGGCCGCGTTGAGCGAGGGCGACGCCGCCGCCGGCATACGCGAAGCGCTGCAACGCGGCGCCCTGGCCGCGGTGGGCCTGCTGGGCAAGGCTGACGGCTTCATGGGCAACCCCAAGGTGCGCATCCCGCTGCCCGGGGTGTTGAAAGACGCGGCCAAACTGCTGCGCGCCACCGGCCAAGGCAAGAAGGTGGATGAGCTGGTACTGGCCATGAACCGCGCCGCCGAAGCCGCCGTGCCCAAGGCCCAGGCGCTGCTGCTTGACACGGCCAAGCGCGTGAGCGTGCAAGACGCGCTGCGCATCGTGCGCGGTGGCGAAACGGCCGTGACTGACTATTTCGCCGGCAAAACACGCGAGCCCTTGGGCCAGGAGTTCCTGCCCATCGTCACCCAGGCCACCGAGCGCGTGGCGCTGGCCGACAAGTACAACGCCTTTGCCGGCAAGGCCGCCGGCCTGGGGCTGGTGAAGAAGGAAGACGCCAAGCTGGAGCCCTACGTCACCACCAAGGCGCTCGACGGCCTGTACCTGATGATCGGCGAGGAAGAAAAGAAGATTCGCCGCGACCCCATCGGCACCGGCAGCGCGTTGCTCAAGGCCGTGTTCGGGGGGCGCTGAGCGCTTCACGCAAGGCGCCCTGGGTGGCGTCGCCCAGCCCGCCCCGCGCCACACGCGCGTGATGCCCCGCGGCGGCTTCGCCCAGCGCCAGCCCGGGGTGTTCGCCGTCAGTGATCTCAACCGTTACAAAACCCGGCCACTCGGTCACGATTTCCTGGCGCAGCCGGGCCAGCCCGGCATCGGCCGCGCCGGCTTCGTAGAGCAGGGCATGCGGCAAGGCGGTGTGGCACAGGCGTTGGGCTTGCGCCAGCGTGTCACAGAAGTCCAGCACCACGTCGCTGCCGTGCAGGGCCTGCGCCACTTCGGCGCGCAGGGCCGGGTCGGCGCACAGCGCCAACACGTGGCGGCGGCCGAGCAGGAACGGCGCCGGCGCCACCGCTGCCCGCGCCACTTCGGGCAGTGCGGCGAATGCCAGGTTGACCTGGGTGCTGCCCGGCGCGTCGATGCGCTCACACGGCGCACCCAGCGCCCGGGCGCAGGCCTGCACCAGGCGCCAGCTCATGGTGTCGAGTTCCGCCGCGCCCGCGGCGCGATGGGCGAACTGGCAGATCAAGCGCAGCGGCCGGTCGCCGTGCGCCAACTCGATGCGCCACACCAGCGCCGAGCGGGCCAGCTCCAGGCCCCAATCGAGCACCGCCGCAATGAGCGTGTGCGCCAGCGTTGCATCCGTCACCAGGCTGGCGCGGCCCACACCTGGCGCGCGCGCCACGCGCAACGAAACCCCACGCTCAGCGCTTTCGCGCCCGCGTTGCGCCACCAGGTCTTCGAGCAGCGCGCCCAGGTCGAGCGCTTCGGGGCTCAGGGTCACGCCGGCATGCAGGCGCGCGAGCTGCTGCGCCATGATGGCCACGCGGCGGGCCTGCGCCAGTTCTTCATGCAAGGCACGCAGGCTGGCGCGGTCGATGCTGCCGCCCACCGCCAGCGCCGTCACGCGCTGCAAGGCAGCGGTCAGCGGCGTGGCCACTTCAGCGCCCAGACCGGCAACCACGGCGCGATGCCAAGGCGCACTGCCCGGGTCAGGCTGTGCCTCGTTCGCGGCACCGCCACGCGGCAGCAGATCGGTGAAGTGTGATGACATGGTGCGCCCGACCCGGGCCTGCCAACTGAGGTGCCGGCACCCCAACCCAGGCGAAGGCCGATGCTCGGCGGCGGCGTGGTGGCTGCCAACCCCGCGGCTGCTGGGAGCCCCCCGCGGCCGCGGGCCTGGTACTCCAACCCATAGGTTTCGGAACAGGATGAAAACGATGGATTCGTTTGCCAAGCGCATGGCGGACGAAGACGCGTTTTCATGTTTCGAAATTTGTGGGTTGGAGTACTGGCAACCTGTCAGACCACGCCCAGGCCGCGCAGACGCGCGCGCTCGTTGCTGTCCAGCCCCAACTCGCCCAGCACCTCGTCAGTGTGTTCACTCAACAGCGGCGGGCCGCGCTTGACTTGCACCGGCGTGGCAGAAAGCTTCATCGGGCTGCCCACCACGTGCAGGCCTTCGGCCAGCGCATGCGGCACCGCCTGGCGCATGCCACGGTGCTGCACTTGCGGGTCGTTGAACACCTCGGCCAGGTTGTTGATCGGGCCGCAGGGCACGGTCACCGCTTCCAGCGCGGCCAGCCAATGCGCCTTGGTGTCTTTCTTGAACGCGGCAGTCAGCGCCGGCACCAGCGTGTCGCGGTGGCGCACCCGGTTGGCGGCGCGGGCATAACGCGGGTCCGTGGCCAGGCCGGGCTCGCCCAGCACATCACAGCAGCGCCGGTATTGCTCGTCATTGCCCACGGCCAGCACCAGGTGCCCGTCGGCGGTTTCAAACAATTGGTAAGGCACCAGGTTCTGGTGCGCATTGCCGTAGCGCTGCGGCACCTGGCCAGTGACCAAATAGCTGGCCCCCAGGTTGGCCAGCATCGCCACTTGCGTGTCGAGCAAGGCCAGGTCGATGGCCTGGCCCTGGCCGGTGGCTTCGGCGTGGCGCAGCGCGGCCAATATCGCCACCGTGGCATACATGCCGGTGAACAGGTCGGCCACGGCGACGCCGGCTTTTTGCGGGCCGCCGCCGGGCAAATCATCGCGCTCGCCGGTCACGCTCATCAGGCCACCCATGGCCTGCGCGGCCACGTCATAACCGGCGCGGTGGCGGTACGGGCCGGTCTGGCCAAAGCCGGTGATCGAGCAGTACACCAGCGCGGGGTAACGCGCCAGCATGCTGGCCGCATCGAGCCCGTAGCGCGCCATGTCGCCGACCTTGTAGTTTTCAATCAACACCTGGCTGCGTGCGGCCAGGCGGTGAATCAAGGCCTGGCCTTCGGGGTGGGCGATGTCGATGGTGATGGCGCGCTTGTTGCGGTTCGCACCCAGGTAGTAGGCGGCGTCGGTGGTGTCGCGGCCGTCGCGGTCTTTAACGAATGGCGGGCCGAACTGGCGCGTGTCGTCACCGCGGCCAGGGCGTTCAACCTTGATCACATCAGCGCCCAGGTCGGCCAGGGTTTGCGTGCACCACGGGCCGGCCAGGATGCGCGACAAGTCGAGCACGGTGACGCCACTCAGGGCACTGCGGGGCAAGGTGGCTTGATTCATGGCGGGTGATTCTGCGGCACGGCCGTGCACGCTATGCTGCGCCAGTCACCCCGCAAGAATGATGACCACCGCCACACCGACCCATCGCGACGCCGCTGCGCAGCTTGATTTGCTGATCGTCGGCGCCGGATTCGCCGGCCTGCACATGCTGCACCAGGCGCGCAGCCTGGGGCTGAATGCGCTGGTGCTCGAAGCCGCACCCAGCGTGGGCGGCACCTGGTATCACAACCGCTACCCCGGTGCGCGGGTCGATATTCAGAGCCTGGAGTACTCCTTTTCGTTCGACGAAGCCTTGCAGCAAGCGTGGCGCTGGAGCGAGCGCTACGCCGCGCAGCCCGAACTGCTGCGCTACGCCAACCATGTGGCCGACCGTTTCGATCTGCGCCGCGATATCTTGCTCAACACCCGCGTGGCCGCGGCGGTGTTCGACGAAGCGGCCTGCGCCTGGCAGGTGCGCAGCAGCGCGGGCGGGGTGTGGCAGGCACAGTTTCTGGTCATGGCCACCGGCCCGCTGTCCACCCCCAACAAGCCGACCTTCCCGGGGCTTGAAAACTTCAAGGGCCGCGTGCTGCACACCGCCGACTGGCCACATGAAAGTGTGCACTTCAACGGCCGGCGCGTGGCCGTGGTGGGCACGGGCTCATCCGCCGTGCAGGCCATTCCGCTCATCGCGCAGCAAGCCACGCAGCTCACCGTGTTCCAGCGCACCGCGGCGTATTGCGTGCCGGCGCACAACGGCCCACTCGATGCAGACTTCGAACGCCGCATCAAGGCCGACTACGCCGGCTTTCGCGCCCGCAACCGGCGCATGCGCCCGGGCTTCGGCAGCGCGCAACCCGCGGGCACCGGCCCAGCCGTTGCGGCCACACCCGCCGAGCGCGAAGCCGAATTCGAAGCGCGCTGGCAGGTCGGCGGCTTTGGCTTGCTCGGCGCCTACACCGACTTGTTCACCGACCCCGCAGCCAACCACCACGCCGCCGAGTTCGTGCGCAACAAGATCCGTGCTGCCGTGCACGACCCGGCCACCGCCGCACTGCTGTGCCCGCATCAACCCATCGGCTGCAAGCGCCTGTGTGTGGACACCGGCTACTACGCCACCTACAACCTGCCGCACGTGCGCTTGGTGGATGTGAGCCAGCAGCCCATTGCCCACGTCACCGCAACCGGCCTGGTCGCGGCTGGGCAGGCGTTCGAGTTCGACGACCTGGTGCTGGCCACCGGCTTCGACGCCATCACCGGCACCTTGATGCGGCTCGATCTGCGCGGCCGCGCCGGCCTGCGCATTCAAGACAAGTGGGCCGGCGGGCCGCTGAACCAGCTCGGCCTCATGGTGCAAGGCTTCCCCAACCTGTTCAACGTGGTCGGGCCGGGTTGCACGGCGGCGTTCACCGCGGTCATTGCGGCCATCGAACACCATGTGCAGTGGATCGCCGAGTGCATCGTGTACTTGCGCGAACGCCGCCTGAAGACCATCGACGCCACGGCGCAGGCCGAGGCGCAGTGGGTAGCCTATGTGAACAACGTGGCCGCGCAGACCATCTTCCTGAGCTGCAATTCCTGGTACCTGGGCGCCAACATCCCGGGCAAGCCGCGCATGTTCATGCCGCTGACGGGCGGCTTCCCGGCTTATGTGGAACGTTGCACCGCGGTGGCTCGGCAAGGCTATGAGGGCTTTGCGCTGGCATGAGGGCCGCGGCGGCCGTGGTGCTGGGGGCGGTGCTGCTGCACGCCGGCTGCGCGCCCGCGTTGAACTGGCGTGATGTGCGCGCGCCCGGCAGCGGCTTGCTGGCGCAACTGCCGTGCAAGCCGGCCAGCCAGGTGCGCAGCGTGAAGTTGGCGGGCGCTGCCGTGTCGATGACCGTGCTGGCCTGCGACGCCGGCGGCGCCACCTGGTCACTGGCCTGGGCCGATGTGGCCGAGCCGGCGCAAGTGGGCCCGGCGCTGGCGGCGCTGCGTGAGGCGGCCTTGAACAACCTTGGCGCAGGTGCCGCCACGCCCTTGCCGCTGGCCGTGAAGGGCAGCACCCAGCATGTGCAAGCCGCGCGAGTGTCGTTCAGCGGCAAGCTGCCCAGCGGCACGGCGGTGCAGGCGCAAAGCGCGGTGTTTGCCAAGGCGCTGCGCGTGTTTCAGGCCAGCGCGCTGGGTGCGGAGCTGGACGCCGCGGCCGCGCAGGTTTACTTCGATGCGCTGAGCCTGTGAATCCCGCTGTGCGCCTGTTCGCCGTCTTCGCCTTCGCGTACTTTTTCTCAGCGCTGTTGCGCGCCGTCACCGCCACGCTGGCGCCGGTGTTCAGCAGCGAACTCGGCCTGGGCGCAGGCGACCTGGGCCTGCTGGGCGGGGCTTACTTCCTGGGCTTTGCCGCCTTGCAGTTGCCGCTGGGCGCAGCGCTGGACCGCCATGGCCCGCGCCGGGTGCTCACGGTGCTGTTGTCGGTGGCCGTTGTGGGCTGTGTGGGCTTTGCCCTGGCACAGGGCCTGGTGGCCTTGATCGCCTCGCGCATGCTCATCGGCATGGGCGTGGCGGCTTGCCTGATGGCGCCGCTGACCAGTTACCGCCACCGCTTCACGCCGGCCATGCAGTTGCGCGCCAATTCGTGGATGTTGATGACCGGCTCGCTGGGCATGCTGGCTTCAACCTTGCCGGTGCAGTGGCTGCTGCCGCTGCTGGGCTGGCGCGGCCTGTTCTGGCTGGCCGCGGCCGCGTTGCTGGCGGCCGTGGCGCTGATCCGCCTGGCCGTGGCCAGCGACGTGCCCGCCGCGCCGCCGGCCGAGTCCGCTTCAAATAGCGGTTATGGCGCAATCGTGCGCCACCCGCGCTTCTTGCGCATGGCGCCAATGGGTTTTTTCAACTACGGCGGCATGATCGCCGTGCAGTCGCTGTGGGCCGGGCCGTGGTTGACCCAGGTCAGCGGCTGGTCTGCAGGGCAGGCGGCGCAGGGGCTGTTCGCCATCAACCTGAGCATGCTGTTTGCCTTCATGGCCTGGGGCGCGCTGATGCCGCGGCTGGTCAAGCGTGGGCTGGACAGCGAGCGCGTCATGCGCTGGGGCCTGCCGCTGAGCTTGGGCCTGCTGGGGCTGAACGTGGCCCTGGGCCCGCAGGCCGGCGCCGCGCACTGGGCCGCCTGGTGCGTGGCCAGCACCTTCGTCTCACTGAGCCAGCCCGCGGTGGGCCAGGCCTTCCCGGCGGCACATGCCGGGCGCGCGCTGTCGGCCTTCAACCTGGCCATTTTTTCCGGCGTGTTCTGCGTGCAATGGGGCATCGGCCTGGGGCTGGATGCGCTGGTGGCCCGCGGCGTGGCGCTGCCGCGCGCCTACGCCGTCTGCTTCGGCGTGTTCGGCCTGTGCTGCACCGCCGCCTACGCTTGGTTCCTGCTGGCCGGCCGTGGCGCCACGGATAATCGAACCGCCTCATGAGCAAATGTGGCTTTGCCACTTTGCTCATCCCCCGCGGGGGGCGGTCGACGCATGTCGTCGACCTGGGGGCACACTTCAGCCGCCCGCCCACCATGACCACTGTCGTACTCGTCGCCCATGCGCCCCTGGCCAGCACCTTCAGCGGCCTGGGTGGCCATTGTTTCGAGCAGGCCGCGGCGTCGCTGAAGGTGCTGGACGTGCAGCCCAACGAGCAGATCGACGACGTTGCCCAACGCCTGCGCGCGCTGTTGCCGAGCCAGGCCGATGCCGCTGTGCTGGTGCTGGCCGACACCCTGGGCGCCACGCCCTACAACGGCGCCAAGCAGGTGGCCGATACCGACCCGCGCGTGCGCGTGATCGCCGGGCTCAACCTGCCCATGCTGTGGCGCACGCTGTGCTACTTGGGCGAGCCGGCCGACAAGCTGTGCGGCCTGGCGCTGGACGGCGGCATTGAAGGCATCAACCGTTCGCGCCCGGGCGCAGCATGAGCGTGATCAGCCCATGATTAAGACTGCCATCACCATCAGCAACAAGCTCGGCCTGCATGCCCGCGCCTCGGCCAAGCTGACCAAGCTGGCCGGCAGCTTCAAGAGCGACATCCACCTCAGCCGCAACGGCCGGCGCGTGAACGCCAAAAGCATCATGGGCGTGATGATGCTGGCCGCCGGGCTGGGCTCTGAGGTCGAGATCGAGGTCGACGGCGCCGATGAAGTGGCGGCCCGCGACGCGCTGGCCGCACTGATCAACGACAAGTTCGGTGAAGGCCAGTAAATCATGAGCATCCAGCTCTTCGGCCTGCCCGTTTCGCGCGGCGTGGCCATCGGCCGCGCGGTGCTGGTGGCGTCCAGCCGGGTTGACGTGGAGCACTACTTCATCACCCCGGAAGAGGTGGAAAGCGAGATCGCCCGCTTGCGCCGGGCGCGCGACACCGTGGCTGACGAATTCACCACCTTGCAGCGCGAGCTGCCGGCCGAGGCGCCGCAGGAGCTTTCGGCGCTGCTCGACGTGCACCTGATGCTGCTGCGCGACGACACGCTCACCGGCGCCACCAAGCTGTGGATCAGCGAGCGCCACTACAACGCCGAGTGGGCGCTGTCAGCGCAGCTTGAAGTGCTGGCGCGCCAGTTCGACGAGATGGAAGACGACTATCTGCGCGAGCGCAAGGCCGACCTGGAGCAAGTGGTCGAGCGGCTCTTGCAGGCCATGGCGCGCGAGCATGCGCCACAGCGCGCCGCCCTCACGCCGACCCAGCGCGGCGCGGCCGGCGAAGACCCGCTGGTGCTGGTGGCCAACGACGTCGCGCCGGCCGACATGATGCAGTTCAAGCACAGCGTGTTCACCGGTTTCGTCACCGATGTGGGCGGGCGCACCTCGCACACCGCCATCGTGGCGCGCAGCATGGACATCCCGGCCGTGGTCGGCGCGCGCGAGGCCAGCCGCATCGTGCGCCAGGACGATTGGCTGATCATCGACGGCGACGCCGGCGTGGTCATCGTCAACCCGCCCGAGGTGGTGCTGGCCGAGTACCGCCACTTGCAGCGCCAGATCGCACTCGAACGTGCGCGGCTCGACCGCTTGCGCCACACGCCATCGGTCACGCTCGATGGCCAGGCCGTGGAGCTGCTGGCCAACATCGAAATGCCCGGCGACGCCGCCGCCGCGGTGCAAGCCGGCGCAGTGGGCGTGGGCCTGTTGCGCAGCGAATTCCTGTTCATGAACCGGCCCGGCAACCCGCCAGGGGAGGATGAACAATTCGAGGCCTACCGCGCCGCCGTGCAAGGCATGCAGGGCCTGCCGGTGACCATTCGCACGGTGGACATCGGCGCCGACAAGCCGCTCGAACGCATGAGCCTGCATGAGCTGCGCCACGAGCATGTGCTCAACCCGGCGTTGGGCTTGCGCGCCATCCGCTGGAGCCTGGCCGAGCCGGCCATGTTCCGCCAGCAATTGCGCGCCATCCTGCGCGCCAGCGCCTATGGCAAGGTGCGCATCCTGATCCCCATGCTGGCGCAGATGAGCGAGGTGCACCTGACCTTGGCCGCCCTGGCGCGCGCCCGCGCCCAGCTCGACGCCACGGGCCAGCCCTATGGCGCGGTGGAGCTGGGCGCGATGATCGAGGTGCCGGCTGCCGCACTGAGCCTGCGGTTATTCATCCGGCACTTCGACTTCATCTCCATCGGCACGAATGACCTGATCCAGTACACGCTGGCCATCGACCGCGCTGACGACGCCGTTTCGCACCTGTACGACCCCTGGCACCCGGCCGTGGTGGGCCTGCTGGCCGGGGCCATCAGCGAAGCCAACGCCGCCGGCAAGGGCGTGAGCGTGTGCGGTGAGATGGCCGGCGACGTGGCCTTCACCGATTTGCTGCTGGCCATGGGGTTGCGCAGCTTTTCCATGCACCCGGCGCAGATCGCGTCGGTCAAGCAGCGCATCTTGCGCGCCGACACGCGCCGCCTGGCCGCGGGCTTGAACCAGGTGCTGGCGGCCGAGGCACCCGAGCAGGCCGCCGCCCTGGCGTTCAAGCCGGGGCGCACGCCGGCGTGAGTGCGCTGTCAGCGCGGCGCGGGCGCTTGAACAGCGGGCGCAGCGGGCACGGCCTGGGCCACCAGCAGGCCGTCTAGCTCAGCGAAGTCGAGCGCCTCGATGCGGCCCGACACCGACTTCAGCCGCGTGAACGCCGCCCAGGCGTCATAGCGCGCGCGCGACAGGTCGCGTTTGACCTCGAACAGCCGAGTCTGCGAATCGAGCACGTCGGCGGTGACCTTCAGGCCGACTTCATAGCCGCGCTTGTTGGCCTGGTAGGCCAGCTCGGCCGAGCGCAGCGCGGCGTCCAAACCCCTGGCCTGGCCGATGGCCGACAGCGCCTGCGAGAAGGCCTGGCGGATTTGCAGGCTGATGTTGCGCCGCAGGTTCACCAGGTCGGCCTGCGCCTTGTCGCGCAAGGCGCGCGTTTCCACCACGCGCGCCTGGGTGGCGCCGCCGGCATACAGCGGCACGCTCACGGCCACACCCACCTGGGTGCTGTCGGCACGGCGCGGGTTCGTGCTGGTCGGGCTGCCGCTGTCGTTGTAGTGCAGCGCGGTGGCAGTGAGATCGACCGTGGGCATGTGGCCCTGCTCGGCGCGCTTGATCTCGGCCTCGGCCGCTTCCAGCGCCCGCAGCGCCTGGCGCACCTGCGCACTTTGCGTGCTGGCCCCGCCCAGCCATTGCAGCACCGAGGCCGCCGGCAGCACGGGCAGGCGGTCGCCCTGCAGGCCACGCTGCAGCAGCTCGGCCGGCTTGGTGCCGGTCAGCTCGGCCAGCACCTGCAAGCGCAGTTCCAGCTCCTGCTCGGAGGCATTGGTCTGCGCCGCCACCAGGTCGACCCGCGCCTCGGCTTCGCGCACATCGGGAATGGGCACGGCGCCCAACTGGAACTTGCGCCGCGCCGCGGCGAGCTGCTCGTCGGTGAGCACCTTTTGCGCCTGGTTGAGCTGCACCGCGTCGCGCGCCTTCAACGTGTCGAACGTGGCGTCGACCAGGCGCTGCATGGCGTCGAGCCGGGCCTGGTCGACCGCGGCCTGGGCTTGTTCAAGCTGTGCGCGGGCAGCGTCGCGGCCATGGCCGGACGCCGTGCGCCACAGCGGCTGGGTGATCTGCAAGGCGACCTGGTTGGTGCCGAAACTGCGCGACTCCGACGACGGCACGCGCTCGTTGTAGCCGGTGGCGCCCAGGCTGCCGCTCAAGCTCACGGTGGGCTTGAACTGCGCCTCGGCCTGCACCACGCGCTGCTCCTGTGCGCGCACCTGGGCCAAGGCAGCCGTGACAGCCGGGTCGCTGGCCAGCGCCGCTTCGAGCAACTTGGGCAGGGGCTGTGCCACGCCGCTCAGGGGCAGCGCCAGGCCAACAGCGGCAACCAGGGTCAACCAGGGCGTGTGAAGAAGGCGCGATGTCATGGCGGCAAGGTGGGCGTGAAGGATGGTCGCCGATCCTAAGCCAAGCCCGGGCTGCCGCGCGGGGCTGGTTGCACCCCATTGGCGGGGGGCTGGCGCGCCCCCCAGCGTTGAAGCGTCACACCAATGTATCGGCCCAGATGGTGCGGGCCCAGTGCCAGGCGTAGCTGCCTTCCTGTTCGGTGGGGCCGGCTGAAACACCGCCCGAACCGGCCACGGCCTTGAAGGTTTTTTCGGCCGCCACGTACTCATGCACACTGGCCACATGGATCACCTGCTTGGCATCGGTGAAGCTGTAGCAGGTGTTGGTGAGCATCGGCGCGGGGTTGATTTCCCAACCATTGAGTTCAGCCACGATCGCGGCGGCCGCCACCTTGGCCTGGGCGTTGGCCATGTGCGCGCTCTTGGGCATGCCCGGCGCGGGCAGGAGCGAATCGCCCAGTACGTGAATGTCCTTGTGCGCGGTGGATTCCAGGTTCAACCAGTTCACCGCGCACCAGCGGTTGGCCGCGTTGGCCAGGCCGGTTTGCAGCGCGATGCGCCCGGCGCGCATCGGCGGCAGCACGTTGAGCACGTCGGCACGAACGTCGTCTTGCACCTCGAACTTGACGGTACTGGTCACCGGGTCCACCGCCGTGGCCTTGTGATTGCCGCGGTATTCAACCATGCCGGCGTACTGCTCGGCCCAGACCTTCTTGAACAGCGCGCCCTTGGAGGTGACATCGGGGTTGGCATCCAGAATCAGCACCTTGCTGCGCGGTTTGGTCGCCTTGAAGTAACTGGCCACCTGGCAGGCGCGTTCATACGGCCCGGGCGGGCAGCGGTAGGGTGCCTCGGGAATGGTGATGGCAAAGGTGCCGCCGTCGCGCATTTGCCCCAACTGGCGTTGCAAGGCGGCGGTTTCGGGCCCGGCCTTCCAGGCTTGCAGGATCTGGCCCATGTCTTGCGCCACGCGCAAGCCGGTGATGGCGTCGAAATTGAGGTCAATGCCCGGGGCGACGATGAGCTTGTCGTACGCGATGTTCGGGCCCGATGCCAGGGTGGCCACCTTGCGCTGCGGGTCGATGCTGGCCACCATGTCGCGCACGATGCGGATGCCGTGGTTGCGGCTTAATGTTTCATATGAGCTGGTCACATCCGCCAGCGATTTGCTGCCGCCCAGCACCAGGTTGCTGATCGGGCAGCTCACGAAGTTGGCGTTGGGCTCGACCAGTACCACGTCAATGGCCCGGCCTGAAAACAGCCGCACGTACTTGGCCGCGGTGGCGCCGCCATAGCCGCCGCCCACCACCAGCACCTTGGCGCGGCTGGGCACCGGCAGGTTGATGCCGGCCTGGCCGAGCGTGACGCCCGCGCTGCCCCCCACCGACACGCGCCCACCGCTGCCACCGCCCACACCCACGCCCACGGTCATGTCGGCGCATCCGGCCAATGGCAAAAGGCTGGCACCGGCCAGGCCTTGGAGGAGTTGGCGTCTTTGCATGGTCATGACCGCTCCTTAACGCTGCTGGGCGGCGAAGAAGGCCGCAAGTTGGTCGATCTGCGCATCGCTGTAGCCCTTGGCCAGTTGATGCATCACGGTGGCCGCGCGCGCGCCGCTCTTGAACGCGCGCATCTGCTCGGCCAGGTACGGCGCGGGCAACCCGGCCAGGCCGGGCACGACGGCGCCTTCCACCGCCCGGCCCTGGGTGCCGTGGCAGGTGGCGCAGGTGGCAGCCAGCGCTTGGCTGTGCAAGGCGCGGGCGTCTTGCGCCTGCGCGCTGGCGCCGGCCAATGCCAGCAGCGCCGTGGTGAACAGGGGCAGGGGAATTCGCATCTTGGTCTTTCGTGTCGTTCGCTGGGCGTTGATGTCAAAGCAGGCCGGCAGCGCTGAAACCGAACAGGCCGGTCACCGCGCGGGTGGGCCACTGTAACGCCGCTTGGTTGTAGGCGGCGGCGGCATGGTTGAACAACTGCCGGCCAAAGGCCAGGCGCGGCTCGACCTGCCGCAAAACCCGTACATGCGGCGCCACGGCCGCATCGGCCAACACGGCCGGGTGCTGGTCCAACAGCGCCACCACGCGGCTCAGGCTGGCGCCCAGGGCCACTTCGGCTGCGGCCAAGCTGCGCGCCAGGGCCACGGTGGTGGGCCGGGTGCGCAAGGCAACGCAGGCGTCTTGCACCCGGGTGTTGGCCACCAGCAGCGCATCCAAGGTGCCATGTTCATGCGGCAGGTGCTCGCGCAACTGGGTGGTCAGTTCACCCACCGCCTGTGCGCGCTGGCGCAACGCCTGTTCCAACTGTGCCCAGGCCGTGCCGATGGCATTGCGCAGCGTCATCAGCCGGTTGTGCGCGCCCAGCATCCAAAAGACCAGCAGCGCGGCCGCGCCCAACACCACCAGGTGCGTGCTGGTCATGATGCGGCGGGCGCCGCGGCGCACCACTGCGCATGGCCGCTGGCGCGCAGCGCGCAGGCCGGGCAAGCGCCGCAGCCGCGGCCCCAAACATGGCGCTGCGTGCGGTCTCCCAGGTAGCAGGTGTGGCTGTGCTCGATGATCAGTTCGTTCAGCGCTGCGCCGCCCAGTTCTTCAGCCAGCGCCCAGGTCTGCGCCTTGGTCAAAAACATCAACGGTGTGTCGATGGTCATGGGCGCGGCCAGCCCGAGCGACACGGCCACCTGCAAGGCCTTGAGGGTGTTGTCGCGGCAATCGGGGTAGCCGGAATAGTCGGTCTCGCACATGCCACCCACCAGCACCGAGGCACCGAGCCGGTACGCCAGCGCGGCGGCGTAAGTGAAGAACAAGAGGTTGCGCCCGGGCACAAAGGTGTTGGGCAAGCCATTGGCCTGCATGGCAATGGCGCGCTCTTCGGTGAGCGCGCTGCCGCCGATTTGTGCCAGGCTGGTCAGCTCGAGCACCTGATCCGGCCCGAGCCGTGGCGCCCACTGGCTGAAGCCGGCGCGCAGCCCGGCCAGCACGCGCCCCCGGCATTCGAGTTCAACCCGATGCCGCTGGCCGTAGTCGAAACCCACGGTGTGGACAGATTTGAAACGTTGTAGCGCCCAGGCCAGGCAGACGGTTGAATCCTGGCCCCCTGAAAACAGCACCAGCACCGTGCGTGGGTCAAGCATGGCGCCGATCAGACCCGCACTTCGCCCTGGCCCAACACCACCCACTTCAGCGAGGTCAGGCCTTCCAGCCCCACCGGCCCGCGGGCATGGAGCTTGGCGGTGGAAATGCCGATCTCGGCGCCCAGCCCGTACTCAAAGCCATCGGCGAAGCGCGTGCTGGCGTTGACCATCACGCTGGCCGAATCGACTTCACGCACAAAGCGCATGGCGTTGACATGGTTGGTGGTGAGGATGGCGTCGGTGTGGTGCGAACCATAACGGTCGATGTGAGCCAGCGCTTCATTGAAGCTGGCCACCACCTTGATGCTGATGATGGGCGCCAGGTATTCCGTGGCCCAATCTGCTTCGCTCGCCGCCACCACCTGGGCGCCGGGCAGCCCGGCCAGCAGCGCCGCGGCCACCGGGCAGCAGCGCATTTCCACGCCCTTGGCCGCAAAGACTTTGCCAATGCGCGGCAGGAACGCCGCGGCTTGGTCTTGATGCACCAGCAACGACTCCGCGGCATTGCAGGGGCTGTACTTCTGCGTCTTGGCGTTGTCGCTCACACGCACGGCTTGCGCAAGGTCAACCTGGGCATCGACATAGACATGGCAGTTGCCGTCAAGGTGCTTGATCACCGGCACCGTGGCCTCGGCGCTGATGCGCTCGATCAGCCCCTTGCCGCCGCGCGGAATGATCACGTCCACGTATTGCGGCATGCTGATCAGGCGGCCCACGGCGGCGCGGTCGGTGGTCTGCACCAGTTGCACGGCGTCGGGTGGCAAGCCGGCCTGGGCCAGCGCGTCGCGCACGCAGGCCCACAACGCCAGGTTGGATTGCAAGGCCTCGGAGCCACCGCGCAGGATGCAGGCGTTGCCGCTCTTGATGGCCAGTGAAGCGGCCTCGATGGTCACGTTCGGGCGGCTTTCATAAATCATGCCGAACACGCCCAGCGGCACGCGCATGCGGCCCACGCTGATGCCGCTGGGGCGGCGCTTGAGTTCGGTGATCTCGCCCACCGGGTCGGGCATGGCGGCGATCTGCGCGCAGCCTTCGGCCACCGTGTTGATGATCTCTAACGTTAGTTTCAAACGATCCACCAGCGGCTCGGCCAGGCCGGCGGCGCGCGCTGCCGTCAAATCGAGCGCATTGGCTTGTTGCAGCGCCGGGGCGCGCTCGCGCAGCAATTGCGCCAGGCTGCGCAGGGCCTGGTCTTTGGCGGCAGTGGGGGCGGCGGCCAGGGTGGTGGCCGCAGCGCGTGCGGCCGCGCCCAGGTGGGCCATGTAGGCGGGGATGTCGTGCGGGGTCACTGGGGTACCTTCATGCTTCGCATTCAGGGATTCGCCCTTCGGGCGGCCGGGCGGTCTCATGGGTGGGCATTGTCCCAGTGCCTTGTGCCCGGCGCTACAGGTGCTGCAGCAGCAGTAGCCACAGCGGCGCGGTCAAGGCAAAACCCAGCGTCGAAACCACGATGGCGGCCACCGTTTCGGCTTCCAGCGTGCGGTAGCGCTGGGCAAAGATCAGCGGGTTGGCACCCACTGGCAGCGCCGCGGCCATGACCAGCACTGAAAGCGGCATGCCGCGCAAGCCAAAGCCCAGGTGGGCCACCGCCAGCACCGCCGCGGGCAGCAGCACCAGCTTCACCGCCGCCAACCCCAGCGCCGGCCGGGTGCGCCCGGCCAGGCCATATTCGGCCAGCGACAGGCCGATCAACACCAGGCACAGCGGCACCACGGCCAGGCCCAGCAAGGCCAGGGTTTCATCCAAAAAGCCGGGCAGCATCAGGCCGGCAGCGTTGAACAGCAAGCCGGCCAGCACCGGCAACACCACGGGGTGGATCAAGGTGCTGCGCAGCATGCTGGCCAGCACCGACCAGCGGCTGATGCCAGGGTTGGCGCGCATGCGCTCGCGCGCCAGGTCGCGCTCCACCAGCAGCGTGATCAGGCTCAGCAGCACCAGAGCGTGGATGCTCACGATGGTCAGGTGCAGGCCCAAGCCGGCCTCGCCGTACAGCGCCAGCGCCAGCGGAATGCCCATCTGCACCGTGTTGCCGAAGGTTGCCGCCAGCGCGCGCACCGCCGGCACCGCCACTTCGGGCCCGCTGCGTGCGCGGGCGCGCCGCTGCTGCACATACACGCCCAGGATCACCGCCAGCGCGGGCACAAAGTAAGCGCCCAGCACGCCAAATGGCAACTCAGCCAGGGCGATGCGCGAGGTGGTGCGAAACAGCAGCGCCGGGATGAACAGGTACAGCGCCGCGGCCGAGAACACATTGGCCGCAGCCTTGTGGCCGAACCAGCGTGCCCGCCCGCCCACGTAGCCCAAGGCCACGGTGAGCAGCAGCGCCACCAGCTTGTTGAAGACGAGCAGTGACATCGCCGCGCTGCGGCGGGCTACAAGCCCAGCCAGGCGCCCAGGGCGAGCAGTTCAGCCTCGTCGCCGCGCGCGAAGCCGCTGTACTTGGTGGGCGCCAGCTTCTTGCGCCCGTCTTCAGAGCCGTCGAGCGCCAACAGGTACTCGCGCACCTTGTCGATCTGCTCGGCGCTGAGCTTGGGGCTGGCGATCAGGTGCTTGATCGGAATCGGCCGCGATGCACCCAGCACGCGCCCGCCTGCTTCCACCCAGGCCCGCACCACCGCTGGGGCGGCGGTGGCGCCGGTCTCAGTCAGCCGGTTGTCCACGAAATAGGGCACTGCATCTTGGTAGCGGGTGTAGACCAGGTTGGCATTCTTTGCATTGCCGATCTGGTCGCGCAGGGCGGCGCGCGCCATCCAGGCGGTGATGGAATCCTCGTCGGGTGCGCCGACTCGGCGGCCGCGCAGTTCGCCAAGGCTCTTCAGCGGCGAGTCAGAACGCACCAGGAAGCTGGCTTTGTAATCTTGGAAACCCTTGGTCAGCGCCAGCAGCTTGTAGCCCGACTGCTTCATGGCCAGGATCGAAATATGCGCCGGGTGCACCATGGCCAGGTCGTAAGCGCGTTCGGACAAGCCCTTGCGCAGGCTGGGGTAGTCGGCCACCGGCTCGATCACCACCGGTTGCGCCAGCAGCTTGGACAAGTCGGCGGCGATCGCGGCGTAGCGGGTGCGAACCTCTTCATTGGGCACGCGGTAGGTCACGCCTTCGTTGATGGCAAACACCAGCGTCGCCTGCGCCGCCCCTGCCCCGAGCACGGCACACAGGGCCAAGGCGCGCAGCCAAACGCGCAAACAGCTCAACAGCATGGGCGCTTGCCTTTCAAGATGGACGGTGGCGCAGATTGTGTCGCAGGGCGCCGCGTTTTCCGCTGCACCCCGCGGTTTTCAAGCCTTGGCCGTCTTGCGCGTGGCGGTCTTGGCTGCGACGGTCTTGGTTGCGGCCGTCTTGCCCGCGGGCCGCACCGCACGCGGCTCGAACTCGAAACTGACCTTGCCTTCCTTGGCGTCATAGGCCAGGCGGGCCTTGAACTTGCGCCGCGTCTTGTTGGAGACAAAGTTCTCCAGCAAATCGGTCTTGCCGCCGGCCAGCAGCTTGGCCATCTGCTCGCGCGCCACCGGCTGCTGCAAGATGATCTTGCCGCTCTTGAAGTCACATGTAACGTTAGCGCCCACGGCGCGCTCGCACACATAGCTGGTGCCGTGCTCGTAGACATGGCCCTGGCACTTGGGGCAGGGGCCCAGGCTTTGCTGCGCTGAAAAGTCGATCGGCTCACCGCTTTCACCGGCTGCGCGCTGCTCTTCGCCGAAGTCGAATTCGAGCTTCCAGTTCTTGATCTCATCATCGAACGCCAGCTTCAGCTCGGCCGTGAACGGCCAGCCCGCCTTGGAGCGAAAGCCTTCCAGCGGGCCGATGCGTTTGTCGCGCAAGAACTGCTCGACCTCGCTCAACTCGAAGCTGCGGCTGCCCGGGATCTTGGTGATGCTGAAGCCGCAGCCCTCGCCGTCGAGCGTGCCAGGCGCACCGGTGCAGGTGTAGCGGCGGTAGTTCTCTTTCACCACCCCGGCGCAATTGGGGCAGGGCGTGGCCAGGGTGGCGTAGTCGCCGGGAATGGTGTCGCGGTCGTAGTCTTTGGCGCGGCGCACGATGCCTTCGGCCATCTTTCCGATCTCGGCCATGAACTGGTCGCGCCCCAGGCGGCCATGTTCCATTTCAGCCAGCTGGTATTCCCAGTTGCCGGTGAGTTCGGGGCGCGTCAACTCTTCCACGCCCAGGCCGCGCAGCAGCGTCATCAACTGAAACGCCTTGGCCGTGGGCACCAGTTCGCGGCCGTCGCGCAGCATGTACTTTTCCATGATCAGGCCTTCGATCGTGGCCGCGCGTGTGGCCGGCGTGCCCAGGCCTTTTTCGGCCATGGCCGCGCGCAGCTCGTCGTCGTCGATCATCTTGCCCGCGCCTTCCATGGCGGAAAGCAAGGTGGCCTCGGTGTAGCGCGCCGGCGGGCGGGTCTTGTTGGCAAGTACCGCCACCGCGCTGGTGGCCACTTTCTCATTCGGCGTGATGGCCACCAGGTTGGCGTCTTCGTCTTGCGCTTCCTTGCCGTACACCGCCAGCCAGCCCGGGTTGACCAGCACCTTGCCGTTGGTCTGGAACACGTGGCCGGCCACCTGCGTGATGCGCGTGGTGACCATGAATTCGGCCGCCGGGTAAAACACCGCGATGAAGCGGCGCACCACCATGTCGTACAGCTTGGCCTCGGCGTCGCTCAGCGAGCGCGGCGCTTGCAGCGTGGGGATGATGGCAAAGTGATCTGAAACTTTAGCGTTGTCGAACACCCGCTTTTGGGGCCTGACATAACCTTGCTTCAAAGCCTTGGCGGCATGCTGGGCCAGCTCGCGCAGCGGGCCGGGCAGGTCTTCTTGCGCGATCATGGCGAAGGTGTCTTTCACCACCGGCACATAGTCTTCGGGCAAGGCGCGCGAGTCGGTTCGCGGGTAGGTCAGCACCTTGTGCTTTTCATACAGCGCCTGGGCAATCGACAGCGTGGTCTTGGCAGAAAAACCGAAACGCGAATTGGCTTCGCGCTGCAAGGTGGTCAAGTCGTACAGCAAGCCGCTGCTCTGGGTGCTGGGCTTGGCCTCTTCGCTCACCGTGCCGGGTTGGCCACGCACCGCGGCTTCAATGGCGCGGGCGTCGGCCTGGTTCCACAGGCGGTCGGCGCGGGCTTCGGCGTCTTCGCCCTTCTTGTACTTCGGGTCGAACCACTTGCCGTCGTAGTCGCCGGCCGCGGCGGCAAACGTGGCCTTCACCTCCCAGTAGTCGCGCGAGACGTGTTTGCGGATTTTTTCTTCGCGCTCGACCACGATGGACAGGGTGGGCGTTTGCACCCGGCCCACGGTGGTGAGGAAGAAGCCGCCGTCGCGCGAGTTGAACGCCGTCATGGCGCGCGTGCCGTTGATGCCCACCAGCCAATCGGCTTCACTGCGGCTGCGCGCGGCGTCGGCCAGGCCGTGCATTTGCGCATCCGTGCGCAGGTGTTCGAAGCCGTCGCGGATGGCCTGCGGCGTCATGCTTTGCAGCCACAAGCGCTGCACCGGCTTGGTCAGCGGCGCCTTGCCGCCGGCCGCGTACTGCACGATCAGGCGAAAGATCAGCTCGCCTTCACGCCCGGCGTCGCAGGCGTTGATGAGTTCGGTGACATCTTTGCGCTTGACCAGCTTCACCACCGCATTCAGCCGCGTCTTGGCTTTGTCGATGGGCGCCAGGTCGAAGTGCGGCGGCACCACCGGCAGGTTGGCAAAGCTCCACTTTCCGCGCTTGACGTCGTATTCCTCCGGCGCCTTGATCTCCACCAGGTGGCCCACCGCCGAGGTGACCACATAGCGCTCGTTCTCGAAGTGTTCGGCGAACTTTTCGAATTTGCCGCTGCTGGGGGTGAGCGCACGCACGATGTCCTGTGCAACGCTTGGTTTTTCCGCAATGATGATCGCTTTGCTCATGGGCTGGTGGGTCACTCAAATCAAAGATCTCGCAGCGGCGAGGGCGCTCAAGCAGTGTGGCTTCGCCACTTTGCTTGATCCCCTCGGGGGGCGGCCGGCCTTGGCCGGCCTTGGGGCGCACATTTGCCCGTGCCTAGAATCGCTGCCTCTCGCGCGCACGCACTCACGCGCGCGCCCATGGAACCAATGTAACCAATGAAATCGGCAAGCCTAACAAATGCTCCCACAGGCGCGGCCGCGCTCACCCCGGGCCGGCGCATCCAGGTGCGCCGCTCGGGTGTGCACGGCAAGGGCGTGTTCGCGCTGCAAGCCATTGCCCCGGGCACGCGGTTGATCGAATACACCGGCGAGCGCATCACCTGGAAAGAAGCGCTGCGCCGCCACCCGCACGATCCCGAAGACCCGCACCACACCTTCTACTTCCACATCACCGACCGCCAGGTGATCGACGCCAAAGTGGGCGGCAACGCCTCGCGCTGGATCAACCACGCCTGCGAACCCAACTGCGAGGCCGACGAAGAGGGCACGCGCGTGTTCATCAAGACGCTGCGCGACCTGCACCCCGGCGAAGAGCTGTTCTATGACTACGGCCTGGTGATCGACGAACGCCTGACCCCGGCGCTGAAGAAGCTCTACCCCTGCCGCTGCGGCAGCCCGCAGTGCCGCGGCACGCTGCTGGCGCCGAAGCGGCGGCGCTGAACGCGCCACCGGCCATGCCCGAACGCAGCCGCCCCCCGGGCAGTGTGGCGCCGCCAGCTTCCGCGCGCCGCGCGGGAGACCTGCCGCCCGCTCCGGCCCAGGCGCGTTCAGCCTGGCAGTTGGAAGCCCTGTGGCAGCAGCTCGAACCCTTGCTGCCGGGCCTGACGGTGGAGCTGGTGGACAGCGTGGACTCCACCAACACCGAACTCATCGAACGCGCGCGCGGCAGCGCCGGG
Organism: Burkholderiales bacterium; assembly: GCA_031418595.1. Taxonomy (GTDB): domain Bacteria; phylum Pseudomonadota; class Gammaproteobacteria; order Burkholderiales; family Burkholderiaceae_C; genus Rubrivivax. Next base: position 41,284 of record JANOXU010000029.1, read on the forward strand.
CGGCGTCAGGCCGATGCCCTGCCCGCGCTGCTGGTGGCTGAACAACAAACCCGCGGGCGCGGCCGCCAGGGGCGCGAATGGCAATCCAGCCGCGGCGCTTCATTGACGTTTTCTTTGGCCTTGCCGTTGGCACCGGCCAGTTGGTCTGGGTTGTCGCTGGCCGTGGGCCTGGCCCTGGCCGACGCGCTGGATGACTTCGACAGCGCGGGCAGCGCGCCGCATCTGGGCCTGAAGTGGCCCAACGACCTGTGGCTGCTCGACGCCCCCGCAAGCCCGAACCTGGGCCGCAAGCTGGCCGGGGTGCTGATTGAAACCACCTCGGTGGGCGCGAAACGGCTGTGCGTGGTGGGCGTGGGCATCAACGTGCTGCCACTGCCCGCACCGGGTGCCCTGAGTTCCGGCCTCGCCGCCTTGAGCGAGCTGGTGCCGCCGCGCAGCGCCGCCCAGGCCCTGCACGCCGTGGCTGCGCCGCTGGTGCGGGCCTTGCTGCGCTTTGAAGCCGAAGGCTTTGCGCCGTTCGCGCCGGCCTATGCGCGGCGCGACCTGTTGCTCGGCCAGGCCATCACCACCACCCTGCCCGAGCTGCCGCACGGCGTGGCGCAAGGCGTTGATGACAGCGGCGCGCTGCGCGTGCAAGACAGCGCTACGCCGCCGCGGGTGCATCGGGTCAGCAGTGGTGAAGTTAGCGTTCGCTTGGCTCCAACCACATGATGCGCGTTGTTGTGGTGATGCTGCTTTTGGCCAACGTGGCGTTTTTCGGCTGGACCCAAGGCTGGCTCGACGACGTGCTCGGCCCGGCCAGCCGCAGCCAGCGCGAGCCGCAGCGCCTGGCCGCGCAGGTGCACCCCAGCTCGGTGGCGGTGCTCAGCCCGCAGGCCGCGCAGTCGGCGCTGGCTGCGGCGCAAGCGGCGGTCAAGACTTCTGCCGCCTGCCTGGAAGCGGGCCCGTTCAGCGCTGCGGGCGTGGCCCAGGCCGAGTCGGAGCTGGCTGCGGTGACCGTGGCCGACGGCAGCATCCACCGCGTCGAGCGCCAGCAAAGCGCCGTGTGGGCGGTGTACATGGGCAAGTTCGACGACCGCGCTGTGTTGCAGCGCAAGACCGATGAGCTGAAACGCCTGCGCCTGGTTTATGAAGAGCTGCGCAACGCCCCGGCCTTGCAGCCCGGCCTGGTGCTCGGCCGTTTCGGCAGCCGCGGCGCGGCCGATGAAGCCTTGACGCAGATGACCGAACGCGGCCTGCGCACGGCCAAGGTGGTGGCCTTGAGCGAACCCAGCACGCAACTGTGGCTGCGCGCCAACCAGGCCGACCCCGACCTGGCGGCGCGGCTGGCGGCACTGAAAGTGCCCGCCCTGGGCGCCGGCTTCAAGCCCTGCGCCGGCTGAACGCGAGCCAGGCCACGGCCAACGCCAGGCCCAGCAACCACAAGCCGCCAAACGCCCCGCCGCCACCGCTGCTGCTGGGTGGGGGTGGCTCGGGATTGGCCGGCCGGTCTGCACCCAGCAGCACAGCGCCGTCGATGTCAGCGTTGTCGATGACTTCCCCCAACCGCGCCGGTGGCACGTAGCCGGCCGGGTTGGCGGCATAGATGAGCGCCTGGTTCACGTCCAGCATGCCCACGCCGCAGGTGGTGGTGGTGCATGCGCAGCGGCCCGGGTTGGCGTTGGCGCAGGCCGCCATCTTGGGCACCAGCACGTGGGGCCGGGCGCTCAGGCGCAGCCCGGCAAAAAGTTGGTCGGCCGTGAGCGCCGGGTTCACGCTGAGCATCAGGCTGAGTGCGCCCGAGACGATGGGCGCGGCGAAGCTGCTGCCATACAGCCGCGCGTAGTCGCCCGCACCCGGCCCCTTGGTGCCCAGGTTGTAGGCGGTGGAAATGCCGCTGTCGGCCAGCCCGTTCCACTTCGTGGCGCTGTCCACATCATCGCCACCCACGGTGGCAATGCCACTGGCTGACAAGGCTGCACCGAAGTTGGAATAGTTGGCTTTGAAACCATCTCGGTTCAGCGCCACCACGCCCACCGTGCCCAGGCAATTGGCCGGGCGGGTGGGCGCACCCCATTCGTTGCCGGCGGCGGCCACCACCATGGCACCGCGCTCGCGGCGGATCTCGTCGATCGCCGCTTGGTAAGCCGAGCCGCAGGCGGCCGAGCCGCCGAAGCTGATGTTGATGATGCGCGCGGGGTTCGGGTTGTCGGGCACGCCTGCGACCGGCAGCCCGGCAGCCCAGCGCATGCCGTCAACGATGTCGGCCACCTCGGCGCCGCACTTGCCCGCCACGCGCACCGGCAGCACGCGGCCGGCCCAGTTCATGGCCGCCACACCCTGGCCGTTGTTGGTGGCCGCGGCCAGCATGGTGGCGATGATGGTGCCGTGCCAGGAACTGTCTTCCAGCTCGCAGGTTCTGAACTCAGGCTTCAGCCGGTCAGCGGCATCGACCCAGTCGCCGGGGTCGCTGGCGTCGGCGTCGCGGCCATCGCCATCATTCGCATATTCCAGCACGCTCACAAAGTCATACCCCGGCAGCAGCCGGCCCACCAATTCAGGGTGCGCGGTGGTGCCGGTGTCGAGCACCGCCACCACGGCACTGGCTGCGCCGGTGCTGCGCTGCCAGGCGGTTTGAAAACCGGGCACGCCGCGCAGCCGGGCTTCAATCAGGTTGCCGTTGCTGCCACTCACCGGCTGCAACCACCACTGGCCGAGTTGGCCTGCCGTGGTGGCGTAGCGCGGGTCGTTGGGAATGGGCGACGCCTGCATGCGCCGCTCGCGCATGTTGGGCTCGGCCCAGGCCACATCGCCGTGCTGTTCAAGCTGCCGCTGCAACAAGGCGGCTTCGCTGGCGCTGTAAACGCGGCCCAGATCGAGCCGCTGCTGGTCGCGCCCGGTGGCGCGCAGGCGCGCGGTGTGCGGGCCGGTGTGCAGGCCGGTTTCGCCTAACAGCTTGTTCCAGCGGCCGTGCTCGTGCGCGGCCAGGCGCGCGGCGAGCTGGTGGTCGCGCGCATCGGCGTGGCGCGGTTGCAGTTGCGCATGCGCCGGGGCGTCACGCAGCTTGACGATGAACGAGCTGACTTCACCTGCGGCCTGCGCCGGCAGCGCTGTGAAAGCCAGGCCCAGCGCGCTGGCGGCCAGGGCGCGGGCGGGGAAACGGGTCATGGGCGCGGGCTCCTTTGGGGAGCGGCGATTATGGTTAGCGCCTGCGCCTCAGCCACCCCGTGGGTGCGTGCTGCGCGTCCTGCGCGCCGCGGCCAACGCCGCCACCGCCACGCCCAGGCCGAGCAGCGCCCAGCCGCTGGCCAGGCCGCCACCGCCACCACCGCCTGATGAAGGCGGCGGCACCACGGGCACCGCGGCCACGCTGACGGCACGCTGCACGCTGGAGCGTTGGCCGCGGTCGTCGGTCACCGTCAGGCGCACGGTGAAACTGCCCACCGCCAGCGGCGTGAGCGTGGCGCTGGCGGCATTGGTGGCGTTGAACGCTCCGGCCACGCCGGCGCCACTGACCAGTTCCCACAAGTACGCCGAAGCAATGCGCCCGGCGCCGAGCAGCGTGGCGCCGCTGGTCAGGCTCAAGGCCGTGCCCACGGTGGGTGCCGCTGGCAGGAAGTCGATGCGCGCATGCGGGCCTTGCGCCAGCGCCACGGCGGCGTCAGCGTCAGCCATGCCGGCGCCGCACAGTGCGGTGGTGCAGTAGCACTGCAATTGGTCGATGCCGTTGGGGGCGCGGCAGGCGACGATCGGTAGGTTGTTCTCATCCAGGCCCGCGCCGGTGGTCGGGAACGCGCGCGCGCTGGCCTTCAAGTCGAACAACATTTCCGTGGGCGTGAGTTGCGGCTGGGCCGACACCATCAGCGCCAACACGCCGGCCACGATGGGGGCTGAAAAACTGGTGCCGACGGCGAAGTTGAAGCTGTCGCTCCAGGTGGAGCCACCGGCCACGGGCACGGTCTTGCCGCTGTTCAGCGCGGTGATGATCGGGTACAGGCAGGGCTGGCCGGCGCCAATGTTGATGCAGTTGCCGCCCGGCGCGGCGATGCTGATTTCAGCGCCCAGATCAGAGAACCCCACCTTGCTGCCGACATGACGCAGCCCGACCACGCCGATGGCGCCCAGGCAGTTGGCCGGCATGCCCACGGCATGGCCGGCGGTGTTGCCGGCGGCCACCACCAGTGCCGCGCCGGCCAAGTTGACTTCGGCGATCACGTCCCGATAAGCCTGTGTGCACGCCGCGCCATCGCTGCCCAGGCTCAGGTTGATGACGCGCGCCGGGTTGGGGTTGCGCGCGATGCCGGGCACATCGAGCCCCGCCGCCCAGCGCAGGCCGGCCTGGATGTCGGAATCGAAGCCGCCGCACTTGCCCAGCACCCGCACGGGCAGGATGCGCACGCCAAACGCCGTGCCGGCCATGCCCTGACCGTTGTTGGCGCTGGCCGCGACCACGCTGGCCACCTGAGTGCCGTGCCATATGCTGTCCGATACGCCGCAATCCTTGAAGGGGCCGCTGGCGTTTTCGGCGGCGGTGATCCAGTCACCCGGGTCACTGGCGTCGGCGTCACGGCCATCGCCATCGTTGGCCGTGCCAGCGTCATTGATCATGTCGTAGCCAGGCAGCAGCACGCCGGCCAGATCAAGGTGCGAACTCACCACGCCCGTGTCCAGCACTGCCACCACCACACTGGCCGAGCCCACCACACGGTCCCACGCCGCCGTGGCATTAACGGAAGACATCACTTCCCCTGCGGGCGCGCGCAAGTACCACTGGCCCACCACCGGGCCACCAGTCCGGTTGACCAGATTGACGGCCGGGCCCACTGAGAACAGCGGATCAGTGGGCACCGCCAGCGCGCGGCGCCGCCCATCCACCGACACCGACTGCACATCGGGGTGGCTGCGCAGCCGCGCCATCAAAGTGGCGGTGTCTACCCCATCAGCCATCACCACATGGCTGTGCGCGCTGATCACGCCACCCGCGGTCAGCGCCACGCCGGCATGCGCGGCCAGGGTGCTGGCGCGGCCCTGCGCCATGGCCGCGGCGCTGGCCTGCGTGCTGCCCGCCGCCATGGCGTGCGCGCGCACGATGCCCGCGCCGGGCTTGTAGGTGACGATCAGCCGCGCCTGCGCGGGCTGCGGCGCGGCCGCGGCGCGCGCTCGGGTAACTTCAGCCTGCGCCAACGGCAGCGAGGCCAGGCTTGCGCAAAGGAGAGCCAGCGCGGGCAGCAAGGTGCGTGCATTCATGCGCACCAGTTTAGGCGCGCCGTGTAAACCGTCACACCCCGCGCCCCGGGGCAAATGTGTCAAGCCGTTGCACCGGCGCGGCCTGAGCCGGCGCCTACTTAGCGCTCACTTGGCGCTCACTTGGCAATCACGCGCACCATTTCCAGCACCTTGTTCGAGTAACCCCATTCGTTGTCGTACCAGGCCACCACCTTCACGAAGGTGCTGTCCAGCGCAATGCTGGCGTCGGCATCGAACACGCTGATGCAGACTTCACCGCGAAAGTCGGTTGCCACCACCTTGTCTTCGGTGTAGGCCAGCACGCCCTTCATCGCCCCCTGGCTGGCCGCCTTCATGGCCGCGCAAATCTCGGCAAACGTGGCCGGGCGCTCCAACTCAGCGGTCAAATCGACCACCGAGACATCGCTGGTCGGCACGCGAAACGCCATGCCGGTGAGCTTCTTGTTCAGCTCGGGGATCACCACGCCCACCGCCTTGGCCGCGCCGGTGCTGCTGGGGATGATGTTTTCCAGGATACCGCGGCCGCCGCGCCAGTCTTTGTTGCTCGGCCCATCTACCGTTTTTTGCGTGGCGGTGGCGGCATGCACGGTGGTCATCAGCCCGCGCTTGATGCCCCAGTTGTCGTGCAGCACCTTGGCCACCGGGGCCAGGCAGTTGGTGGTGCAGCTGGCGTTGCTGATGATGGCCTGGCCGGCGTAAGTTTGATCGTTGACGCCGAACACGAACATCGGCGTGTCGTCTTTCGATGGCGCGCTCATCACCACCTTCTTCGCACCCGCGTCGATGTGCTTTTGCGCCGTGGCTTTGTCCAGGAACAGGCCGGTGGCTTCCACCACCACCGCGGCGCCGACCTCGCCCCACTTCAGCGCCGCCGGGTCGCGCTCGGCGGTGAGGCGGATGCGCTGGCCGTTGACGACGAGCGTGCCGCCGTCGATGGCAATCTCGCCTTCGAAGCGGCCATGCACGCTGTCGTACTTGAGCATGTAGGCCAGGTAGTCGGGCTCCAGCAAGTCGTTGATGCCAACGATTTGAATGTCTTGGTGGTTGGCGATGGCGGCACGGAACACCATGCGCCCGATGCGGCCGAAGCCGTTGATGCCGATCTTGATGGTCATGGTCTTGCCTTTGCGCAGGCTGGTTGGTTGAATGAACTGGGAAGAGCCGGGGCCGGCACCTAAGCTGGCCACTTAATTTGTGCTTGAAATGGTCAGGCCGGTTCATTTGTGGCGCCCAGTTCAAGCGCTCCCGGCTCGAACTTGCTCCGACGCGTCACTGACAATTATTGCGTAGCCATCATTTCGACGGCTCAAAGGACACCGATGAGCTTGCCTGACGGTTTGTACGACTTGCTCGTCACAGATTTCCTGGCAAACCGCCGCGATTTCGACCCCAGTCGCGCCGACATCGCTTTGTTCAGCGGTGACGCCGGAGAGGTTCTGGCCACTGCGGTCGCGCGGCAGTTGGCCGCAATCCTTGAAGACATGAGCGGCGACGCAACGGCCAAACCGCTTCGCCAATTGGAGCTTGTCAACGCATTGCTCGTGGTGTTGCGACAGCGGCTTGCAATTGAGCAATCCTCTGGCCCACTGGCTGAAGTAGTCGACCTCATCGCTTCACCATTGCGGGTGCTGAAGGCAATTCAGCGCCACCGACAGTTCCCGACCTCACCGGAACTTGGGCTGGCTGCGCCATGGCTGTTCACCGCCGGCAAGGGCTCGCCTTCGCTGCTACAAGAGATACGGCGAGAGCTCGCATCGGCCGACCAAGTAGACATTCTGGTCAGCTTCATCACGGTGTCGGGTGTGCGCAAGCTGCAAGACGTGTTGAAGCAGATCACGGCACTGGGTGCGGACGGGCAGTGCGCCACGCGGATACGCATCCTCACGACAACCTACACGGGTGCGACGGAGGCACGCGCACTCGATGAATTGGCGCGTCTGCCGGGATGCGAAGTCCGGGTATCGCTAGACGGGCGACGTACCCGATTGCACGCCAAGGCATGGCTGTTCCAGCGCAAAACGGGCTTCGGCTCGGCCTATGTCGGGAGTGCCAACCTCTCTGGGGCAGCCTTGTCCGGTGGCCTGGAGTGGACGGTGAAACTGACGCAACGGGCGCAGGAGCCGCTCTTTGCGCGTGCCACGGCGCACTTTGAGACCCTGTGGTGTGACAACGAATTCCAGCACTACGACCCAGAAAACCCAGTGCATCGAGCAGCACTTGCCGCTGCGCTAGGTCGCGAGTCTTTCAGCGGCAACACTCTCAGCACACTGAATTTCTTCGACCTGCAACCCAAGACCTACCAGCAAGACATGCTCGAGCAGCTGACGGCGGAGCGTTCACATGGGCGTCGCCGCAATCTGCTGGTGGCTGCCACGGGAACGGGCAAGACCGTTGTTGCTGCGTTTGACTATCGAAACACCTGCGCGACGACCGGCGGTCGCCCACGTTTGCTCTTCGTGGCGCATCGCGAAGAAATTCTTCAGCAAGCATTGCGCACTTTTCGCGAAGTTCTGCGCGACCCAGAATTCGGCGATCTGTTGACAGGCAATCACCAACCAACCGGGTTTGGGCACTTGTTCGCCACCATTGACAGTTTGTCCAGCCGCGAGCTGGTGCGGGTCATGGAGCCCACGTACTGGCACACCGTCGTGATTGATGAATGCCATCGCCTGGCGGCAGCCCGATTCGACGCTTTCGTAACGGCCATTCAACCGCAAATCCTGCTCGGCCTGACGGCGACGCCGGAACGAAGCGACGGGCAACCCATCTCGCAGTACTTCGACGCCAGGCCGGACGGTAGCCCTGCGGTCGAGATGCGGTTGTGGCACGCGCTCGACCTACAGTTGTTGGCCCCATTCGAGTACTACGCCTGCGACGATGCGACCAACTTTGCCGATGTGCCCTGGGATCAGCCAGGCGAACGCGACGCGATAAGCAAACTCGTCACCGGCAACGATGTGCGGGCTCGCCTCGTGGTGAGTGAGTGGCACCGCCTGGCCGCGAATGCTGCTCAGTCACGAGCCTTGGTCTTTTGCGTATCAGTGGCGCACGCCGAATTCATGACTGGCTGGCTGAACAAGGCCGGCCTACCAGCCGCGTGCGTGGTCGGTACAACGGCCGCCGATGAGCGACAGCGGGCCCCGCAGCGCCTGCTCAACAGGGAGGTCTGTGCGCTGGTCACAGTCGATCTCTACAACGAGGGCATCGACCTGCCCATGGTTGACACGCTGCTTCTACTGCGGCCAACGCAAAGCCCGCTGCTGTTCCAGCAGCAAATTGGGCGCGGCCTGCGCCTGGCGCCAGGTAAGGACAGCTGCCTCGTGCTTGATTTCGTCGGGCAACACCGTAGCGAGTTTCGCTTCGACAGGCTGCTGGGCAACTTGACCGGACTATCACGTCGCGAACTGGGTGATGCGGTTGAGAACGGTTTTGGAAGTTTGCCGCCTGGATGCCATATTCACCTGCAACCCAAGACTCGCGATCAAGTTCTGCGAGGGCTGCGTGCGCTGACGGGGCAGAACTGGCGACGCCTGCGCATTGAGCTGCAAACTTTTGCGGCCCTGCGTGGCCGAACTGCGGTGCGCTTGGCCGATTTCCTTCATGACCAGGGATTGGAACTCGAAGACGTGTACCGAGCGCAGGCTGGCCAAGGCCGTAGTGGCTGGACAGCACTGAAGCGCGAGGCCGGCCTGATTGCGGCCGAGCCGGGGCCTGAAGAGACCTACCTCAGTGAGCGGGTGCGCAGCCTGCTGCACGTGGACGACCCGGTCAGGCTGGACGTCATGGCGTCTGTCGGCAGTGACGTCGATGCACCGACGCCACGAACGGCTTTGTGCCTACAGATGTTGGCCTATCAGATCGACGGTCGAAACGAGCAAGCCGCGGGCTATCAATCGTTTCTTCGGCGCCTTGCGCGGCACCCCGATGTTCGTGGCGAATTCGTTGAACTCGCCACCCTGATGCAGACGCGCAGCAGTCTTCCTGATACAGCCTTACCGGGGTTGGAAGACACCCCTTTGTGCTTGCACGCCAGCTACAGCACTCGCGAAGTGCTGACTGCTGTGGGTTGGCTGAGCGCGCAACGCCGCGCACCGTTTCAGGCGGGCGTGCTGCGGCTGCCAGAGCGCCAATGCGAGTTGTTGTTTGTCACACTGGACAAAAGTGAAGGCTTCCACGATCGGATTGCGTACCACGACTACGCCATCAGTACGTCGCGGTTCCATTGGCAATCGCAGAACAGTGCAGGCCCACACACCCCGGCCGGCGAGCGATATCTTGGCAGCCCTGCCAACGGCTGGCAGTTCCAACTCTTTGTACGCCAGCGCAAGGGGGCAGCCTTTCGCGCCTGCGGCCCGGTGACGATCGAATCAATTGATGGAGACCGGCCCATGAGCATTACGTGGCGGCTCGAATCAACTTTGCCAGCGCGCCTGTTCCGCGAGTTCAGTGTCTTGCGTGGCGTTTGACTTCAAGGTTCGGATCCAGCTCACCCGAGGCAACGGCCTGCATGCGATCCCAAAGGATCTGCCCGCTCTCGCCAATGAAGTTAAGGACGAAATCGCGCATCAGTGCCAAGTGCCGGCGTTTGAACGCCTCGCGCAAGCGTTCAACCATGCGTTGGTCAAATGCAGAAGTTGGGAAGCCTTCCTGAGAAAATTCGCCTTGCGTCACGTGAGCAATCAACCTGGCTTGAATGAAGTAGGTCATGTCGCCCAGCCCAAGTAGCCGGTAAATGGCTGGCAAGTCGCGTACAAGGTCTCGCAGGGTCATGGAATCGAGCGCGGTAATTTGCCGCACCAGCAAGAGCTGGGCCTCGAGTTGCTGCAAGACGGCCATGACTTCGCCTTGTGCGCCTACTTGGTCAACACCCGCCACACCACCGCCACCACGTTCTCCGCCGTGATCTTGAAATGCTTGAACAGCGCCGGCGCCGGCGCGCTTTCGCCATAGCTGTCGATGCCCACCACGGCCGCGCAGCCGTACTTCCACCAGCCATCGGTCACGCCCGCTTCCACCGCAATGCGCGGCAGCTTGGGCGGCAGCACGCTGCTCTTGTAGGCCATGCTCTGGCGATCAAACACCGTGGTTGAGGGGACACTCACCACCCGCACCGCGATGCCATCTTTCGCCAACGCTGCCTGGGCATGCAAGGCGAGCTGCACTTCGCTGCCGCTGGCGATGATCACTGCCTGGGCTTTCTTCTTCAGCCCCACCTCGGCCGGCTCGGCCAGCACGTAGGCGCCCTTGCTGATTTCATCCAGCCCGGCCTTGGGCAAGTAAGGCAGGTTCTGGCGGCTGAGCAGCAAGGCGCTCGGGCGGGTTACGTTGCCTAACGCGCAAGTCCATGCGACAGCGGTTTCGGCCGTGTCGGCCGGACGCCAGACATCGAGGTTGGGAATGAGGCGCAGCGCCGCCGCATGCTCCACGCTCTGGTGCGTGGGGCCGTCTTCGCCCAGGCCGATGCTGTCGTGCGTGAAGACGTGGATCACGCGGCGCTTCATCAGCGCGGCCATGCGGATGGCGTTGCGGCTGTAGTCGCTGAAGGTGAGAAAGGTGCCGCCGTAGGGGATGAAGCCGCCGTGCAGGGCGACACCGTTCATGATGGCGGCCATGCCGAATTCGCGCACGCCGTAATTGATGTGCCGGCCGCTGTTGGGCACGCCTTCGGCATCAAAGCGCAAGGCCGTGGCACTGGTGGTGTTGGTGTGGTTGGAGCCGGTCACAACGGCCGAGCCGCCACGCATTTCAGGCAGCGCCGCGGTGAAGGCTTCGAGCGCGATCTGGCTGGCCTTGCGGCTGGCCACGGTTTCTGCCTTGGTGTGCGCGGCCACCACGGCATCCACCGCAAGCTGGGCAAAGTTGGCCGGCAAGTCGCCTTGCATGCGGCGCACGTACTCGGCCGCCAGTTCGGGGTGGGCGGCCTTGTAGGCGGCAAACTTCTGGCTCCATGCGCCCTCTGCAACCTCACCGCGTGCGCGCTGATCCCACTGCGCATAAGCGGCTTCTGGAATCACAAAGGGTTCATGCGGCCAGCCCAGCGCGGCACGGGTGAGCTTGATCTCTTCGGCACCCAGCGCCTCGCCATGCGCCTTGGCCGTGCCGCCGCGGTTGGGCGAGCCCTTGCCGATGGTGGTCTTGCAGATGATCAAGGTGGGCCGCGTTGCAGACTGCTTGGCCGCGGTCAGGGCCGCATGCACGGCCTGTGCATCATGGCCGTCAATTGGCCCGGCCACAGCCCAGCCGTAGGCGGTGAAGCGGCCGCGCACGTCGTCCACATACCAAGGTGCCACCTGGCCGTCGATGCTGATGCCGTTGTCGTCATACAGCGCCACCAGCTTGTTCAGCTTCCAGGCGCCGGCCAGGGCGCTGGCCTCGTGGCTCACGCCTTCCATCAGGCAGCCGTCGCCCATGAAGACGTAGGTGTGGTGATTCACCACCTCGTGCCCGGGGCGGTTGAAGTCGCGCGCCATGAGCTTTTCAGCCAGCGCCATGCCCACCGCATTGGCCAGGCCCTGGCCGAGCGGGCCGGTGGTGGTTTCAACGCCGGGTGTCACATCGACTTCGGGGTGGCCGGGCGTCTTGCTGTGCAGTTGGCGGAAGTTGCGCAGCTCGCTCATCGCCAGGTCGTAGCCGCTCAAATGCAGCAGCGCATACAACAGCATCGAGCCGTGGCCGTTGCTCAGCACGAAACGGTCGCGTTCGGGCCAGTGCGGGTTGGCCGGGTTGTGGCGCAGGTGGCCGGCCCACAGCGCCACCGCCATCTCGGCCATGCCCATGGGCGCGCCGGGGTGGCCGGAGTTGGCCTGCTGCACGGCGTCCATGGCCAGGGCGCGGATGGCGTTGGCCATCAGGTTGGTGTCTTGCTTGGGAGTGGCGCTCATGCTGTGTGCAACGGTGGGGTGGCCGGGCGAGCCGGCGATTCTAGGAGGCGGCTGCGGCAACATCGCGCTGCGCTTTCTTGATCCGCCTCAAGCCACGCGGCATGCAGGCTGCCAAGCTGGCGCATTGCCAACACCGGCCCGCTGCCATGCGCCATCTCACCCTGAATGTGATCCACGACGAGCACCGGGCCCTGTGGGCCATGTTGCATTCGATGACCCAGTTGCTGCAGCAAGCCACGCAGCAACAGCGCACGCCCGACTTCGACGTGCTGCGCGCCATGCTGTTGTACGTCGACGAATTCCCCGAGCGGCTGCACCATGCCAAGGAAAGCAACTTGCTGTTCCCGCTGCTGCGCCAGCGTGCGCCCGAACTGGGCGCGGTGCTGGACCGGCTTGACCAGGAACATGCGCAGGGTGAAAAGGCGATCCGCCAGCTGGAGCATGCGTTGCTGGCGTATGAGGTGATGGGCCCGGCACGGTGCGGCGCCTTCGAACAAGCCCTGGCTCAGTACACCGCGTTCTACCTGGCGCACATGCAGCTGGAAGAGAACGAGGTGCTGCCCACCGCCAGCAAGGTGTTCACGCCCGAAGACTGGGCGCTGCTCGACGCCGCCTTCGGCAGCCACCGCGACCCGCTCACCGGCTTCGAGCCGAGCGACGAATACAAAGCCCTGTTCAGCAAGATCGTGCTGACGGCACCGGCCCCGATCGGCCTGGGCGACGCGCGCTGAGCACACCCCGGCGCGCGGCGCGCCCGTATGATGCCCGCCGATGCAGGGTACGCACCTTCTGGCCGACTGGCGCGACTGCGCCACCAGCCCCGCCGCGCCCGCCATGACCGACCCGATTGCGCTGCGCGCGGCCTGCCTGCAAGCCGTGCGAGACGCTGGCTTGCAGGCGGTGAGCGATGTCTTCCACGCCTTTGCCCCGCCCGGTGGCGTGACCGGCGTGGTGCTGCTGGCCGAATCGCACCTGGCGCTGCACACCTGGCCCGAGCTGAACGCGGTGACGCTGGACGTGTACGTGTGCAACCTGCGCCGCCCCAATGAAGACCGTGCCGAACACCTGCTGGCGTTGCTGCGCCCGCTGTTCCAGCCCGGCCGGGTGCAGCAACAGCGCGTGCTGCGCGGCGCGTTGACGCAGCCATGACGGGCATGGTGCCGCTCAAGGCGCTGATCCTGGCCGCCGGCCGCGGCGAGCGCATGCGCCCGCTGACCGACACCACGCCGAAGCCATTGATTAACGTTAGAGGAAAGCCGCTGATCGAATGGCACCTGCACGCCCTTGCCGGCGCCGGCGTGCGTGAGGTGGTGGTCAACACCGCCTGGCTGGAAGATCAATTCCCTGCCCTGCTCGGTGACGGCGCGCGCTTCGGCCTGCGCCTGCACTATTCGATGGAGGGCCGCGACCATGGCGGCGCGCTGGAAACGGCCGGCGGCATTGCGAATGCCTTGCCGTTGCTGGGCGAGTGCTTCTGGGTCGTGTCGGGCGATGTCTTCCTGCCCGGCTTCCCCTTCAGCGCTGCCGCGGCCGCAGCCTTTGCGGCCGGCCCATTGACCGCGCAGTTGTGGCTGGTGCCCAATGCGCCGCACCACCCGCAGGGCGACTTCGGCATCACGCCGGCCGGCCTGGCCAGCCACACGGCAAGCCCAAAACGCACCTGGGCCAGCGTGGGCCTGTTCCGCGCCGGCATGTTCGCCGGCATCGCGCCGGGCACACGCCTGGCCTTGCGCCCGCTGCTCGAACGCGAACTGGCGGCCGGCCGCCTGGGTGCCTGCCCCTGGGACGGCGCCTGGACGGATGTGGGCACGCTGGAACGCCTGGCGGCCTTGAACCCCTGAAGCAGCTACGGCGGCTTGAGCTGTTCGAGCAGCGTCACGAATGCTTGCACGCACGCGTGCTGCTGCGAGTCAGGCCGCAGCAGCGCGTGCCAGCGCCGCGGCAACGGCAGGCCCGGCAGGCGCAGGGCGTGCAGGCCCTCACCGTCTTGCGTGGGCAGCGCGTGGCCCGACACCAGCGCCACGCCCACGCCAGCCGCCACCGCCTGGCGCAGCGCCTCATTCGAGCTGAGTTCGACCTCCTGGCGTGGGCGCCGGCCTCGCGCGGCGAACAGTTCTTCAGCACTTTGGCGCAGGGCCGAGCCGGGCTCGCGCAGCAAGAAGGTCTCGTCCAGCACCTCGGCCCAAGCCGGCGCCGCGCTGGCTGCGGCCAGGCGATGCGACGCGCCCACGCACAGCGCCAGCGGGTGGGGCCACAGCGGGCGCAGGCCGGGCCCGCTTTGGGTATGCAGGCCAGCGGGCAGGTGGCGCGCAAGCAAATGCGGCTCTGCCACTTTGCTTGATCCCCCAGGGGGCC
>JANOXU010000030.1:0-3747 GCA_031418595.1 Burkholderiales bacterium
CCCATCGTTTCCGTGCGAGCGTGGTTGCTCCAGAGCTCCGAGACTGATGCTCAGGTCAGACATGATCCGTTGGATCTCCATGAATGGGTATGTCAGCCCCCCACCCGGTGGCCCCGCGGGTGGGTTTGTCTACTTGCCCCAACGAGCGAACCCGATTGGCAAAAGAGGGCGGGATTCTACCCACGCGCCGCGGTGGCCTCGGTGCGCCGCCACGGTGTTTTCAAGTCGTGTTGGCGCTGCCTCGGGCGTGACCATGGCGTGCACGCACCGGCGTGGGCGGCAAGCAACAGGGCGCGACTAAAATGGCCGGCTGCACCCACGCACAAACATGCCCAAGACCCCTGCCCCGGCCAGCGAACCCGCCAGCTACGAAGCCGCCCTGGCCGAGCTGGAAAAGCTAGTGCAGGCGATGGAAGACGGCCAATTGCCGTTGGATCAGTTGCTCGGCAGCTACCGGCGCAGCGCCGAGCTGTTGCAGTTCTGCAAGACCCGCCTGGCCAGCGTGGAAGAGCAGGTCAAGGTGCTTGAAGACGGTCAATTGAAGCACTGGGCTGCGCCGTGAACGTGGCTGAATTCGACCGTTGGATGCGCCAGGAGCAGGCCGCCGTGGAGGCCGCGCTCGACGCCTGGGTGCCGCACGATGTGCCCGCCGGCCTGGGCGAGGCCATGCGCTACGGCGTGCTCGACGGTGGCAAGCGCCTGCGCCCGCTGCTCGTGCTGGCCGCTTGCAACGCCGTGCATGGCCAGCGCGAGGCTGCGTTGCGCGCGGCCGTGGCGGTGGAACTGATCCACGCCTATTCGCTGGTGCATGACGACATGCCGTGCATGGACAACGATGTGCTGCGCCGCGGCAAACCCACCGTTCATGTGGCGTTCGGTGAAGCCCAGGCCATGTTGGCGGGCGACGCCATGCAGGCCCTGGCGTTCGAGGTGCTCACGCCCGAAGGCGGCGTCAGCCCGGCCTTGCAGGCCCGGCTGTGTGCCTTGTTGGCGCGTTCGGCCGGCCATGCCGGCATGGCTGGCGGCCAGGCGATCGACCTGGCCAGCATCGGCCTGCCGCTCGACGAAGGCGCGCTGCGCAACATGCACCGGCGCAAGACGGGTGCGCTGTTGCAGGCCAGCGTGTTGATGGGCGCGGCCTGCGGCGAGTGTGCCCCCGCAGCGTGGTCGGCGCTGAGCCACTATGGCGCGGCCATCGGCCTGGCCTTCCAGGTGGTTGATGACATCCTCGACGTGACGCAGGCATCTGACAAGCTGGGCAAGACCGCCGGCAAGGATGTGGCCGACAACAAGCCCACCTACGTGTCGGTGCTGGGCTTGCAGGCCGCACGCCAGCATGCCGAAGAACTGCGCGACCAGGCCCTGGCCGCGCTGGCGCAAGCCGAGTTGCCGCATGCCGCGGCCCTGGCCCGCCTGGCCGACAAGGTTGTCGAACGCGAAAGCTGAATGCCATGCCGATGACCCCTTACCCCTTGCTCGACCGCATCACCGCACCGGCCGACCTGCGCCGCCTGTCGCGCAACGAACTCAAGACGCTGGCCAATGAGTTGCGCGAATTTGTGCTGCAAAGCGTCAGCCAGACCGGTGGCCACCTGGGCAGCAACCTGGGCACGGTGGAGCTGACCGTGGCGCTGCACTATGTGTTCAACACCCCACATGACCGCATCGTGTGGGACGTGGGCCACCAGACCTACCCGCACAAGGTGCTCACCGGCCGGCGCGAGCGCATGGGCAGCCTGCGCCAGTTGAACGGCATCGGCGGCTTTCCGCGCCGCGATGAAAGCGAGTACGACACCTTCGGCGTGGGCCATTCGTCAACCTCCATCTCCGCGGCGCTGGGCATGGCGTTGGCGGCCAAGCTCAAGGGCGAGCAGCGCCGCTGCGTGGCCGTGATCGGCGACGGCGCCATGACCGCCGGCATGGCCTTCGAGGCCTTGAACAACGGCGGCATGCCGCACGGCGGCCTGGTGGCCGACATGCTGGTGGTGTTGAACGACAACGACATGTCGATCAGCCCGCCCGTGGGCGCGTTGAACAAATACCTGGCGCGGCTGATGAGCGGCAAGTTCTACGCCTCGGCGCGCGAAGGCGCCAAGAGCGTGCTGCGGCACACGCCGCTGTACGAACTGGCGCGCCGCTTTGAAGAACACACCAAGGGCATGGTTGTGCCCGGCACCATCTTCGAAGAATTCGGCTTCAACTATGTCGGCCCGATCGACGGGCATGACCTGGATTCGCTCATCCCCACACTGGAGAACATGCGTGCCAAGGACGGCGCGCAGTTTCTGCACATCGTTACGAAAAAAGGCCAGGGCTACAAGCTGGCCGAGGCCGACCCGGTGCTGTACCACGCTGCCTCGGGCAAGTTCGATCCGGCCGAGGGCTTCAAGAAGGCCAAGCCCGGTAAGCCCACCTTCACGCAGGTGTTCGGCCAATGGCTGTGCGACATGGCCGAGGCCGATGCGCGCCTGGTGGCCATCACCCCGGCCATGCGCGAAGGTTCGGGCATGGTTGAATTTCACCGCCGCTTCCCGCAGCGCTATCACGACGTGGGCATTGCCGAGCAGCATGCCGTCACCCTGGCCGCCGGCATGGCCTGCGAAGGCATCAAGCCGGTGGTGGCGATCTACAGCACCTTCTTGCAGCGCGGCTACGACCAGCTCATCCATGACGTGGCGATTCAGAACCTGCCGGTGGTGTTTGCGCTCGATCGCGCGGGCATCGTGGGTGCCGACGGCGCCACCCATAACGGCGCTTTCGACATCGCCTATGTGCGCTGCATTCCCAACCTGGCGCTGCTCACGCCGGCCGATGAAAACGAGTGCCGCCGCGCGCTCACCACCGCCTTCAGGCGCGAGCAGCCGGTGTGCGTGCGCTACCCGCGCGGCGCTGGTGCGGGCGTGGAGATCGAACCCGCGCTCACCGAGCTGCCCTGGGGCCGTGCCGAGCTGCGGCGCAGCGCCGGGCGCGGCAGCGCGGCATGGGGCCAGCGGGTGGCCATCCTGGCCTTCGGCACCGTGCTGTACCCGGCGCTGGCCGCGGCCGAAGCGCTCGACGCCAGCGTGGTCAACATGCGCTTCGTCAAGCCGCTTGATGAAGCCATGGTGCTTGAGATGGCGCGCACGCATGACGCGCTGGTCACCGTGGAAGAGGGCTGCATCATGGGTGGTGCCGGCAGTGCGGTGGGCGAATGCCTGGCCGCGCATGGCCAGGCCATGCCGCTGCTGCAACTGGGCCTGCGCGATGCGTTCGTCGAGCATGGCGACCCGGCCAAGTTGCTGGCCTTGGCCGGGCTCGATGCCGCCGGCATCGAGCGTGCCATCCGCGAGCGTTTTGGCCAGCGCCTGAGTGTGGTGCGCCCTGCGGTGAACCAACCATGACCAACCTGACCGACGCCCTGCATATCCCGGACATGCAAAGCGAGCGCGACGAGCGCCACCTGGCGATCCAGCGCGTGGGCATCAAGAGCGTGCGCCACCCGCTGCAACTGCGCGTGGCCGGCGTGGTGCAGCACTGCACGGCGGTGTGGGATCTCGACGTGGCCTTGCCGGCTGAGAAGAAAGGCACCCACATGTCGCGCCTGGTGGCCTGGCTCGACGCCGACGACGCGCCGCTCGACGCCGCCGCGCTGCGCACACGCCACACGCAGATGCTGCACAACCTGGGTGCCAGCGAAGGCCGGGCGCAGGCGCGGTTTGATTTCTTCCTGCGCAAGCGCGCGCCGGTGTCGGGCGTGGCCAGCATGCT
>JANOXU010000031.1:0-10376 GCA_031418595.1 Burkholderiales bacterium
GTTCCCTGCAGCAGCGGCAGGTCGCGCTGGAAGATGGCGCTGTTGAGCAAGAAGCCGGTGCCTGGCCAGGCAAACACGGTTTCGATCAAGATGCTGCCGCCCAGCAAGTAGCCCAACTGCAGGCCCATCACCGCCAGCGCCGTGGGCGCGGCGTTTTTCACCACGTGCTTGAAGACGCCGAAATCGGTCAGACCCTTGGCGCGCAGGCCGACCACAAATTCTTGCGCCAGGATGTCGGCCACCAAGGCACGCACCGTGCGCGCGATGATGCCCATCGGAATGACGCTCATCGTCAGCGCCGGCAGCACCATGTGGCGGATGTACTCCCAGGTCCACACCCAATCAGCGCTGCTACCCGGGCCGGCGCCGCTGGAAGGCAGCCAGGGCAGCAGCACGGCGAAAACGATCACCAGCACCATGCCCAGCCAGTAGTGCGGCACGCTCACGCCCAACACGGCGGTGATGCTGGCCAGCTTGTCTATCCAACTGTTCTGGAAGTAGCCGGCCACAAAGCCGAACAGGCCGCCAAAGATGAAGCCGATCAAGGTGGCCAGCACAGCCAGGCGCAGGGTGTTGCCCACCGCCGTCATCACCTCAGTGGCCACGGCGCGGTTGGATGCAATGCTGGTGCCCAGGTCACCCTGTAGCGCACGCCAAACCCAGGCCACGAATTGCTCCGGCAGGCTGCGGTCAAAGCCGTAGAGCGTGCGCAACTGGTTTTGCAGCGCCACGCTGGCGTCGGGCGGCAAGATGCTGACCAGCGGGTCGCCCGGCGCCAGGTGCACCAGCGCAAAGCACACCAACGCCACGCCCAGCATGATGGGCAGGGTGTAAAGCAGGCGGCGCAGCAGGTAGTTCAGCATGGGTCAGGGGCCGGCGGTGGGCGCAGCCTGCGGCGCCGCAGCCGCAGACCCCTGCGCACCGGTGCGCAGGGGCTGGCCGACAGCCGGCTTGCCGTCAGTCCATCGTCATCGTGGCGATGTCGATGAACCAGCTCTTGGGCTGCACCACGTTCTTCACCTTGGCGCTCATCGCGCGCGGGCCCACGTCGTGGGCAATCCAGACAAACGGTGCTTCTTCCACGATGCGTGCGTGCAGCTTGGACAGCGCCACGTCGCGCGCCTTGTCGTCAAACGAGCCGCGCGCGTCGGCGATCAGCTTGTCGAATTCGGCGTTGCCGAAGTAACCCCAGTTGTTGGACACCGGCGGGAAGGTCTTGGTGCTGGTGAAGCGCACCATGGCGAAGAAGGGGTCCATGGCCGCGTAGCTGACGTTGATGGCATTCGCGCCATTGGCCGAGGGGTCTTTTGCGCCCTTGCGCCAGTTGGTGAACAGCGTGTTCCATTCAATCACGTCGAACTGCACATCGAAGCCGCACTTCTTCAAGCTTTGCTGCGCGTATTCGTTCATCGGCAGCGGCTGCATCTGGCCCGAGCCGCTGGCGCTGATTTGTACCTTCACCTTCAGCGGCTTGGCCGGCGTGTGGCCAGCTTCGGCCATCAGCTTGGTGGCCTCGGTGGGGTCGTAACGGATCTCGAACTTCGGGTTGCCCCACCACGGGTGGCCCGGGGGCACGGTGCCCTTGGGCACGCCCATCATGCCGCCCAGCAGCTTGAGCATGCCGGTGCGGTCGATGCACAAGTTAGCGGCGTGGCGCACGCGCTTGTCCAGCCAGGGCGAGCCTTCAGCAAAGCTCAACTGCCAGGGCCAAACGTGCGGCTGCGGGTTGAAGTACATCTTGTGGCCGCGCTGCTCGATCGCGGCCATGGCGTCGGGCGCGGGCGCTTCGATCCAGTCGACCTGGCCCGACAGCAGCGCCGCGGTGCGCGCGTTGGCTTCGGGCATGGGCAGCATCACGACACGGTCGATCTTGGGCGTGCGTTTCGGGTCCCAGTAGGCCTTGTTGGCCACCACTTCCAGGCGCTCGCGGGCCACGAAACGCGCCATCTTGAACGGGCCGCTGCCGCTGGCGTCGGCCGCAAAGGCCGTCCAGGCGGCCTTGGACTTGTCAGCCGGCCCGGCACCCGCCGCGGCCTCGAACTTCTTCTGCCAATGCGCCGGGCTGGCCATGAACAGGTTGGTCAGGTTCAGCGGCAAAAAGGCGTCGGGCTCGCTGGTGGTCAGTTCCACCGTCAGGTTGTCGATCTTGCGCGCGCTGCGCAGGGTGGGCATGCGGCTGGCTGTGACGCCCACTTGGCTGGCGTCGAAGTGCAAGGCGTCTTTGTCCAGCACCTTCTGCACGTTCCACACCACGGCGTCGGCCGTGAAGTCGCTGCCGTCGTGAAACTTCACGCCCGGGCGCAGCTTGAAGACCCACTTGGTCTTGTCTTTGGCATCGGTCTGCCAGCTCAAGCCCAGGCCAGGGATCAGCACGCTGGGCGCGTCTGCCTTGGACAGATCCCAGTGCGTCAGCGCGTCGTACATCGGGATGCCGGTGAAGCGGTTGCCTTCAAAGCCCTGGTCGGGCTGACCGAGCGTGCGCGGAATGTCGGCAGCGGTCATCGCGACACGCAGTACCTTTTCCTGCGCCACAACCGGCCCGGCGGCCAGCAACACGGCAGCCAGCACGGTGGCTGGGGCGAAACAGGGCTGCGATCTCTTCATGATGTCTCCTCGATGTTTGGCTTGTGGGGTCGTGCCGACCTGGCGAATCCAGAACCGGCGCACCGTTGCGAAAGAGCTGTGCTGTGCAATTGACGTGCCTGCGGCGACGCCGGCGGCATGCAAGGCGCCGGCCCGCACCGACGGCACCGAAGCAGTGCGCCAGATTCGGCGGTGCCCCACTTTGTCTGCAATCCGCACCATGTTGGCATCCGGTTAACCCTTGGCTTGCGCAAACTGGGGTGGCCGGGCTCCCCGGCGCTTGGGCGTGGTTGCTGCGGCGCCGCGCCACGCGAGCGGGCTGCACGGCCCGCGGCCCACGGCCACGGCACGCGCACAGGCCCGCTTTGTGTGCAGAATTCTCCATCGCCGAAGGACACCGCTGCCATGAAGCTCTTGTTGCTGAACCCCAACACCTCTGGCGCGATGACCCAGGGCATGGCCGACTCGGCGCGCGCGGTGGCCGCGCCTGGCACCGTGGTGGTGGGCCGGCAGCCGACCTTCGGCCCGGCGTCGATCGAGAGCCACTTTGACGACGTGTTCGGTGCTGCCGGCGTGGCCGAACAGGTGCGGCTGGCCGAGCCCGACGCCTTCGACGCGGTGGTGATCGCCTGTTTCGGCGACCCCGGGCTGGACGCGGCGCGCGAACTCACCAGCGCGCCGGTGCTGGGCATCGCCGAGGCGGCGTTTCATGCCGCCTCTTTCGTGGCCACGGGTTTCAGCGTTGTGACCACGATGACGCGCACCTGCGTCATCGCCGAGCGGCTGGTGCAGCGCTACGGCTTCGAGCGCAGTTGCCGCGGCATCCATGGCACCGACATCCCGGTGCTGGCGCTTGAACACGGTGGCGAAGACGTCGTCGCGCAAATCGAAGCCGCTGCCCGCCAGGCCCTGAAACAAGACCGCAGCGGCGCCATCGTGCTGGGTTGCGGCGGCATGGCCGCGCTGTGCCGCACGCTGCAGCAACGCCTGGGTGTGCCGGTGGTCGACGGCGTCACAGCCGCCGTGAAGTTGGCCGAGGCGCTGGTGGCACTGGGCCTGAAGACCGAAAAGCGCGGCGACTACGCGCCGCCGCTGCCCAAACGCTGGGTGGGTTGGGCCGCGCCACTGGGTGACGTGGGGCGGCCGCCTGGGGTGGACCCGACCCAAAGCCCGATAGGCTCCTAGAAACAGCAGTTTGGCGCGCCCGAGTGGGCTGCTGATGCGGCGCGACTCCGGCGCAGGCCTGCGCCGGCATGCCGGCGGGCACAAGACCCTATTCAGGCTGAATGCCTGCGTTCTTCATCGCCACTTTCCAACGTTCGACATCAGCCTTCAAGAAACTGCGCAAGGCCTCGGGGTTGGCCTGCTCGGGCGTGGCGATGGATGAACTCATGTCTTGGTAGCGCTGCACCAGCGCCGGGTCGCGCAGCGCTTGCTGCAAGGCCGTGGTGAGTTTGTCGATCACCGGGCGCGATGTGCCCTTGGGCGCATACAACCCATGCCACACCGTCAATTCAAAGCCGGGTAGGCCGGATTCGCCAAAGGTCGGCACCTCGGGCAGCGACTTCAAGCGCGCTTTGGTGGCCACGGCAATGGCCTTCAACTGGCCCGATTTGATGTGGCCTTGCGTGCTGGCGGGCTGGTCGCAGATCAGATCGATCTGGCCGCCGAGCATGTCGTTGAGCGCCGGGCCGGTGCCCTTGTAGGGGATCGACGCCCACTTCACGCCGGTGATCGACTTCAGCAGCACTTCGCACAGGTGCGAGGTGGCACCGACGCCGGCATTGGCGAAGTTCAGCTGGTCTGGGTTGGCCCGCGCAAAGGCCAAGACGCCTTGCAGCGTGTCGGCCGGGAAGCCCTTGCGCGCCACCAGGATCATCGGCACTTCGGTGACGATGGCGATGGGCTCGAAGTCAAGCATCGGGTCATAGGGCAGCTTGGCGTACAGGGCCGGCGCGCTGGCCTGCGCCATGTTGTGAAACAGCAGCGTGTGGCCGTCGGGCGTGGCCCGCGCCGCGCGCGCAGCGCCCAGCGTGCCGCCTGCGCCGCCGGTGTTTTCAACCTGCACGGTTTGCTTCAGCGCACCGGCCAGGGCCTGAGCGAGCAGGCGGCCTAACACGTCGGTTGAGCCGGCAGGCGGGAACGGCACGATGACGGTGACGGGCTTGCTGGGGAAGTCGATTTGCGCCGCAGCCGGCGCCGTGATCAGCGCTGCCATCGCGGTCAGCAAAACGACAAGGGAATTGGGTTTCATCGTCGGGCTCGGCAGGAGTGGGTGACAGACAAGGTGGCAGACAAGGTGGCAGGCTGGCGAGGATGGGAGGTGCGGCGCCGCGGCTCAGCGCGGCGCCGTGAGCGACACGATGTCCAGCCCCGCCGGCCCGGCTGCCTGGTAGAGCTGCATGGTCAGCGGGTCGTGCCCGGCCACGATGTGCGCGGGCGAATCGGCCAGCGCTTCGATCAGCTCATAGCCGCGCAGCATGTCGGCCACGTCGGCCACGATGGGGAAGGGCGAGCGCAGGCGCAGGTTGTCGAGGTAATGCGCGGCGTCTGAGGCCAGCACGACCCAGCCGCGCTGTGTGTGCACGCGCACGATTTGCAGGCCGCGCGTGTGGCCGCCCACCCAGTGCACCGTGATACCCGGGCGCAGCTCAAAGGTGCCGTCGTGAAAGGCCACGCGATCTTGGAAGTTGGCGTGCACCAGATCGCACACATCGTTCGCGTCATAGGCATGGCGGCAAAAGGCATGGCGCATGTCTTTGCCGGTGGCGTAGGCCATCTCGCGCTCTTGAATGTGAAAGCGCGTGTTCGGCAACAGCCGCGTGTTGCCGGCGTGGTCGTAATGGGCGTGGGTGATGATGGTTTCGCGGATGCCTTCCAGTGCCACGCCGGCGGCCTTTAACGTTTCAATCGGGCAGCGCAACAGCGTGCGGCCGCGCCGCTGGGCGGCCTCCAAGCCAAAGCCGGTGTCGACCAGAATTGTTTCGTCGCCGCGCTGCAAGAACCACACAAAGTAGTCCATTTGCGCGGCCACATCGTGCGCGTCGTAGGCGATGAAGTTTTCTTGCCGGCGCCTGGCCACCGTGGCATAGCGCAGCGCGTAGGCGTTCCAGGTGGGTGTGGTCATCACGGCCTGTCACTGCTCTTGAATGAACTTGAACAGCGCGGTGTGATCAGCGCCGCGGCCCAGCGCGTCGTCGGCAGCGGCCCAGGTTTGCGTGCACAGCGCGGCAAAGCCGGCGGGTGTGCCCATGTGTTCGATGAAGCCCTGCGCCGTTTGCAGGTCTTTGCGCATCAGGGCCAGTGCGAAGCCCGAGTTGTAGCGGCCAGAGAGCATGAAGTTTTCCACCTTCATCTCGGTGGTGTTGTTCTTGCCGGTGGAGGCATTGAAGACCTGGTTGACCAACTGCGCGTCGATGCCAAATTTTTGCGCTGCCACCAAAGCTTCGCTCACGGCCAACAGCCCGGCCGCGGAGACATAGTTGTTCAGCGCCTTCACCGCATGCCCGGCCCCGGCGCTGCCCACATGCACCAGGGTCTTGCCCATGGCCTGCAACACCGGGCGCACGGTCTGCACGGCAGCCGGCTCGCCGCCGATCATGATGGCCAGGCTGCCATCCACCGCGCGCTTGACGCCGCCCGACACCGGCGCATCGACAAAGGCCAGGTTCAGCCCGGCCAGTCGCGCCGCGTTGTCGCGCGAGCGCAGCGGGTCGGACGAGCCCATGTCCACCAACACCTGGCCCGGGCGCAAGTGTGCGGCCAATGCGGTGTCGGCATTGCCGCTCCACAGCAGGGCATCGACCACGCGGCTGTCGGGCAGCATCAGGATCAGCACATCGGCGTGCTGCGCCGTTTCGCGCACCGTGTTCATGGCCGTGAAGCCGGCCTCGGCCTTGAGCCCTTCCAGCGCCTGCGGGTTCAGGTCGAAGCCGGCCACCGCAAAGCCCGCGCGCAGCAAGCAGCGCACCATGGGCACACCCATCATGCCCAGGCCGATGAAGCCCACGCGCAGCGGTGGGGTGGTGGCGGTGGTAGTGGAGCCCATCGTCGTCAAATGTCCATCTCTTTGAACACTTCGCGGGCGCCACGGAAGCTGTCGATGGCCGCCGGCACGCCGCAGTAAATGGCGGCTTGTAAGAAGACCTCTTTGATCTCGTCTTTGCTCAGGCCGTTGTTGATGGCGCCGCGCACATGCAGCTTCAATTCATGCGGGCGGTTGAGCGCGGTGAGCATGGCCAGGTTGAGCAGGCTGCGGGTGCGGCGGTCCAGGCCGGGGCGGTTCCAGATGTCGTTCCAGCAGTATTCGGTGACCAGCTCTTGCATCGGGCGGTTGAAGTCGTCGGCGTTGCTGATGGCGTTGTCAACGTATTCGGCACCGAGCACCTCGCGGCGGGTTTTCAGGCCTTTGTCGAACTTGTCTGTGGTCATGGTCTTCCTAGGGCTGTTGAGCGCTGGGCGCGTTGATGGTTTGTTGCTTGAACACGCCCAAGGCCGCGCGTTCGGCATTGAGCACATGTTGGCGCGCGATGCGTTCAGCGCCGCGGGCATCGCGGTTTTGCACGCAGGCCAGCAGCGCTTCGATTTCTTCCAGGCTGCGCGGCAGGCGGTCGGGCAACATCAATGAGGTGGCGCGCAGCAGGCTCACGCGGGCCAGCAGGCCGCCCAGGATTTCACTGACCAGCGCGTTGCCCGAGCCGCCCAGCAGCACGGCGTAGAACTCGGCCTTGGCATCGAGCACGGCGCCGCGCTGGCCCTTGTTGCCGGCCTCGCGCAGGCGCTTGACGCAACGGCCCAAAGTTTTGATCTGCTCAGCGCTGGCCTGGCGGGTGAACTCACCGGCGGCAAAGCTTTCAAGCAAGCGGCGCAGCGCGTACAGCTCGCGCGCGTCGGCCAGGGTGATGGCGGCCACTTCGGGGCCGCGGTTGGGCACGGTGACGATGAGCTTTTCGGCCTCTAGTTTGCGCAGGGCCTCGCGCAGCGAAGGCCGGCTCACGCCCAGCATGTCGCACAGCTCGCGCTCGATCAGCTTTTCGCCGGCCTTCAAGCGCCCGCTGACGATGGCCTGGCGCAGGTGGTTCTCAACCTGCGAGCGCAAGGATTCGGGCTTGATGAGGGGCACGCTGGTGGCCATGGGGGCGCAGTGTAGGATTGTCAGACAATCTGTCAATATGCTTGTTAAGTTGGGTGACAAGCCGATTGACAAGCACCAGGCCCAACTCCAGAATTTGCCGCGCCGTGCTCGCCGCCGCTCACCCCCACACAACAGGCGACACCATGCCGCAGCAGACCCCGTTTTCCACCACCCTTCGCGCCGTCAACTGGTGTTGGGCCTGGGCGCCGCCGGGCTGACCAGCGCGCTGCCCCAGGGCGCTGCGGCGCAGGCCAAGGCCATCAACGTGGGCCTGATCTTGCCGCTGTCGGGGGCCAACGCGCAGTTCGGCGTTAACTCGCGCCAGGGCGCCGAGCTGGTGGCCGACGAGATCAACGCCAGCGGTGGCCTGAAGGGCCTGGGCGGCGCCAAGATCAACCTGGTGATCGCTGTCTCCACCTCGGTGCCGGCCAACGCCGCCACGGTGGCCCAACGCATGATTGCCGAGAACGATTGCTGCGCCGTCCTCGGCGCCTTCGCCTCGGCGCTGACGCTGGCGATCTCTGAAGTGACCGAGCGCCGCGGGGTGCCGCTGATCACCATGTCGTATGCCGATCAGATCACCGGCCGCGGCTTCAAGAACGTGTTCCAGGTCACGCCCAAGGGCAGCGTCATCGGCAAGGCCCAGTACAACCTGGCGGCTGAGTTGTCGGGCGGGCTCGACAAAACCCACCGCGTGGCCATCATGTTCGAAGACACTGCCTATGGCACGTCCACCGCCTCGGGCCTGCGCGCCGCGGCCAAGGCCGCCAATGCCGAGATCGTGATGGACGAGGCCTACCCGCTGGGCATCACCGATGTCACGCCGCTGATCAACAAGCTGCGCGCGGCGCGGCCGCAAATCATCTTCCCGGTTTCGTACCTGAATGACAGCTTGCTGATCGTGCGCGCGCTGCGCCAGCAGAAGATCACCTTGCCCATCGTCGGTGGCTCGGCAGGTTATGTGATTCCCGACTTTGCCAAGGCGCTGGGCGAATTCGCCGACGGCGTGTTGTCAATTTGCTCGGCCAACTACGACCTGGACACCGCGCCCACCGAGCGCTATCGCAAGCGCTTCAATGCTTTCATGGTGCACGAGGCGGTGGAGCACGCGGTGTCGCTCGACGTGCTGGCCCAGGCCATCAATGCCGGCAGATCGGCCAAGCCCGAAGACATCTCCAAGCACCTGCGCGGCACCACTTTCACCGAAGGCTGGGCCAAGACCATGACCAACGGCAAGGTGCAGTTCGATGACAGCGGGCTGAACATCCACGCCGAGCCGGTGATGGTGCAGTGGCAGAAGAACGAGCTGGTCACCGTGGGCCCGGCCAAGTTCGCCAAGGGCAAGCTGATCACGCGCACGGCGGGTTGACCGGAATTGGCTGGAACTGAACGTTAGCCAAAGCCGCACGCCATGGCCTTGCTGCAAGCCATCCTCGACGGCCTGATGCTGGGCGGCGTGTATGCGGTGATCTCGATCGGGCTGACACTGGTCTTCGGCGTTGTCTCGATCGTTAACTTCGCGCAGGCGCAGTTTTTGATGGTGGGCATGTATGTCGCCTACTTCTGCTGGAAGCACTTGGGGCTGGACCCGATCGCGGGCTCGCTGGTGTCGTTCGCGGTGGTGTTCGTGCTGGGCTACTTCGTGCAGCATTGGCTGCTTCGCCGCGTGCTCAAGGCGCCCGAGGTGGCGCAAATTTTCTTGACTGTGGGCATCCTCATCGTGCTTGAGAACCTGGCGCTGGTGGCCTTTGGCAGCGAGTTCAAATCGGTGCAAACCAGCTACCAGAACGAGGCGCTCGAATTCGCCGGTTTGATCGTCAGCCTGCCCTACCTCATCGCCTTTTGCGCCTCGGCGCTGGCCGGCCTGGGCGTGTGGTGGGTGCTGGCCAGGACCTGGTGGGGCCGCACCGTGCGCGCCACCGCACAAGACGCCATGGCCGCGCGGCTGCTGGGCATCAACCCCGATCAAACCTACCGCCTGGCGTTCGGCCTGGGCGTGGGCTTAACAGCCTTTGGTGGCGCCATCATCCTGCCCTACCTCACCGTTTCGCCGGCCGCTGGCGAGCAGTTCGGTGTGCTGATGTTCACCGTGGTCGTGCTCGGCGGCCTGGGCAATGTGCTGGGCGCCGTGGTGGGCGGGCTGGCGGTGGGGGTGATCCAGTCGCTGTCGGGGCTGTACCTGCCGTTGCAGTTGCAGAACTGGTGCTGTTCATCGTCTTCATCGCCACCCTGGCTCTGCGGCCCGAGGGTCTGTTGCGGCGCGGTTCATGAGTGCCCCTACGCCGCCGCTTCGCCGCGGGGATCAAGCAAAGTGGCAAAGCCGCATTTGCTTGAGAGTGGCACCGCGCAGCCGCTGGCGCGCACCCAGATCATCTGGCTGGCTCTGCTGCTGGCCGCATGCATCGTGCCTTGGCTGATCTCGCCGCAGGGCTATGCCATTCGGGTGCTCACGCTGCTGCTGCTGTTCGCCGCCATGCCCAGGCCTGGAACATCGTTGGTGGCCTAGCCTACCAAATCTCGCTAGTGTTGCGGTGCAGAGGTTTCGGTACAAATGAAAGCGATGGATTCGTTCGTCAGGCTAGGCGCAAACCACAGCCATAGCCTTTGCTATGGCGCGGATTTGCAACGACGCATGGCGGACGAAGA
The DNA here is from genome assembly GCA_031418595.1 of Burkholderiales bacterium. Taxonomy (GTDB): domain Bacteria; phylum Pseudomonadota; class Gammaproteobacteria; order Burkholderiales; family Burkholderiaceae_C; genus Rubrivivax. Next base: position 10,364 of record JANOXU010000031.1, read on the forward strand.
CGCGGTTTCATGT
>JANOXU010000032.1:0-13261 GCA_031418595.1 Burkholderiales bacterium
CAACGGCGACACCTTCCTGGGCGGCGAAGACTTCGACCAGCGCATCATCGACTTCATCGTGGCCGAGTTCAAGAAGGATCAGGGCGTGGACCTGACCAAGGACGTGCTGGCCTTGCAACGTTTGAAGGAAGCCGCTGAAAAAGCCAAGATCGAGCTGTCGAGCAACTCGCAGACCGACGTCAACCTGCCCTACATCACGGCCGATGCCAACGGCCCGCGGCACCTGAACATCAAGCTCACCCGGGCCAAGCTGGAAAGCCTGGTCGAGGAGTTGATCGCGCGCACCATCGAGCCTTGCCGCACGGCGGTGAAGGATGCCGGCGTGAAGCTCACCGACATCGACGACATCATTCTGGTCGGCGGCATGACGCGCATGCCCAAGGTGCAGGAAACGGTGAAGGAATTCTTCGGCAAGGACCCGCGCAAGGACGTCAACCCCGATGAAGCCGTGGCCGTGGGCGCGGCCATCCAGGGCCAGGTGCTGGGCGGCGACCGCAAAGACGTGCTGCTGCTCGACGTGACGCCGCTGAGCCTGGGCATCGAAACGCTGGGCGGCGTGATGACCAAGATGATCAAGAAGAACACCACCATCCCCACCAAGTTCAGCCAGGTGTTCAGCACCGCCGACGACAACCAGCCGGCGGTGACGATCAAGGTCTACCAGGGCGAGCGCGAAATCGCCACCGGCAACAAGAGCCTGGGCGAGTTCAACCTCGAGGGCATTCCGCCGTCGCCGCGCGGCATGCCGCAGATCGAGGTGAGCTTCGACATCGACGCCAACGGCATCCTGCATGTCGGCGCCAAAGACAAGGCCACGGGCAAGGAAAACAAAATCACCATCAAGGCCAATTCGGGCATCTCGGAAGAAGAGATCCAGAAGATGGTGAAGGACGCCGAGCTCAATGCGGCCGAAGACGCGCGCAAGCTTGAACTGGTGCAGGCACGCAACCAGGCCGACGCCATGCTGCACTCGGTGAAGAAGAGCCTGGCCGAGCACGGTGCGGCACTTGACGCACCCGAGAAGGAAAAGATCGAGGCCGCGCTGAAAGACCTTGAAGAAGCGATGAAGGCTGACGATAAGGATGCGCTGACCGCCAAGACCGAAGTGCTGATGACGGCCAGCCAGAAGCTCGGCGAGAAGATGTACGCCGGGGCACAGGCCGAGGCAGCGGCTGCGGCCGGCGGGGCGGGTGCAGGTGGCGCGGGTGGCGCACATGGCCAGCCCGGCGAGGCGCCGAAGGGCGAGGCCAAGTCGGCTGACGACAACGTGGTGGACGCTGACTTCAAGGAAGTCAAGAAGTGATGTGGGGTGGCGGCCCAGGAGCGTGGGCGGCGGAAGGCGGCGAAGCGAAACGTGCGAAAACCGAGCGCCGCTTGGTAGCACCGGCAAGCCCAGGGTGGTTCCCCTGGGCGCAGCCGGTGATACCAAGCGGTGCCGGTTTCTCGTGCGTTGCAGCCGACGACCTTCTGCCGCTCACGCTCCTAGGGGGCCGCCTTGAACACTCGCCGCGTTCGATGCGGCAGGCCTGGCCTGCCCCTTGACGCGGCGCTTAGCTTTGTGCGGGACTGAGAGCTTTCATGGCCAAACGCGACTACTACGACACCCTGGGCGTGCCCAAGAACGCGACCGACGACGACATCAAAAAGGCCTACCGCAAGCTGGCCATGAAGCACCACCCTGACCGCAACCAGGGCAACGGCGCCAAGGCATCGGAAGAGAAGTTCAAAGAGGGCAAAGAGGCCTACGAGATGCTCTCTGACCCGAAAAAGCGTGCCGCGTATGACCAGTTTGGCCATGCCGGCGTCGACCCTAACGCCGGCATGCGTGGCGGCCCCGGCCCGGAAGGGTTTGGCGGCTTTGCCGAAGCCTTTGGCGACATCTTTGGCGACATCTTCGGTGCCAACGGCCAACGCCGCGGCGGTGGCGGCCAACAGGTCTATCGTGGCAATGACCTGAGCTATGCGATGGAGATCACGCTGGAGGAAGCCGCCTTCGGCAAGGAGTCGCAAATCCGCATTCCGAGCTGGGAGGCCTGCGAAACCTGCGGCGGCAGCGGCGCCAAGGCTGGCACCAGCGCCAAGACTTGCGGCACCTGCAACGGCGCGGGCACGGTGCACATGCGCCAGGGTTTCTTCAGCATCCAGCAAACCTGCCCCACTTGCCGCGGCGCCGGCAAGGTGGTGCCCGAGCCGTGTATCGCGTGCAGCGGCGCCGGGCGGCTGAAACGGCAAAAGACGCTGGAAGTGAAGATTCCGGCGGGCATCAACGAGGGCATGCGCATCCGCTCGGCCGGCAACGGCGAGCCGGGCACCAATGGCGGCCCGGCGGGCGACCTGTACATCGAAATTCGCATGAAGGCGCACGAGATCTTCGAGCGTGACGGCGACGACCTGCACTGCACTGTGCCCGTGGGCCTGACCACGGTGACACTGGGTGGCAAGATCGACGTGCCCACGCTGGGCGGCAAGGCCGAAATCGAGCTGCCTGAAGGCACCCAGCATGGCAAGACCTTCCGCCTGCGCGGCAAGGGCATCAAGGGCATTCGCTCAAGCTACCCGGGCGACCTGTACTGCCACGTGACCGTGGAAACACCGGTCAAGATCACCGATCAGCAGCGCAAACTGCTGCGTGAGTTGGACGAGTCGTTCCGCAAATCGGGCGACCGCCACTCGCCCAACGCCAAGAGCTGGACGGACCGCGTCAAAGACGTGTTCAAGTAGGGGCCACCGGGCAATGGCGGCGGCAGCGCCGCGGCAGCTTCAGCGGCCGCGCTTCATCGCCCCGCTCTTGTAGGCCTCGGCCGCGAGCTGGTAGTAGCTGATGGCTTCTTCCGTCAACTCGCGGCTGAGTTCGTCATCGGGCGCGCTCTGGCCAGAGTCAGCCAGCACCACGCGCACGCGGCCGTTGGGTTTGAGCTCGACGATGCGCCCGCGTTCGTAGTAGCCCACGGTCTGGTAGTTGGCCATCAAGGCGCGCTGGTGGGTTCGGCCTTCGCGCAGGATGTCTTGCCCGAAGAACCGCGACTCGTAGCTGAAGTTCAACAGCGCCAGCAGGGTGGGCGCCACATCGATCTGCGAAGCGATGCTGTCCACCTTGCCTGGCGGCACATGCGCGGGCGAGTAGATGAGCATGGGGATGTGATAGGCCGGCGGCGGCAATTCCTGCTTGCCGCGGCCGCTGTGGGTGTGGTCGGCCACGATCACGAACACCGTGTTGGCAAACCAGGGCTTCAGGCGCGCTTCGTCGATGAAGCGGCCCAAGGCGTAGTCGGTGTACTTCACGCCACCATCGCGCCCGGTCTTGCTGGGAATGTCGATGCGCCCGGCAGGGTAGGTGTAGGGCCGGTGGTTGCTGGTGGTCATCACATGCGCAAAGAACGGCTGCGCGCGGGCATGGCGTGCGTCGAGTTCCCTTAACGCCAGGCTGAACAGGTCTTCGTCGGCCACGCCCCAGATGTTTTCGAAATGGATCTGCTCGGGTTTGAGCACGGTGCGGTCGATCACCGTGTAGCCGTTGCCGGAGAAGAAGGCATTCATGTTGTCGAAGTAGCCATAGCCGCCGTACAGGTACAGCGCCTCGTAGCCCTGGCTCTTGAAGACCTCGCCCAGGGTGAACAGCTCGGCGTTGTCGGGCCGCTTGACGATGCTGTGGCCCGGCGTGGGCGGCACCGAAAGCGTCAGCGCTTCCAGCCCGCGCACGGTGCGCGTGCCGGTGGCGTACAGGCGCGTGAACAGCAGGCTGTCTTTGGCCAGCGCGTCCATGCGCGGGGTGATGCCGCGCGTGTTGCCGAAGCTGGCCATGAACTCGGCGCTGAAACTTTCAACCGACACCAACACCACATTCAGGCGCTTGACCGGCCCCTGGCCCTGCACCTGCCGGCGCTGCGGCTGCGGCGTGCTCGGGCCCAGCTTGTGGCCAGTGATCTCGGCCGTTAACCGAGCCAGCGCCTGGTTGCGCGGCAGCAGCCGGTAAAAGCGCTCGTAGCTGATTTCGTTGGTGCGAAAGGCATGCCAGAAATCGTAAGCGCCGTTGCCGGCCAGTTCATTGATCTGCGCGTTGCTGGAGAACTCCTTGTAGCGCGCGTCGACCGCAAAGAACGCCAGCAACGGCGCCAGCACACACCAGCCCAGCAAGGCCACGGCACGCGCACGCCAAGGCGCCGGCGGGGCCTGCAAGGCCGGGCGCAGCACGCGCCAGGCCACGGCCCAGAACAGCAGGCTGAACAGGGCCACGCCGCCCAACAGCAGCGGCAGGCTGTAGGACTCGCGGATGTTGCCCACCACCTCGTTGGTGTAGATGAGGTAGTCGACCGCGATGAAGTTGAAGCGCGACGCAAACTCGTTCCAGAAGGTGAATTCCGAGAACGCCACAAACACGGTCAGCACCGCCAACGGCAACAGCCCCAACGCCACCACCCAACCCAACAGACGCCGCGCCCAAGCAGCGCGTTGGGGCCACAGCGCCAGCAGCAAGGCCAGTGGTGCCAGGGCGAAGGCAGCCGCGGCCAGATCGAACACCGCCCCGATCAGCAACACCGGCAGCAACTTCCAGGGCAGCCACACCGAAGGGTCGCCATTGAACAGGGCCAAGCCCACGCGCACCAGCAGGTTCAGCCCAAGAAAAAGCACCAGCGCCCGCGGCAGCAGCCGCAGGTAACCCGGCGCAGCCAACGCCGCCAACCACTCCACAGATTTGTTCATGTGCCACCTTGTCGAGGCGCGTGGCGCCCGGCGCGCCGTTGCGGCGCTGTGAGGGTGCGGATGCTACCTGTGGCAGGTTGCCGCTTGATTGCAATGCGGCCGCGGCCAGAAGCTCAAAACAGGTTGCCCTGGTGGCTTGATTCAAGCGCCCCACCCACCGGGCGCCGGAACGCCGACAAATCGAGTTCGAAGCGCTCGCGGTTCAGCCCCAGGCGCGCGCAAGCTTTGGTGAAGCGCTGGCGCACCAGTTGCGCCCACACGCCCTGCCCCGTCATGCGGCTGCCGAAGCGCGCGTCGTTGTCTTTGCCGCCGCGCATGTCGCGCACCCGGGCCATCACCCTTGCGGCGCGCTCTGGGAAGTGCTGCTGCAGCCACGTTTGGAACATCGGATTCACTTCCCAAGGCAGCCGCAGCACGATGCTGAACGCGCGCGTGGCACCGGCATCGGCCGCGGCTTGCAAGATGCGTTCAAGCTCGGGCTCGTTCAGGAACGGAATGACCGGCGACACGCTCACGCCCACCGGCACGCCGGCACGCGCCAAAGCCTCGATGGTGCGCAGCCGGCGTTGCGGCGACGCGGCGCGCGGCTCCATGACACGGGCCAGGTGGGGGTCGAGCGTGGTGATGGACACGTACGCAGCGAACAGCTTGCCCTGCCCCATGGGCGCCAGCAGATCAAGATCGCGTTCGATCAGCGAGCCCTTGGTCAGCAGCGAGAAGGCGTGCCGGGTTTCGGCCATGACTTCGATCACGCCACGGGTGATGCGCAGCTTGCGCTCGAGCGGCTGATACGGGTCAGTGACCGAACCGATGTTCAGCGCCGCCGGCTCGTACGCGCGGCTGGCGAAGGCCTTGCGCAAGGCCGCCGCGGCATTCACCTTGGCCACGATGCGCGTCTCGAAATCAAGGCCCGGTGAGAGGTCGAGGTAGCTGTGCGTGGGCCGCGCGTAGCAGTAGATGCAGCCATGCTCGCAGCCGCGGTAGGGGTTGATCGACAATTCGAACCCGATGTCGGGCGACTGGTTGCTGCTCAGGATGCTGCGCACCTGCTCGTGCAGCACCCGCGTGGCTGGCGCACTGGGGATATCTTCTTCCCCCGCGGGCTGCTGCCAGCCGTCGTCAGCCGGTTCATGCTGCTGTTTGGTGAAGCGGTGCTCGACCAGCCAGGTGACGCCGCGGCCTTTCAGCGCGCTGGGGACGGGCTGGGCCTGCAACGGCGCGTGAGCGTGAGGTGGCATTGTCATACTGGTGTTTTATCCAGTATTGCCTGGCCGCGCAAGCGGATCAACCCGCCTGCGGATCACCCGCTGAAGTCGAAGCCAGTGGTCAAACCGAACAGACTTCAGCCGTTCAGTATTCGCTGCCGGCGCTGCCCGGCGCCAAGTTGTCGAACTTCGTCAGCGGCTTCAGGAAGGTGAGCTTGAGCGTGCCCGTGGGCCCGTTGCGCTGCTTGCCGATGATGATCTCGGCCACGCCGGGCTCCTTGGATTCCTTGTTGTAGTACTCGTCGCGGTAGATGAACATGATCACGTCGGCGTCTTGTTCAATGGCGCCGGACTCGCGCAGGTCGCTCATCATCGGCCGTTTGTCGGTGCGGCTTTCCACACTGCGGTTGAGCTGCGACAGCGCAATCACCGGGCACTGCAGCTCTTTGGCCAGGGCCTTCAGTCCGCGCGAGATTTCACCGATCTCGGTGGCGCGGTTTTCCTCGCTCGAGCTGTTGCCGCTCATGAGCTGAAGGTAGTCCACCACCACCAGCCCCAGCGTGCCGCCGAACTGGCGCGCCATGCGCCGCGCACGCGCGCGCAGCTCGGACGAATTCAATGCCGGGGTCTCATCGATGAACAGTTGCACGCGGCCCAAACGATCCACCGCTTCAGACAGGCGCTCCCATTCGTCGTTTTGCAGCCGGCCGGTGCGCAAGTTGGATTGGTCGATGCGGCCCAGCGAACCCACCATGCGCAGCGCCAACTGCGACGCGCCCATTTCCATTGAGAACACCAACACCGGCAGGCCCTCATGCACCGCCACATGCTCGGCAATGTTCAAGGCAAACGCCGTCTTGCCCATTGATGGCCGCGCGGCCAGCACCAAGAGGTCACCTTTTTGCAAGCCGGCGGTGTACTTGTCGAGGTCGTAAAAACCGGTGCGCACGCCGGTCACGTCTTCGGCGCCGTTTTCAGCCAATTCGTTGACGCGGTCGATCAGGTCGGCCACCAGGCGGTCGATGCCCTGAAAGCCCGTCTTGCTGCGCGAGCCTTCCTCGCCGATCTTGAAGATGCGGCCTTCGGCTTCATCAAGAATTTGCGACACCGCACGACCCTGCGTGTTGAAGGCCTGGGTGGCGATCTCGTCGGCCGCACCGATGAGCTTGCGCAGCACGGCGCGCTCGCGCACGATCTCGGCGTAACGCCGGATGTTGGCCGCGCTGGGCACGCTTTGCGCCAGCGCGTTGAGGTAGCTCAGGCCGCCACACTCATCGGCCTTGCCATGGGTCTGGAGCTGCTCGAAAACAGTGATCACATCGGCCGGCTTGCTGGCGTTGATCAGCGCGCCCATGGCGGTGAAGATCAGCCGGTGCTCATAACGATAGAAGTCACTTTCAGTGAGCAGGTCGGCTGCGCGGTCCCAGGCCAGGTTGTCCAGCAGTAAGCCGCCGAGCACGCTTTGCTCGGCTTCATTGGAATGCGGCGGCACGCGCAGGCGCGCCACTTCATCGTCGCGGGCGACGGGGGGCTCTCGGGGGTCGAAGACAGCAGGCATGGCGGCATTATTGGGGTCAAGCACCCCTTGCCCTGTGGGCAAAGCTGTGGACAGGGTGTGGGGCTGCGGGGGAAATGGTGTGCACAGTTGCCCACCACCCGCCCATGAAAAAAGCCGGCATGAAGCCGGCCTTTGGCAAGACGGGTGTGGCGCGTGTTCAGGCTTGCTCGCCCACCACTTGCACGGTGATTTCAGCCACCACATCGGTGTGCGGCGCCACGCTCACGGCGTGGTCACCCACCGTCTTGAGAGGGCCGTTGGGCAGGCGGACTTGCGACTTGACGATCTTTACGCCCATCTTGACCAAACCCTCGGCGATGTCGGCGTTGGTCACCGAACCGAACAGGCGGCCATCGACACCGGCCTTTTGGCTGATGCGAACGGTCTTGCCCTGAATCGATTCACGCAGCGCCTCGGCCTCGCTCAGTTTGGTGGCGGCAAGTTTTTCGAGTTCGACGCGGCGGCCTTCGAATTCCTTGATCGCGGTTTCGGTCGCGCGGCGCGCGCGCTTACCCGGGATCAGGAAGTTGCGCGCATAGCCGTCTTTGACTTTGACCACATCACCCAGGTTGCCCAGGTTGGTGATCTTTTCCAGCAGGATGATTTGCATGGTGTGGGGCTCCTCAGACGCGATGCTGGTCGCTGTACGGCAGCAATGCCAGGAAGCGCGCGCGCTTGATCGCGGTGGTGAGCTGGCGCTGGAAGAACGCGCGCGTGCCGGTCAGGCGAGCCGGCGTGATGCGGCCGTTTTCGCCGATGAAGTCGCGCAACACGTCGATGTCTTTGTAGTCAATCTCTTTGACCCCGGCCACGGTGAAGCGGCAAAAGCGCTTGCGCCGAAAGAGCAGGGATTGCTGGTTGCGTTTGGGGCGTTTGTCTTTGCCGAAACGGCCTTTACCACGGGGAGGGGGCATGGGAAAACTCCTGATGAAAACGTTTATGCGAGAGGCTGTGAAGGTTCTGCGTCGATCTGAGTCAGATGGAAGACCACACCGCGGCCGTTGCGTGCACTGGCCAGAAAGCCGCCGAAGCGGGCCTGGCTGCCCAGTGCCAATGTGCTAAACACCCGGCTGATCTGCCCGATGGCCACCGCACGCAGTTCAAGTGCAACCTTGCGCGGCTGGCCGTCTTCGCTGAGCGCCGACTCGTGCTTGAGCACCGCGTCGATCGCCGGCAAGCCGGCCGGTGTGTAGCGCATTGCGTTGCGTTCCTGAAGCTGGGCCGTCAGAACCAGGTGGTTCAGCACGGCGTGTGTTCAGGCGCGCAGGGCACGCGGCTCATTCTTCAGGCCGCAGCCTCGACCGGTGGGGCGCGGCGCGACTCTTCTTTGTCGGCGGCGCGCATCATCAGCGAAGGGGTGGTGACGGCCGCATCGCGCTGAACCGTGAGGTGCCGCAGCACGGCGTCGTTGAAACGGAAGCCCGTTTCAATTTCGGCCAACGTCTCTTTGGTGCATTCGATGTTCAGGCACAAGTAGTGCGCCTTGGCGAGCTTTTGAATCATGTAAGCCAGCTGGCGCCGGCCCCAATCTTCAACCCGGTGCACCTTGCCGGCGGCGTTGGTGACAAGCGCCTTGTAGCGCTCGAGCATGGCGGGAACCTGCTCGCTTTGATCCGGGTGGATCAGCAGGATGATTTCATAGTGACGCATAAAGCTCCTTATGGATTCCGAAGTGGAAGCCGCCTTGTATGCGGCCAGCGTCGTGGCTACAGGAACAGGTGCGGCAAGGGGTGAGCCCATGAGTATACCGCGGTGCGCTGTCACGCCTGGCATCGCACCGATGAATGACAAAGGCCCCGGGCAGTGACGCCGCGGGGCCTTGTTTGGCCGAGGGCGAAACCCCCGGCCATGAGCACGACAGGATCAGTTCGCCAACCTCAGGTTCGGGTAGCGAACATGCTCCACCAGCTCCTGCACCTTGGCCGACGGTGCCGGTGCGAACAGGCTGACGAAGATGATCAAGGCAAAGCCCAGCGGCACGCCAAACACGCCCGCGGAAATGGGCAGGATGCCGAACCACAGATCCACCGGGCTGGTGACGCCAAACACGCCGCGCAGCCAGGTCTGGTTCATGATCATGTAGTACAGCGTGATGCCCAGGCCACCAATCATGCCCAGCACTGCACCCCACTTGCTGGCGCGCTTCCAGAACACACCGAGCACCAGGGCGGGGAAGAAGGCCGCGGCTGCGAACGAGAACGCGGCAGACACCAGGAACAAGATATCCGCCGGCTTCTGTGCCGCCACCGCTGCGGCCGCGAGGGCCACTACCAGCAACAAGGCCTTGGAGATGGCCACCCGGCGCGCCGTGGAGGCGTTGGGGTCGATCATCTTGTAGTACAGGTCGTGTGACAGCGCATTGGCGATGGTCAGCAACAGGCCGTCAGCCGTGGACAGCGCCGCAGCCAGACCGCCCGCCGCCACCATGCCGGAGATGACATACGGCAGCCCGCCAATTTCTGGCGTCGCCAGCACGATGATGTCGCCACCGATGCGCATTTCTCCGAGTTGGAAGATGCCGTCCTTGTTGATGTCCGCCACTGACAGCAGGTTTGGATCGACCCGCGCCCAGGCTGAGATCCAGGCTGGCAGCTTGTCGAATGGTGTGCCCACCAACACGTTGAACACCTCGTACTTGACCAGCACCGCCAGCGCCGGCGCCGTGAAGTAAAGCAAGAAGATGAAGAACAGCGACCAGGTCACCGACTCACGCGCTTCTTTCACTGAAGGCGTGGTGTAGTAGCGCATCAGGATGTGCGGCAAGGCCGCCGTGCCCACCATCAAACAGAACACCAGCGCCAGGAAGTTGCGCCGTGATTCGTCGTAGGTCTTCTGCGCCTTGGCGTCGCCATTCGGGTCGCCCGCAAACTGCGCCGAATGCGGTGGCATGCCGGCAAGTGGTCTGGCCCGCGACTCAGCAGCCGCCTTGGCTTTGGTCCAGGCGTCCTTGGCCGCGGCATCGTTGGCTGGCAAGCCTGCTAGTGCCTTTTCTGCGGCCTGCACTTCAGGCACCGGTGCGTTGGCACCCTTCAACTCACTGAGCTTGGCGCCCGCCGCAGCTTTGTCAGCAGCCAAGGCCGCTGGCACATCCTTGAGCTTGGCGCCCAGGTCGTCGGCCTGCTTCTTGAAGATGGCGATGACTTCCTTCTCCTTCGGGTCATTGATCAGCCGCTTCTCGGCTTCGGTGACCTTCTCGAGCTGGTAGCCGTAGATCGCTTGCGGAATGGGCACACCCGTTTGCTTGACCGACAGCCACACCACCGGAACCAGGTAGGCCACGATCAGAATGATGTATTGCGCCACCTGTGTCCACGTCACCGCACGCATGCCGCCCAGGAATGAACACACCAGGATGCCGCCCAGGCCGACGAAGATGCCGACCTCAAACGCCAGGCCCGACAAGCGGGTTGTGATCAGGCCCACGCCGTAGATCTGTGCCACCACATACGTGAAGGAGCACAGGATCGCAGCCACGACCCCGATGAAACGCGGCAGGTTGCCTTCATAGCGCTCGCCCAGGAAGTCGGGGATCGTGAACTGCCCGAACTTGCGCAGGTAAGGCGCGAGGAAAAGCGCCACCAGGCAGTAGCCACCTGTCCAACCCAGGATGAACGCCAGGCCGCCGTATCCCGTGAGGTACAGCGTGCCGGCCATGCCGATGAATGATGCCGCGCTCATCCAGTCGGCGCCCGTGGCCATGCCGTTGTAGACCGCTGGCACCCTGCGCCCGGCCACGTAGTACTCGGCGGCATCGGACGTGCGGCTCATGATGCCGATGCCGGCATACAGCGCGACGGTGGCAAACAGGAAGATGAAGCCGATCCACGGCCTTGGCATGCCCATTTGCTCGCCAATACCGATCAGCAACACGAAAAGGATGAACCCGCCCGTGTACCAGGTGTAGACCTTGGTCAGCTGACTCTTGAAGGCTTGTTTGGCCTCCTTGCCGCTGCCCGTGCCATGTTCAAAACTTAAGCCAGCCATGTCATTCCTCCTCGTCAACGCCATGCTCGATGTCGAGCTTGTTCATGTAATGTGCGTAATACCAAATGATCAGCACATAGACGATGAGCGAGCCCTGGGCGGCCATGTAGAAACTGAATGGAAAGCCCAGAAACTTGAAGCTCAGGTCGCGGGCGAAATACGCCACGACAAATGTCACCACGAACCAGATGAACATCAGGATCGCTGTGACCCTCAAGTTCTTGCTCCAGTAGCGCTGGTGGTTTTCGCTGACTTGCATTGCAAACCCCTTTCGCTTGTCACCCAACACCCTTGCGGGACGAATCTGGCGGCCCGGGCCTTGAAGCCCTTGTTCAATTCGCCGCCAACTTTTACTACCTCAACAACTCATCACACTCAGCCTTGGCTTGGCGCCAGCAGCCCGGTTTCGCGTTCCAACTGCGCCGCGATCTTGGGCTCGAAGCCACGCAAATGGCGAATGATTTTCACTGCCTCGTCGGGCTGCTTCTTGTCCACATAAACCCGCGCCAACTGGTACCAGCCATAGGGGCTCATGGGCTGCAATTTGGTGTTGCGCTTGAGTGCCACCACCGCTTCGTCATAGCGTTGCAGGCGGATCAGCACCAGGCCCAGCCCGTACCAGGCGCGGTCGATCGCGGGGTCGAGTTCGGTGGCCCGGGTGAATGAATGGGCCGCGTCGGCCCACTGGCCGGCCAGCTCGAACACATAGCCCTGGTTGAACCAGCTCGCAGCGTCGAGCGGCCAGCGCCGCAGCAGCTCGGCATGGTCAGCCAACGCAGCCTGCAATTGCCCGGCCTGGGCATGCAGATGGGCCCGGCTGGCCAAGGGGTAGCGCTGCTCGGGGTGGCGCGAAATCATGCGGTCGAACACAGCCTGGGCCTGCGCCGTGCGGCCAAACAGCAGCAGCGTTGCGGCCAGGCAGCGGTCACACACAAAGCTCAGCTTGGACATGGGTGCGCGGGTGACAGGTGTGTCGGTGATCAACGGCATTGCTGCAAGCCGCTGACAACGCACACGTTGATTTTTTCGAAGGTGACCACGGCGTAAACGATCAACAACAGGAAGAAAGTAACGATCGGCACATGCCGGTCTGCCACCTTGGCAGGCGTGATCTTGCGCACCAGCGCCGTGAACGGCTTGGCCACGATCTGCAGCACTTGGTAAAAGATGTTGCCGTGGCGCCGGGCACCGGCCAGCACGAACAAGGCGCCCTGGCCCAGCAAGGCCAGCAGGGCCACGTAAAGCACGGTTTGGGCAATGTTCAGAAAGGTCAGCATGGCAAGGTCATGGGAGGTGGCGCGACTGTTGTGGCCAGTCCTTACAGCTTTCTGACGACACGCACAGATGCCTAGGCATCCCCGAATAGGCATTTCCCTAGGCGCGCAGCGTGTTCACGTGTCAGCGCTTGGCCAGGCGCTGCCAGGTCGCCACCACCGTGTCAGGGTTCAACGACATGGACACGATGCCTTCTGCTGCTAACCAGTCAGCAAAGTCAGGGTGATCGCTCGGGCCCTGGCCGCAGATGCCGACGTATTTGCCGGTGGCGCGGCAGGCTGCAATGGCGCGTGAGATCAAGGCCTTGACCGCCGGGTCGCGTTCATCAAAGTCGTCGGCCAACTGCGGCAGGCCGGAGTCGCGATCCAACCCCAGGGTGAGCTGGGTCAGGTCGTTCGAGCCGATCGACATGCCGTCGAAGTACTCCAGGAACTGGTCAGCCAGGATGGCATTGCTGGGCACTTCGCACATCATGATCAGGCGCAGGCCATCGACACCGCGCTTCAGGCCGCGCTCAGCCAGCATCTCGGTCACCCGC
>JANOXU010000033.1:0-89154 GCA_031418595.1 Burkholderiales bacterium
TGCGCGCGGGCGCCGTTCAGGCTGCGGCTGAACTGGCCCAGGCGGCGCTCGTCCAGGGCTGTCGCAGCCGTGGCCAGCCCGGGCTCGGTCTGGGTGTTGAAGTCGCCGTACAGGCCATACGACCGGCCGCGGTCCAGGCGCACATACAAGCGGCCGGTCGACTGGGCGTCGAAGCCCGGCACCGATTCGTCGCCGTACACCGGGTAGAACTCGCCCGGCTGAATGTCGCGGAACAGCCGCTCGCGGGTGCTTTTGTCGGAGTCGTAGGCGAGCGTCAGCAGCGTGTCGCCGAGCACCTTGCCTTTGAGGAACAGGGCGGCGCGCGCACCCGCCGCGCGGCCGTTGTCGAAGTTCGTCGCGACGTTTTGCAGCGCTTGCTCGAAGCCGTCTTGCGCGCGCGCCGGCGCAATGGCGCCACGGCCCAGGCGGCTCAGATCAAGCACGCCTTCGACCACGCCGACGGCGATCAGCGGCCGCAGTTCGGCGCTGAAACCGAGTTTGAGTTGCGCGCGCGCGTTGCCCGATGCGGCCTGCACCAGCACGTCGCCGGGCTCGCTCGGCGATTCGAGTTCGGCCACCAGAACGCCGCCTTCGACGAACACCTGCACGCCCGGCTCGTCGGGGTCGAGGTCGCGCAGGTGCCAGCGGCCGCGGCTGGCGTTCAGCGTCACCGGCGTCGGCGAGGTCACGCTGACACCGGCGGCGTCGAGCGGCTCGACCGTCACCCGCACCAGCGTGCGGCCGTCGGCCGACAGGGCCTGGGTCGGCGCGCTCAGACGCAGCTTCGCCAGCGTGCCGGGCGCGGTGACGGTGATGCTGTGGCGGCCTGCCGGCACCTCAGGCCCGCCCGACGAGGCCGCCTGCAGCACTTCCAGCGTGTTCAGGCCGGGTTTCAAATCGACGCCCACATAGTCGGCGACTTGCAAGGCTTGCGACTCCAGGCTGCGCAGGCGACCGATGCGGGTCGCCGGCAGCAGGGCGCCGTTAACGCGCAGCGTGAGCTCGGCCCCCAGCGCGCCCTTGACGGTGACCGTGGTCTGCGCAAAACCCAACACCTGGGCGGCGGTCGGGGTGAGGATGGCGGGGCTGTTGTCGAGCGTGGCCAGCGCCTCGTCGCTCAACCCGGGCGTGGCCGGCGTGGCGGCCGATGCAGCCGACGTCGATGCTCGAGCCGCGGTTGGCGCCGCGCCGCCTTTTTCGCTGCGCAGCGGCGCGGCGGTAGGGGGTGCCAGCGACGGCCGGGGCGCGTTGCCGGCACCGACCGCACCGCTGGCCGGCAGGGCTTTCGGGTCGGTCACCGGGAGCAGTCGCGGGTCGGCGGCGAGGCGCGCGTCGCGCACCGTCTCGAGGTTTTGATCGGCACGCGCCACCGCCTCGGCTCGCGCTGCGATGGCGAGCCGAACCGCATCGCTGCAGCCGGCCACCGCGAAGTCGGCGCGTTGCAGCTCGCCGTTTTTCATGTCGACGAAACGGCTGCCCGCGTCGCCCGCGTTGCGGTTGGCCAGCAGCGCCAGTTGGGCCGCGCCCTGCGGGCCGACGCTGAACGGCAAGCTGGTGCGATCGAGCTTGAGCACATGGGTTTGCGGCTTCAAACCGTACAGGCTGAATCGGCCCAGGCGGTCGGTCGTCACGGAGCTGCCGTCTTCAAGGAACAGGCGCACGCCAGCGATGCCGGGTTCGCCGTCATCGCGCTCGCGGTTGTTGTTGCAGTCGGCATAGACGTTGCCGACCAGAAAGCCGCGGTCGCCGAACACGCCGGGCAGCACCTGCACCGTGGCACGGCTTTCATTGCTGAGCTTAGGCAGCGGGCCGGCGCTGCTGGCCTGTGCGCGGTTGATGCCGTCGCCCTGCAGCGCACCCGGACCCACGCGCACGCGGTAGCTGAGCACACGCACTGCGGCGTCGTTGATCGAGCCAAGGTTGAACACCAGCGCCGGGCCGACGCCACCTTCGGGCTCGGGCAGCGCCGAGCCGTCGAAGCGGGTGCTGCCGCCGTCGACCCGAGCGCTGCCGCGCAGGTAGGCGAAACCGGCCGGCAACTGGTCGGCGACGCGGATGCGGCCGAGCAACTGGCCGCTCACGTTCTTGATCTTGATCTGGTAGTCGACAAATTCGCCCAGCTCAACAGTCTTGCGCGAGGCGGTCTTCTCGATGAAAAAACCGGCGCGGGGATCGGCGTCGAGCGGGATGTCCAGGTGTACCGGCTCGCTCAGCGCGGTGATGGTGAAGTTACCGCCATACGAGCCGGCCGCTTCGACCACCCGTTCGGGCGGCAACAAGCTGACGGCCAGGGTCGACGGGAAGGTGTAGGGCGTCGGCGCCACGACCTGCAGCCGGTACACGCTGGGCGCGACCAGCGGGAACTGGTAGCTGCCGTCGGGGCCGGTGCTCAGCACGCTTGGCGCTGGCGTCAGGCCGTCGGCCAGGAACACGCGCGCCTGCTCGCCCGCACGGCCGCCGTTGCCGGCGCCTGTCACGTCGATCAGCGTCACCACCGCGCCGGCCAGCGGTGCATCGGTCTTGCTGTCGAACACCACGCCGAAGGGATCGACCAGCACGCTGGCCTGCATCTGCACCGCGCCGCAGCCAGTGACCGACACCAGCAGCACGTCGTTTGGCCGCACGCTCAGGCTCGCGTCGCCACGCACCAGCGGCGTGCGCAGGGCATCGACGGTGGGCACTTGCGGCTCGATCCGGAACTCGCCGCTGTTCGGGCCGCTCTCGGTTGCGAGGAAGGACTCGATGTCGCCGGCCCGCGTCGACGCCACGGTGATCTGCTGCGTCTCGGCGCGCAGCGGGTCGAGGTTGCAGCGTGAGGCGTTGAAGGCCACGTAAAACGGCTGCCCGGCGGCGAGCACCGTGATCGGTCGCGTGTACTGCGCGTCGCCAAACAGGCGCAGCAGCGGCGGCTGGTCCGGCACCACCATGCGCACCGGATTCGAATCGACGCCGACCGGCTGCGGCTGCACGCCGTCCATGAACAGCAGCCGCCCGATGTGGGTCACCGGCCCGGCCGCGTTGCGGTTGATCTGCACATCGAGGCTGCGCGTGAACGACTGGCCCGGCGCGATGTCGGCCGTGAAACCGAAGGCCACCGCGTCGACCAGCCGCAGATCGGCCGGCGCGCTGCGGGTATAGCTGTGCTCGGGCTGCCCCAGCAGGTGGTAGAGCGCCAGCGCGCCGCCGGGCGGGCCGAGCGCGACCAAGGTGGTGTTGGCGAGGACCACGTCGCGCAGCAGCACCAGCGCCATCGTCGCGCCGTCCACGCTGACCGGCAGGCCACTGGCGGCGCGGTTGCCGGTGTTGCTGGCGGTCAGGTTGAGGGTGACGGTTTCGCCCGCGCGCGGCGTCGGGTTGGAGGCCGAAGCAACGAGTTGCAGCAGGGCGCCGTCGGCCACCGTCACGCTGTCGATGTTGGCTGCGGCGGCGCCCTGCGCGACGCTGCGGGCGCTGAGATCAACACGCGCCACGCGGCCCACGGCCACACCGTCTGCCACGCTGCCCACAAGCACGAAATCAGCGAACTCGCCGGCCGCCAGCGGCCCGAAGCTGGCGCCGTTGGCGATCTGCGGCTCGCCGGCATCGGCCACGCCGTTGCCGTTGCGGTCCGACACCAGGCGCAGGCCCAGCAGGTCGAGGTCGTCGTCGCTGCGGTTGGCGTAGCGCAAGACGTACTGGCTGGTCGCGTTGCCGGTGTTGGTGAGCCGGTGCGGCAGGGTGGCGATGCCGCTCGCGGCGCGTTGCAGCGTGTTGTCGCTGGTCAGCGTCAGCGCCTCGAGCGCCTGCACCGTGACGCTGACGGTGTTGGATTGCAGCGTCGCGTTGAAGCCGCGATCGGTGTCGAAGTAAGTGGCCCGAGCGGTGTTTTCGAGCAGGCTGCCGGCCAGCGGCGCAGCCCCTGCCGCACCGCTGCCGGCGGCCAGCCAGACCAGCCCCCAGGCGCTTGCAGCCCGGGCGCGTCGCGCCAGCCGGGCCCAAGCGCCCAGTGTCTTCACGCTCGTGTCCCGACCTTGGATTAAGGGTTGATGCGGACGCCGAAGCTCATCACCGCCGACGCACCCGCCGCCAGCGTGCCCACGTTGGCGCTCACGGTGCCCGTGGTGCCCGCCGTCGGGGCCGTGATGGAACCCTGGCTGACGGCTGCAGCAACCGCTGCGTGGTAAGTCGTGTTGGCCGGTGTGGCGTCGCTGACCACCACGCTCAACACGCTGGAGGTGCCGATGTTGGTGATCGTCACGCGGTAGCGTACGCAGGCCCCGGGGGCCGCACCGGCCGAGATGTTGGCGTTGCTGAACGCGCCGTCCGCAGCGCCGTCGCAGGTGGCGTCGAGGGCTTGCTCCTTCAACAGCACGAGGTTGCCGGCGATCACCGTGGAGGTGTCGGTGGTGGACACCACGGCGGGTGCGGCTGCACCGTTGATGCTGCCGGCGCTGGTGACGGTCAGCGTCGTCGTGTCGGTGATGCCTGCCGCCGCGCCGGCCGTTGCACTGACGCGCACCAGCAAGCGCACGCTGGCACCGGCCGCGATCGGGCCCAGGTCGGCCGGTGCGTTGATCACCGGGTCGCTCGCGTCGATCACGCCGTTGTTGTTGGCGTCGAGGTAGACGATGGAGCTGAAGGTGGCTTGCGTGTCGGCCAGGGCCAGCGCGATGGTGCTGGCGCCGCCGTTCTCCGTCACGTTACCGGCGTTGGTCAGGGTGTGGGCGTAGACAATCGAACTGCCCGCGAACACTTGGCCGGTGTTGCTGGGCGCGATTTGCACACTGCGCACGGTGCTCACAACCACCGCATCGGTCTTGCGGTCGATGGCGCCGGACGACGGTGACAGCACGCGGAAGTAGACCACTTGGCCGGGCGCCGGAATGGCCGCCTGGTTGGCCGGAATGTTCACGTCGGCGAACACCTGCCGGCTGGCGCCGGCGTTGACGACGCCGGTGTTGGTGACGACAGCGTTGGCCGCGTCGCGGAACACCACCGTCCAGCCTGCCGGCAACACCAGCGTGCCGAAGCTCGAGTTGGTGCTGGCGGAGAGGTCGTACGTGTCGGCCACGCCGCTGGTGTTGTTGACGAACAGCGAGAAGCGCGTGGTGGTGCCGGGGTTGGTGGTATTGGTGGTCTGCGCCGTGGCCTCCGGGCCTGCACCGACACCGGTGACACCGCCGCCGCCGATGGCCGCGTTGTTGGTCAGGTCGACCGAGTTGGCGACGATCACGGTCAGCGTGTCGCTGACGGTTGCGGTCTTGCTCGGGTCGAGCTTCGATGTCGCCGTCTTGCTGACCGAGTACGGACCGCCGGTCGAATTGGTGGGCAGCGTGGCGCGCAACACCACGTTGTAGGTGGCACCGCTGGCCAGAGTACCGGTGTCGGGCACGCCGTTGCCATTGGTGTCGAGCAGCGGCGTCAAGCCGTCAGCCTGGTAGAGCTGAAAGCTGGTGCCGGCCGGGAAGCTGCTGGTGGGCAGGGTGATGTCGAAGCTGTCGGGCGTGTTGCCGTTGTTCCTCACCACGTTGGTGAAGCTCACCGTGCTGCCCTGGGTGGCGCTGGCAACGGTCTGCCCCGTCATCGTGACGGCAAGCACCGGGGTCACCGTGAAGGCGAAGGTGTTGCTGTTCACGGGACCGACGTTCGCCGCACCGTCGTTGTAGGTGTAGTTGGCCGTGTTGTTTAACGCGCCGGCGAGCTGACCCGTGGCGGTGGCGGTGGCGTAGCTGTTGATCGACACCTGGAACGTCAGCGTGCCCGACTGGCCCGGTGCCACGCTGCTGACAACGCCGGTGGCCTGGTTGGCCCCAGTGACGCCGAAGTCGTAGGTGATGGTCGGGCCGCTGCCTTGCGCGTCCGAGTTGCTGGCGTCGGTGAGCACGGTCGCGCCGCTGGCGCTCCAGCGCGCCGAGCCGGCCACGTAGGTCATGCCGGCGGGCAGCAGGTCGCGGATCTGCACTGCGCTGGCGGCGGTGTTGCCGCTGTTGTTGTAGGTCAGCGTGACGGTGTGCGGGCCGCTGCCCGGCAGACCCGAGCCTGAGCTCATGGCCTTGGTCACACTCACCACCGCGTTCGACGTCACGGCGGTGGTCTCGGTCACGCTGCTGGAGACGCCGGTGTTGAAGCCGCTGGTGGCGGTGACGACGAGGCTGTTGGTGTTGCCCGAGGTGGCCGTCGCCGGCACCGTGCCGACCGCAACGAAGCGGAACACCTCGCCCATCGCAAGCGCGGTCGTCGCGGTGATCGGGGTGGTGTTGTCGGCCACGCCGTCACCATTCGCGTCGGCGTAGAACACCACCGACGTGAAGGCAAAGGCCCCCGTCTGCGTGAAGCCCAGATTGAAGGTGTCGGTACCGTTGCCGCTGTTGGTCAGCGCTAGCGGGTAGCTGACCTGGCTGCCGACGCTGACGGTGCGGCTGGCGCTTTGGGTCAGTGTCAGGCTGGCCACCTGTTGCACGATGGCGGTCACCACATTGGAAGTGACGGTGCGCGGCGTGTTCGACGCATCGGTGTAGCTGGCCGAGGCCTGGTTGCCGATTGACGTGCCGGCGGCCGGCGCCGCGAAGGCCGTCGTGGGCACCGTGGCGAAGGCGCATGCCAGCATCAGCGCTCCGAGGGCTCCCAAGTAATGCCGCGTACGCTTGATCCAACTGGAAAACATTTGTTCTGCTCCTGGAAATCGATTGCGAATTTACTTATCGGCCCACGACTGGCTAACTGAAAAATTCTTTGGGCTGGCCGGTCAGCGTGTTGCCGACGACGCCGCGGGTGTGGCGGCAGGTGTGGCCGCCGATCTGGCCGCTGATGTGGCCGTGGGCGTCGCTGCTGACGCCGACACAACGCGCACGCGCGCGCTGGTGGTGAACGAGGCGCCTGCTGCAACCTGCTGTTCGGGCCAGCGCAGGTGTCGGTATTC
The DNA here is from genome assembly GCA_031418595.1 of Burkholderiales bacterium. GTDB lineage: Bacteria > Pseudomonadota > Gammaproteobacteria > Burkholderiales > Burkholderiaceae_C > Rubrivivax. The sequence goes on from JANOXU010000033.1 coordinate 6,899, forward strand.
GGCCAGCGGCACCGGCACGTCGACCAGCTGGCCGTCGGCACGGCGGGCCTTGCGCATCAGCGGCGCTGCTGCGTAGACCTTGCCATCAATGCTGGCCTGCACCTCACGCGGCACGGCGCTCGCGCCGACGAGTTCGGTGCCCGCCGGGATCGGCAGGCTGGCCAACAGACGGGTCACCGGGCGGTGGCCCGAATTCATGTAGACAGCCACGTACTGAAGCATGTCGCCGGGCTTGACGGTCTGGGCCGGCTGCAGCGTCTCGGCACCGTCGGCCTGCTTGACGACACTCCATACTTTCAGTTCGCTGGTGAGGTTGCCGTTGTCGGCATGGGCCGCAAGCGACAGCACGGCCGACAGGAACATGGTTGATGCACGAAACTTCATGGCCGGTGGCCCTCACAAGTGGGTTGCGCGCCTTTCAGGCGGGCGGGGTGATGCATAGGTATGCAGGTGAAATTCATCGGGTTCACGCTTCTGGTGTGCCCGATCGGCCGGGTGAGGGGTGCTGATGGCCGTGGGCGCCGTGGTGGTGCCCACCGCCTTGAACCTGTAGACCAGGGTGTAGGCGCCATCCATGCCGTGCCCGGCCACGGTTTGGCCGGCGCTGAAGGCGCCCAGGTGGACGATGCCATCTTCATTCGGCGCCAGCGAGATCACACCGCCGGTGAAGCTGTTGATGTCGACCCAGACATCGGCCGCCGCCGTGCTGCTAGTGACCTTGCAGGCCACGTAAGCGCCCCTCAGGCCGCCGCCACTGGCGATATACATCAGCGGCGCCGAGCTGCGTGTGATGATGAACGCGGCCAGCGCCCAGCCGGGCAGCCACAGCGCCGCCAGGCACAGCAGCCACAGTGCGCGCACGCAAGCCAAACGGGCCCTGCCATCGGCACAAGTCAAAGCGGTGGAGTGCAGAAATATCGATTGCATGAAAATGCCCAAGCAGGGCCGAGCGCACCACGACCACAGCGGGTCAACGGCGCAATGCAATCGATTATTTGGAAGCTGCTTCGGCGCCAAGCGGCGAGGAAGGCGGTCTTTGCCGCGCTTATCGCTCCCGCGCTAATCGCTCGCGCCGTGGCGCGGCCGGCGTCAGGCCCGCGCCAGGGCCTGCGCGCCACGCGAACGCAGGCTGCGCACCAGGCCGCGCGAGAAACGGAACAGCACCACGGTGGCCACCACCATCACCACCAGCGCCACAGCCAGGGCCACGAAGAAACCGGTGGGGTGTTCCCATGACAACCACAGCATGGCCGGCACCGCGGCATCACCCGCCAGCGACAACGCGATGTTGGAGAACGGCTCGGGCGACGTGTTGGCGGCTGCGCGCGTGGTGGTCTTGGCCACGTGCGAGGTGGCGGCCAGCGTGCCGCCCATCAACGCGGCCACCGCGACCCAGGTGGCCGAGTCGCCGCCGAATACACCGGCAGCCAGCGCCGCGCCGGCGGGAATGCGCACCACGGTGTGCACGGTGTCCCACAGCGAATCGAGGCCGGGAATCTTGTCGGCAAAGAACTCCACGAAAAGCATGAAGCCACTGGCGCCCAGCAGCAACGGGTTTTCAAGCAGCTTCAGGCCATCGGGCAGTGGCACCCAGCCCAGGGTGCCGGCCAGCCCGGTGAGGAAGACCACGGCGTACAAGCGCAGGCCACTGGCCCAGCCCAGCGCGGCGGCAATGGCCATGAGTTGCGTGGTGTCGAATTGGGTCAGCGACATGGTGGCTCCGGCTGGTTCGGGGGGAACTGTACGCGCGCCGCGGGCGCACTGAAGGCCCTACAACGCGGCGCTGCGGTTCGCGCCGACATGGCCAACGGCTGCCGGCGCACGCCGATCAATACCGCTTGGCCGCCTCGTCCAGCATCACTTCGGTGGCGCCGCCGCCAATGGCCAGCACGCGCGCATCGCGCCACAGCCGCTCGATGGGCGTGCCGCGCATGTAGCCCATGCCGCCGTGGAATTGCTGGCAGGCCTGGGTGACTTCGTTCACCAGTTCGCCCGTCAGCGCCTTGAGCAGCGACACGTCTTGCACCACCTCGTGCCCCTGGCTCACGCGCCAGGCGCAGTGATAGAGGTACTGGCGGGCGGCGCGGGTCTTGGCGTCGAGCATGGCCAGGCGCTGGCGCACGACTTGTTTGTCCCACAGCGGCGCGCCAAAAGCCTGGCGCGTGCGCACGTACTCAAGTGTTAACTCCAGCGCCTTCATGCTGTGGCCCACGGCCATGGCGGCCAGCGCAATGCGCTCGGTCTGGAAGTTTTTCATCACGGCCTGGAAGCCACGATCTTGCTCGCCCAGCAGGTGCAAAAGCGGGATGCGGCAATCGCTGAAATGTAGCTCGGCGGTGTCGGATGACAGCCAGCCCGTCTTCTCAAGGCTGCGGCCGACGCTGAAACCGGGTGTGCTTTTCTCCACCGCAAACATTGAGATCGCATGCCGCGCCGTGCCGGTGCGCGCGGCCACGAAGTACAAATCGGCGTGCACGCCATTGGTGATGAACAGCTTGCTGCCGTTGAGCACCCATTCGTCGCCCACGCGCCGCGCCGTGCTGCGCAGGCCGGCCACATCAGACCCCGCGCCGGGCTCGGTGATGGCCACCGCGGTGATGCACTCGCCGCGCGTGATGGCCGGCAACCAGCGCGCCTGTTGCGCCGGCGTGCCGGCATGGTGCAGGTGCGGGCTGGCCATGTCGGTGTGCACCAGCACGGTGATGATGACGCCGCCAAACGTGCTGGAGGAAAGCGCTTCGGCGAAGACCAGGTTGCTCAACGCATCGGCCCCGGCGCCGCCATGGTCGGGTGAGTACATCAGGCCCAACATGCCGGCCGCGCCCATCTTGCGCAGCAGCCCGCGCGGGGTTTGGCCGGATTGTTCCCAGGCCAGGGCGTGGGGCTCGATTTCGCGGTTAACGAAACGAACCACTTGCTCGCGCAAGGCGTCATCTTCGGGGCGGTGGTAGATGCTTTGCATGGTGCGCCGTCAATGCCGCGTAGGCCGCAGGCGGCGCAGCCCACGCAAGTCTTCAAAGGCCGAATAGTCGCGGTCGTTATGCAGCAGCAAGTAGTCGCGCTCGATGCAAAAGCCGGCAACCAGAACGTCGATGCTGCTGCGCACCGTTACGCCCATGCTGCGCAGGTGGCGGTAGTGCTGCGCGGCGAGCTGCGCCAGTTCGGGGCTGACGGCGGCCTCAATGGCCAGGCTGCCCAGCAACTCACGTGCGGCGCGGTGGTCGCGCTCATGGCGAAAGCCGCGCAGCACTTCAAACAACACCAGGTCGGGCACAACGATGCGCACTTCACCGCCGGCCAGCAGTTGCTCCAACTCATCGGATTCAGCGTTCACAACGCCATTGAAGAAGTCGATCCAAACCCCCGAATCAACGACGACCACGGCGCGCCTTTGCTGCGTAGGGCGTCGCCGCCGGCTCCCGAGCGGCCAAGGCTGGTGCAGCAACCTTGGCGTCGGCAACTTTGGCGTCGGCAACTACCCCAACAAGCTCATCGTCACCATCCCAGTGCAGCTTGCCGCGCCACTTCAGGATTTCACGGTAAGCCGTCTGGCGGGCGAGCAACTTCAAACCCGCTTCCACTGCGTCTTTCTTGGTCTTGTACGGCCCCGCCTTCAAGGCCTGGGCCATGAGCTCGTCGTCGATGTCGATGTTGGTGCGCATGATGTGTGTCAAAGTCAAACTACACGCACATCGTACATCACATCCTGAAAACCCCAAACTTCGGCGCCAATGGAATCGGCGCATTCAAGCTCGCGCTGATGCTCAAGGCCAGCACCCGGCGCGTATCCACCGGGTCGATCACGCCGTCGTCCCACAGCCGCGCGCTGGCGTAATACGGGTGCGCCTGGTGCGCGAACTGGTCGAGGATGGGTTGCTTGAACGCGGCTTCTTCTTCGCCGCTCCACTGCCCGCCCTTGCCTTCAATGCCGTCGCGCTTCACCGTGGCCAGCACGGCCGCGGCTTGCTCGCCGCCCATCACGCCTATGCGCGCGTTGGGCCACATCCATAAAAACCTCGGCGAATAAGCGCGCCCGCACATGCCGTAGTTGCCGGCACCAAAACTGCCGCCGATGATGACGGTGAACTTGGGCACGGTGGCCGTGGCCACCGCGGTGACGAGCTTGGCGCCATGCTTGGCGATGCCCTCGGCTTCGTATTTGCGCCCGACCATGAAGCCGGTGATGTTCTGCAAGAACACCAGCGGCACGCGGCGCTGGCAGCACAGCTCGATGAAGTGCGCGCCCTTCATGGCGCTTTCGCTGAACAGGATGCCGTTGTTGGCCACGATGCCCACCGGCATGCCTTCGATGTGCGCAAAACCGGTGATCAGCGTGGCGCCATAGCGGGCCTTGAATTCATCGAACTCCGAGCCGTCGACGATGCGGGCGATGATTTCGCGCACGTCATACGGCTTGCGTGGATCGTTAGGAATCACGCCGTGCAGCTCGGCAGCACTGAACAGCGGCGCGCGCGGCGGCACATGCAGCACCTGCGGGTCCTTGCGCCGGTTCAGGTTGGCCACCGCGGCGCGCGCAATGGCCAGGGCATGCATGTCGTTTTCGGCCAGGTGGTCGGCCACGCCGCTCAGGCGCGTGTGCACGTCGCCGCCGCCCAGGTCTTCAGCACTGACGATTTCGCCGATTGCCGCCTTCACCAGCGGCGGGCCGCCCAGGAAGATCGTGCCCTGGTTCTTGACGATGATGGTCTCGTCGCTCATGGCCGGCACATAGGCGCCGCCGGCGGTGCACGAGCCCATCACCACCGCGATTTGCGCGATGCCCAGCGCGCTCAGGTTGGCCTGGTTGTAGAAGATGCGGCCGAAGTGCTCGCGGTCCGGGAACACATCGTCTTGATTGGGCAGGTTGGCGCCGCCGGAATCAACCAGGTAGACGCACGGCAGGCAGTTTTCGCGCGCGATTTCCTGTGCACGCAGATGTTTCTTCACCGTCATCGGGTAATAGGTGCCGCCCTTGACCGTGGCGTCGTTGCAAACCACCACGCATTCCACGCCGTTGATACGTCCGATGCCGGTGATGACGCCCGCGCCCGGCGCGGCGTCCTGTCCACCGCGCTCCGGGTACATGTTGAGCGCGGCCAGAGCGCCGATTTCAAGGAACGGCGTGTCGGGGTCGAGCAGCATTTCCACCCGGTCGCGCGGCAGCAGCTTGCCGCGGGCCAGGTGGCGCGCGCGCGCCACGTCGCCGCCGCCCTGGGCGATTTTTGCAAGCTGGGCGTTGAGGTCGTCCACCAGCACGCGCATGGCGGCGACGCTGGCTTTGAACTCTTCGCTGCGCGGGTTGAGCTTGGAGTGAAGCGTCGGCATTTGGATCCTTGTTTTGGCGCCTGTATTTTTAGCGCCGCGCGCCATACACCGCGGCTTCTTCCCACCCCAGCGCAGCCATCTCGCACGTGCGCAAATGCGCCTCGCTGGGCATCATGAATTCATCAAGCTGCGGCGGCGCCGCGGCCGTGCCGGCCAGCATGGCGTGAGCCTGGCCACGGTGGTGGGTCTGGTGGTTGAACAGGTGGGCCAGCAGGTGGCCGACACGGTCGCGTTGAATGTGGTCGCGGCGCTGAATGTCGATGTCGGCATTGCAGCCTGCGGCATTGAGCGCATCGCAATAGACGATCAGCCGCTCATCGCTGGTGGCCTGGCGTGGCGTCAATGCAGCGATGTCGTCGGCGGCCTCGAAGGTATCGAAAACGGCAGACGCGTTGGCCTGGCGGCGCAGCACGGCAACGTAATACAAGTCCACCGCCAGGATGTGGTTCAACGTGCCCGCCAGGCTGGGAAAGTAAGCGGTGCGGGGCGCATGGAACTCAGCCCGCGTCAACCCCGCCATGGCCGCATGCAACCGGTGATTGGCCAGCCGGTTGGCGCGCGCCTGGATGCTCAGGTAGGCGGCCAGGTCGATCACGTTCACGCCTGCTTCGGCTTGTCGGCCTTGGCGGGCTTGGCGGCCTTCTCGGCCACGGGCGCGCCGGCCTGCTTCCAGGCCCCAAAGCCGCCGTCGATGTGCGCCACCTTCGGCACGCCCATGTCTTGCAGCGTCTTGGTGGCCAGTGCGCTGCGCCAGCCGGCGGCGCAGAACAGCACGAAGTGTTTGTCCTGTGCAAACAGCGGTTTGTGGTACGGGCTTTCGGGGTCGACCCAGAATTCGAGCATGCCGCGCGGGGCGTGGAAGGCGCCGGGCACCACGCCTTCGCGCTCGAGTTCGCGCACGTCGCGGATGTCGATGAACTGCACGTCTTCGCGGCTGTGCAGCGCGACGGCTTCTTCCACGCTGTAGGTGGTGATGGCGGCGGTGGCTTCGTCGACCATGGACTTGACGGTCTTTCTCATGCGCGCTCTCCGGTTGCAGCACGCATGCTAAGTGGTCGCTTTCACAAATGCTGTCGCGAAACGAGATTGATGGATTTCGTTGTCAGGCCAGTGTGGCCCTCAGCCGGCCACCGCCTGACGCCTACTCCTGAGACCCGCAGGTCACGCAGTTCACACCGGCCTGGCTCAGCAGGTGCGGGAATGGCGCCGGCGGCGGTGCGTCGGTGAACAACATGTCGACCTGGTCGAAACGCGCCAGCTCCACCATCGCCGGGCGGTTGAACTTGCTGTGATCGGCCGCGACCCAGACCTCGCGCGAGTGTTCGATGATGGCGCGTGCCACCTTCACTTCGCGGTAGTCGAAGTCGCGCAAAGTGCCGTCGGCCTCAATGCCCGAGATGCCGATCAGGCCGATGTCGACCTTGAACTGCTTGATGAAATCGACCGTCACTTCGCCCACGATGCCGCGGTCGCGCGAACGCACGATGCCGCCGGCCACGATCACCTCGCAGTCCGGGTTGTCGGACAGGATCGCCGCCACGTTCAGGTTGTTCGTGATCACGCGCAAGCCCTTGTGGCGCAGCAGCTCGCGCGCAATCGCTTCGGTGGTCGTGCCGATGTTGATGATCAGCGAGCAGCCCACCGGCACGGCCGCCGCCACCGTGCGCGCGATGCGCTGTTTGGCCTGCTCGTTGAGCATCTGGCGCTGCAAATACTCGATGTTCTCGGTGGTCGAGCTCGGCACGCGCACGCCGCCGTGAAAACGCGCCAGCAGCCCGGCATCGGACAGCAGCTTCACGTCGCGCCGCACGGTCTGCAGCGTCACCGCGAACTGCTCGGCCAGTGCTTCGACCGAAACCGAACCGCGGCTGCGCACTTCGGACAGCAGCAGGGCCTGGCGGGGGTTCGGGGTCATGGCGGGCGAAGAAAAGAAGCGACGCAGTGCGCTGGAGCGTAGCGGGCCGCTGCGGCGCATCCATTGCGGAAACCGCGCTTGCGTTTTGCGCTGTGCCGGGTTAACAATAGAAAGAAGAAGAACGTAAACGAATCGAAACGAACAATAAACCCGTGAATATTCCTCGCTGCGTCAAACGGCGCGGCTCGAATGTCCGGCACATCGAAACCGAGGAAACCTGTTGCGCCCCACCGAACCCACTGGCAAGCCCCAACGGCAGGCAGAAGACCCGAACGTCGCGCCTGCCCAGGCGTGCGACGTGCTTGTGGTCGGCGGCGGCATCAACGGCGCCGGCATCGCGCGCGACCTGGCCGGGCGTGGCCTGTCGGTCTTGCTGTGCGAGAAAGACGACCTCGCGGCGCACACCTCGTCGTCGAGCACCAAGCTGATCCACGGCGGCCTGCGCTATCTCGAACACTACGAATTCTCGCTCGTGAAAAAGGCTCTGGCCGAACGCGAAGTGCTGCTCAAGAGCGCGCCGCACATCATGTGGCCGCTGCGTTTCGTGATGCCGCACGACCCTGACAACAAGTCCTTGCGGCCGGTCTGGATGATCCGCATCGGCCTGTTTCTGTACGACCATTTGGCCAAACGCGAAGTGCTGCCGGGCTCGCGCACGGTGGACCTGCGCGCCCACGCCGCCGGCCAGCCACTCAAGCCGATGTTTACCAAAGGCTTCGTCTATTCCGACGGCTGGGTCGACGATGCGCGCCTCGTGGTGCTGAACGCAATGGACGCTCGCCAGCGCGGTGCGGAAGTGCTGACCCGCTGGCGCTGCGTCGATGCCCAGCGCGAGGCGACGGCGTGGCGCGTGCGGCTGCAAAGCGACGCCGGCGGGCAGCGAGAGCTCAGCGCGCGCGCACTCGTCAACGCGGCCGGCCCGTGGGCGGCGCAGTTCCTCAGCGAGCACGCGCACATGCCACGCGCCAAGTCGTTGCGGCTCGTGAAGGGCAGCCACATCGTGGTGCCGAAGATGTTCGAGCACGACCACGCCTACATCTTCCAGAACCCCGACAAGCGCATCATCTTCGCGATCCCCTACGAAACTCACTTCACGCTGATCGGTACCACCGACGTGGAACACCACGGCGCCGTCGGCGAAGCGCGCATCGACGAGAGCGAAACCGCCTACCTGTGCGAGCAGGCGAACCGCTATTTCGCCAAACCCGTGACGCCGCAGGACGTGGTCTGGAGCTACGCCGGCGTGCGCCCGCTGCTCGACGACGATTCGGGCGACCCGTCGGCCGTGACGCGCGACTACCTGCTCGAACTCGACACCGCGCAGGCGCCGCTGCTCACCGTGTGGGGCGGCAAGATCACGACCTTCCGCAAGCTCGCCGAAGAGGCCGCCGACCTGCTGACGGCGCCGCTCGGCAGTGCCGCGAAACGCGGCGCGTGGACCCATGGTGCGTACTTGCCGGGCGGCGACTTGAGCGCGTGGATCGGCAAGCCACAGCGCCCCCGCGCTGACGTCGTTGGCGACTTCACCCGTTTCGCGCAGGCTGCCGCGTTGCGCTACCCGCAGCTTTCGGCAACGCTGTGCCATCGCCTGGCGCGGGCCTACGGTGCGCGCATCGACACCGTGCTGGCAAACGGGCTGGGTGGCCTGGGCGCCGAGGTGGCACCCGGTCTTTTCGAAGCCGAACTGAACTACCTGCACCAGCACGAATGGGCGCGCAACGCCGACGACGTGCTGTGGCGCCGCAGCAAACTCGGCCTGCACCTGAGCCCAGCGCAACGCGCCGCTGTGGCAGAGTGGTGCACCGCGCACTGGCCCGGCCCGGCCACCTCGGCCCCGGCCTCACGCGCCACGGAGACCGCATGGAACTGAGGCTCGAACGCATCGAACAGCGGGTGGGCGCACAGGTTCACCTGTATCCGCTCGACATGACACTGGTGCCACTCGCCGTGACCGTGCTGCTCGGTGCCACACAGGCGGGCAAGACCACGCTGATGCGCGTGATGGCCGGCCTGGACGCACCGGCTCAAGGCCGCGTGCTCGCCGACGGCATCGACGTGACCGGCAAGGCCGTGCGCGAACGCAACGTGTCCATGGTCTACCAGCAGTTCATCAACTACCCGTCGATGACGGTGGCCGACAACATCGCCTCGCCGCTGAAGCTGCGCCAGGACGCAATGGGCAAAAGCGACATCGATGCGCGCGTCAACGAACTCGCCGCCAAGCTGCACATCGAGCCGTTCCTGAAGCGCCTGCCCGCCGAGCTCTCGGGCGGCCAGCAGCAGCGCGTGGCGCTGGCCCGCGCGCTGGCGAAGAACGCGCCGCTCATGCTGCTCGACGAGCCGCTCGTGAACCTCGACTACAAACTGCGCGAAGAGCTGCGCGACGAGCTCTCGCTGCTGTTCTCCAGCGGCCAGTCGACCGTCGTCTACGCCACCACCGAGCCGACCGAAGCGCTGCTGCTCGGCGGCTACACCGCGGTGATGGAGGCCGGCGAAGTGCTGCAATATGGGCCGACAGCCGAGGTCTTTCACCGCCCGAAGTCGATCCGCGTCGCGCGTGCGTTCAGCGACCCGCCGATGAACCTGATCGCGGGCAGCGCAAATGCCAGCGGCGTCACGCTGCACGGTGGTGTCGCCTTGTCCATTGCGCTGCCGCCAGGCCGCTTTGACACGCTCACGCTCGGCGTGCGTGCCGGTGCGCTGCGCGTGCACGCCCGGGACGGCGATCTCGCGTTGCCCGGCAAGGTTGAACTCGCCGAAATCTCCGGCTCCGACACCTTCGTGCACGTGCACACGCCCATCGGCGAGCTCGTTGCGCAACTCACCGGCGTGCACGTGTTCGGCCTCGGCGAAGCCATCACGCTGTACCTGAACCCGGCCCAGGCCTACGTTTTCGGCGCCGACGGCAACCTGCTCGTCGCGCCGCAGAGGAACTGACCATGGCCCGCATCGAACTCGATCTGGCGCACGCCTACAAACCGAACCCGCAGCGTGACGAGGACTATGCGCTGCTGCCGCTGAAGATGAGTTTCGACGACGGCGGCGCCTACGCGCTGCTCGGCCCCTCGGGCTGCGGCAAGACGACGCTGCTCAACATCGTCTCGGGCCTCGTCAAGCCCTCGCATGGCAGCGTCAAGTTCGACGGCGCGGACGTCACGGCACGCACACCGCAGCAACGCAACATCGCGCAGGTGTTCCAGTTCCCGGTGATCTACGACACGATGACGGTGGCCGAGAACCTGGCGTTCCCGCTGCGCAACCGCGGCGTTGCGCCCGACAAGATCACCCAGCGGGTCGGCAAGATCGCCGCGATGCTGGAGCTGAGCGGCCAGCTGAACACACGCGCGGCCGGACTCACGGCCGACGCGAAGCAGAAGATCTCGCTCGGCCGCGGGCTGGTGCGCGAAGACGTGTCGGCGGTGCTGTTCGACGAGCCACTGACCGTGATCGACCCGCAACTGAAGTGGCAACTGCGGCGCAAGCTCAAGCAGATCCACCACGAGCTGAAGCTGACGCTGATCTACGTCACGCACGACCAGGTCGAGGCACTCACCTTCGCCGACCAGGTGGTGGTGATGACGCGCGGGCGCGCGGTGCAGATCGGCAGCGCGTCCGACCTGTTCGAGCGGCCGCAGCACACATTCGTCGGCCACTTCATCGGCTCGCCGGGCATGAACTTCCTGCCGGCCACTGCCGACGCTTCGGGCGTGAACGTGGCCGGCCGGCGCGTGATGGCGGCAAGCGCCGCATTGGCCGGCAGCGGCGACACGCTCAAGCTCGGCGTACGCCCGGAATACGTGGCGCTGGTCGCGCCAGGCACGCCCGGCGCGCTGCCGGCGACCGTGACCCAGGCGCAAGACATCGGGACCTACTGGCTCGTCAGCGCGCGCATCGGCAGTGGCGTCGGCGAGTCCTTGATCCGCGCCCGCCTGAGCCCGGATCAGCACATCCCAAAAGCCGGCGACGCGGTCTGGCTGGGTGTCGTCGGCCCCCACACCTGTTTTTACCGCGACGAAACCTTGGTCACCGGGGTGAACCCATGAAACCCGTCAACCAGAAAGCCTGGCTGCTGATCCTGCCCGTGGTGTTGTGCGTGGCCTTCTCGGCCATCCTGCCGCTGATGACGGTCGTGAACTATTCAGTGCAGGACATCATCTCGCCCGAGCGGCGCATCTTCGTCGGCACCGAGTGGTTCAAGTCGGTGATGCGCGACGACGATCTGCAGGGCGCCTTGCTGCGCCAGATCACGTTTTCACTCGCGGTGCTGCTGGTCGAGATTCCGCTGGGCATCGCCCTGGCGCTGGCGATGCCGGCCAAGGGCTGGAAGTCTTCCGCGGTGCTGGTGCTGGTCGCGATCTCGCTGCTCATTCCGTGGAACGTGGTCGGCACGATCTGGCAGATCTACGGCCGCACCGACATCGGCCTGATGGGCGCCGCGCTCGCGGGCCTGGGGCTCGAGTACAGCTACACCGGCAACGCCACGCATGCATGGCTGACGGTATTGCTGATGGACGTGTGGCACTGGACGCCGCTGGTTGCGCTGCTGTGTTTCGCCGGCCTGCGCGCGATCCCCGACGCCTACTACCAGGCCGCGAGCATCGACGGCGCCTCCAAGCTCGCCGTGTTCCGCTACATCCAGCTGCCCAAGCTGCGCGGCGTGTTGATGATCGCGGTGCTGCTGCGTTTCATGGACAGTTTCATGATCTACACCGAGCCTTTTGTGCTGACGGGCGGCGGGCCGGGCAACGCCACGACCTTCCTCAGCCAGTACCTGACGCAGAAAGCGGTCGGCCAGTTCGACCTCGGCCCGGCAGCGGCGTTCTCGCTGATCTACTTCCTGATCATCCTGCTGCTGTGTTTCATCCTCTACAACTGGATGCTGCGAGTGGGCACCGCCGACAAGACGGAGACAAATCAATGAGCCCCCACGCTCACTTCGTTCACTGCCCCCCGAGGGGGCGTGCAGCGCCCTTCGGGCGGCCGGGCGGGCACTGCCATGGATGATCGTCGATTCAAGAAGCGCACGCTGTTCCTGCTCGCCTACCTCGTGTTCGCCATCCTGCCGGTGTACTGGATGATTAACATGTCGTTCAAGACGAACGAGGAGATCCTGTCGACCTTCAGCCTGTGGCCGCGCAACTTCACGCTCGACCACTACAAGACCATCTTCACCGATGTGTCGTGGTACTCGGGCTACATCAACTCGCTGATCTACGTGGCGATCAACACGGTGATCTCGCTGTTGGTGGCACTGCCGGCGGCCTATGCGTTTTCGCGCTACAGCTTCCTCGGCGACAAGCACGTGTTCTTCTGGCTGCTGACCAACCGCATGACACCGCCGGCCGTGTTCCTGCTGCCCTTCTTCCAGCTCTACACCACGCTCGGCCTGATGGACACGCACCTCGCCGTGGCCCTGGCCCACCTGCTGTTCAACGTGCCGCTGGCGGTCTGGATCCTCGAAGGTTTCATGAGCGGCATCCCGCGCGAGATCGACGAGACCGCGTACATCGACGGTTATTCTTTCCCGCGCTTCTTCCTCACGATCTACATTCCACTCATCAAGGCCGGTGTCGGCGTGGCGGCATTCTTCTGCTTCATGTTCAGTTGGGTCGAATTGCTGATGGCGCGCACGCTCACGAGCGTGAACGCCAAGCCGATCGTCGCGGTGATGACACGCACGGTCTCGGCCTCGGGCATGGACTGGGGCGTGCTCGCCGCGGCCGGGGTACTCACCATCGTGCCGGGCGCGATCGTGATCTGGTTCGTGCGCCACTACATCGCCAAGGGTTTCGCGATGGGCCGCGTTTAGAAGGAGGCATGCGACATGTTCGACTGGATGGCCTGGACCCTGCCCGTGGCGGTGTTCTTCTGCAGCATCGTGTTGATGCTCGCCGGCATGACCGTTTGGGAACTGAAGTCGCCCACGGTCGAGCGCAAGGGTTTCCTGCCGATCAACACCACCCGCGGCGACCGGCTGTTCATCGGGCTGATGTCGGCGGCCTGGGTCAACCTGGCCTTCGTGGCCGTGAGTGAAAAGATGGTCACGTGGTTCGGCTTGGCGAGCGAACCATCGATCTGGATCAGCTTCGTGGTGTCAATGCTGTTGCTCGGGCTCATCCTGCGCAAAGGCTGACACGCACCCCTGGAGTTCTTTGCCCACGGCAGCCGGCCAGCCTTCCCAATCGGCATGCCCCACCAACCAACGGGAAGTTTGCAGAGGAGACACACGCAATGAAACGCTCACCATCGAAGTACACGCTCAGCGCTGCGGCAGCCGCCGTCGTCCTGACACTGGCCGCTTGCGGCAAGAAGGAAGAAGCGCCGAAGGCCGCCGCACCGGCTTCGCCAGCAGCACAGGCCTCGGTCGCGGCAGCGCCGGCACCGAGCGGCGCGGAGGCCACCGCGAAGAAGTGGATCGACAGCGAGTTCCAGCCGTCCACGCTGTCCAAGGACCAGCAGATGGCCGAGATGAAGTGGTTCATCGACGCCGCCGCCAAGCTCAAGGCCAAGGGCGTGACCGAAATCTCGGTGGTTTCCGAGACGATCACGACGCACGAGTACGAGAGCAAGACGATGGCCAAGGCCTTCAGCGAGATCACCGGCATCAACGTCAAGCACGACCTGATCCAGGAAGGCGACGTGGTCGAAAAACTGCAAACCTCGATGCAGTCCGGCAAGTCGATCTACGACGGCTGGATCAGCGACTCCGACCTGATCGGCACGCACTACCGCTACGGCAAGGTCCTGGCCCTGTCCGACTACATGGAAGGCGCGGGCAAGGAGTTCACCAACCCGGGCCTGGACATCAAGGACTTCATCGGCACGAGCTTCACGACCGCGCCCGACAAGAAGATGTACCAGTTGCCCGACCAGCAGTTCGCCAACCTGTACTGGTTCCGTGCCGACCTGTTCGCCAAACCCGAGCTGAAGGAACAGTTCAAGAAAAAATACGGCTACGAACTGGGCGTGCCGCTCAACTGGAGCGCGTATGAAGACATCGCCGCGTTCTTCACCAACGACGTGAAGCAGATCGACGGCAAGCCGATCTATGGCCACATGGACTACGGCAAGAAAGACCCGTCGCTGGGCTGGCGTTTCACCGACGCCTGGCTGTCGATGGCCGGCACCGCCGACATCGGCATCCCGAACGGCAAGCCGGTCGACGAGTGGGGCATCCGCACCACCGAAGACGGCTGCACGCCCGTGGGTGCCTCGGTCGCCCGCGGTGGCGCCACCAACTCGCCGGCGGCCGTGTACGCGCTGACGAAGTACATCGACTGGATGAAGAAGTTCTCGCCGAAAGAAGCCATCGGCATGACCTTCGGCGAAGCCGGCCCGGTGCCCGCCCAAGGGCAGATCGCGCAGCAGATCTTCTGGTACACCGCGTTCACCGCCGACATGATCAAGCCCGGCCTGCCGGTCGTGAACGCCGACGGCACACCGAAGTGGCGCATGGCCCCCGGCCCGAACGGCCCGTACTGGAAACAGGGCATGCAAAACGGCTACCAGGACGTGGGCTCGTGGACCTTCTTCAAGGACCACGACGCCAACAAAACAGCCGCCGCCTGGCTCTACGCGCAGTTCGTCACCGCCAAGAGCACGAGCCTGAAGAAAACCATCGTCGGCTTGACGCCGATTCGTGAAAGCGACATTCAGTCGCAGGCGATGACCGACATGGCACCGAAGCTTGGTGGCCTGGTCGAGTTCTACCGCAGCCCGGCCCGCGTGGCCTGGACGCCGACCGGCAGCAACGTGCCCGACTACCCGAAGCTGGCGCAACTCTGGTGGAAGAACGTGGCCGTGGCCGTGACAGGTGAGAAGACCCCGCAGGCTGCGATGGACAACCTGGCCAACGAGATGGACGACGTGATGGGCCGGCTCGAACGCGCCGGCATGGCCAACTGCCCGCCCAAACTCAACCCCAAGGGTGACCCGAAGAAGTACCTGAGCGACAAGGGCGCACCGTGGGCCAAGCTGGCCAACGAAAAGCCGAAGGGCGAGACGATCGACTACGACGCGCTGCTCGGCGCGTGGAAAGCTGGCAAGGTTCGCTGAAGCCTGGGCACCCTGGACATGAAAGTCTGATTGAAGCGACGGCTGCGAGGCAGCCTATTCAGGCCCGCGACGCACCAGCGCCGCGCGCTTTTTTCATCGCCGATGCGATTGGCCTGGCCTCGCCCAGGCGCAGGGCCTTCCCATTTACGGACAAGTTCTAAGGCGTCATGTGCACTGCGGCGCCGTGCCCGGGGTAGAGCTGTTCCAGCAGTTCCAGCGCCGCTGAGCGCAGCGCCGGGGTCGCGCTGGCCTGCACCACCAGCGCCAGCCAGTGCGCCGGCGCCTCGCCCTGCACCCAGTCACCGCGGCCGCGGCCGAAGTGGGCCACGGCCAGGTAGCGCAGCAGCAGCGCCTGGCGCAATTCAAGCAGGCCCTGATCGTTGAGGCTGACGCTGCTGTGCTCGGTGCCACGCACCAGGTTCACGCCGCGCGCCACGCCGGCCGCGCCCAGGGCGCCGATGATGCCGCCGGCCAGCGCGCCGCCGCCCAGCGTCAAGCCACCCGTGGCGATGTCGGCCTTCAGCCCGGCCAGCGCACCGGTGACCAGGCCACCCAGCCAGGCGGCCTTGCCTTCATCCACCCGTTCCTGCACACGCGTGAGCGGCGCCAGGCGCTCAAGAATCATGCCCTGCGCCGCGCCTTGCAGGCCGTGCAGCGCGATGAGTTGCGCCGTGGCGGCCTGCACCTCGCGGCCAATGCGTTCGGCCAGCGCCTGCTGCGCCAACACCACGGCGCCGGGCGGCGCGGCACCCAATTTCAGGCTGCCGGCCAGCTCACGCAAACGTTCACGCAAACCGGCCCCGCCGGCCACGGGCTCGCGCCAATCTTGAGCCAGCCGCATGGTTTCTTCAAGTACCGCCATGGCTTGATCAAAGCGGCCCAACGCCTGCGCCTGCCAGGCCTGGCGCAAGCGTGCCATGGCCGCCTGGCGTGGCGCCGGCAAGGCGGCTTCAACCGCGCGCCACAACGTGAGTTCCTGCACCCAGCAGCGCGCAAAGGCATCCAGCGGCAACACCGCCGCCACCAAGGGCCAGCGCGCGAGGTGGCTGCGCCAGGCTTCAAGCTCGGCGCCTTCAGCCGCGGCTTCGCGCGGCGCGCCCATCTGGTTGAGCAGCACCAGCACCGGCTTGCCTAACCATTGCAGTAACTCCATCTCGCTGGCCACATAGGCCGCTGCAGCCGGGCTCTCGGCGGCGTTGACGAGGTACAGCACGACATCGGTCTGTTCGCGCACATGGCGCAGCGCCTGCTGGCTGGCCCAGAACGGGCGGTCGGTGAAACGATCCCACACCTGCGTCAACACCCAGCCTAGCGGCTGGCTGCTTTGGCGCATGCGTTTGGCCAGGCGCGCGCTGTCGCCAAAGCCGGGGGTGTCCCACAGGCGCAGCTCGTCGCCCGCGGCGCTGCGCAGCAGCGGGTGGCCTGCGGCAAATTCGGTCACGTGCGGCGCGTCGCGCACTTCGCCCACGTCTTGCATCAGCAGCGTGCGCGCCAGCGTGGTCTTGCCCACGTTGGTGTGCGAAACCAGGCTCAGGGTGATGGTCTCGGCTGGGGTCATACGTTAGACCCGTGGCGCAGCGCCGTGGCCGGGTCTTGATCACTGAAGATGCAGGCCAGCCCATGCGCCGCGGCAAACGCTGCCCAGGCCGCACGGCGCTGCGCCACGCGCTGCGGCAAGTGGGCGAAGCGGCGCATGAATTCATCGGCCTGCACCCACAGGGCTTGTGGGGCCGACGGGGTTAATGGGCTTAACTGTTTGATCCAGCGGCCCTGGGCATCGGCCTCCGGCGTGGCGTTCATGTCGACCCAGGCCAGGTGCGCTTCATCGGGGCTGCCGCGCGCGGCGTGATAGTCATCTTCAGCACCCGCGGCGCACGCCGGCGCAAACTGCACTTGCACCGCATCGCCATAGTTTGAAGCCAAGGCGGCGCGCAGGGCCAACACCGCGGCCGCGTCGGGCACCGCGCCATGCGGCCAGATGCGAAAGTGGCCGGGCTGCGGCCGCGCCGCCCGTGCCAGCGCCTGGTAGTACGGGCGAGCCAGATCGAGCGGGAATTGCTCGCGCAGGCGGCGCGCGCGCCAGGCTGAAACGCTGGCCAGCAGCAAGCGCGGCGCGATCACGGCCAGCAACAGCGTCACCGCCAGCAGGTGAATCCACGGCGCGGCGCTGCCCGTGGCCGGCACGGCGCCTTGCAGGCGCAGCGCATCAGGCACCGCCACACCGCTGGCCCACGCAGCCGGCGCAAGCAAGGTGGCCAGCAGGTTGTTCACCGTGTCGGCACCCAGGAAGGTGCTGGCCCAGCCGGCGCGGTAGTCGAATACCAGGCCGCGCAAGTACAGGCCAGCCAGCAGACCCGCGGCCAGCGCTGCCGCGCCCACGTGCAGGGCTGTGGTGGCGCGCAGCTGCCACAGCGGCGCGGCAGCGCGTTGCCACAGCCCAGCAAAGCTCGCGCGCACATCGGCCGCGCCCGCGCGGTTCAGGTGTGGCGCCAGCCAGGCGGCAAGCCTGCTGCGCACGCGGCCCGCCGCATGGCCGCGCAAGGCGCTGAAGGCCAGCAAGGCATAGACCGCCAGGTTCCATGCCACCAGGCCCCAGAAGGGCGGCGCCAGCAGGTTGATGCGTTGGCTGGTGCCAATGGCGTCGGCCGCCAGCCCCAACGCCAGGCCACCCAGTGCGGCCCACCACGCCCAAGGCCGGGTGCGGGCGGCCAGCACGCGGGCCAGGGCCGGGTCGCGTGGGCCCAGGCGTTGCCAGGCGACGCGGGCGCGCTCGGCAATGAACGCCGGCCCTTCAAGCGCGCCGCTGTCACGCGCCACGCGGCTGGCCCAGTCGCGGTCTTGCGCCGTCCACAGCGGGCCGTCGCGGCCCGTGGTTTCAAAGGCTTCGAGCGCCAGCACCTGCGCGGCGGTGTGCTCGTTCAACTTGCTCAGGCGTCCAGCGCCGTGGCCAATTCGTAGAAGTCGGCGGCCACCACGTCGAAGGCGCCGGCTGCAACGGGCGGTTTGATGCGTGCCGGCCCGAATTCGGTGGCCCGGTGCACATAGGCGGTGCGCAGGCCGCAGGCGCGCGCGGCCTCCAAATCGTTGGTGTGCGCGGCCACCTTCATCAGCTCGCCCGGCGCCACGCCGAGCAGCCGCGCGGCCATCAAATAGACCTCGGGGTCGGGCTTGTAGCGTTGGATGAGTTCACCGCTGAGCACGGCGTCCCACGGCAGGCCGGCATGGCGCGCCATGTTCACCAGCAGGCAGACGTTGCCGTTGGAAAGTGATGCCAATGGGTAACGCGCGCGCAAGCGGTTCATGCCGCCCACGGTGTCGGGCCAGGGCAGCAGGCGGTGCCACAACAAGTTGAGCCGCACCAACTGCGCTTCGCTCAAGGCTTGCAGGCCGAAGCGCGGCACCAGCTCATCCAGAATCTGCCGGTGCAGCACATCAATGTTGGCCCAGGCGGCGCCAGCCGCGCGGGTGCGATCCATCGCCGGCACGTAGCCGGCGCGCCAGGCGTCAGCGAATGCGGGCCAATCGGTACTGATGCCGGTGGCGGCTTGCAGCATCTGGCCTTCGCGGATGATGCTGCTGCGCCAGTCGACGACGGTGCCGAAGACGTCGAAGGCCAGCGCCTTGGGCTTGGCCGTCATGACAACGCCCGCGCAATCAGGATCTTCTGCACTTCGCTCGTCCCTTCATAGATCTGGCACACCCGCACGTCGCGGTAAATGCGCTCCACCGGGAAGTCGCTCACATAGCCGTAGCCACCGAAGACTTGAATCGCTGCCGAGCACACGCTTTCGGCCATTTCGCTGGCGAACAGCTTGGCCATGGCGGCTTCTTTCAGGCAGGGTTGGCCGGCGTCTTTCAAACACGCCGCGTGCCAGATGAGCTGGCGCGCGGCTTCGATCTGCATTGCCATCTCGGCCAGCTTGAACTGCACCGCCTGGTGGTTGAAGATGGCCGTGCCGAAGGCCTGGCGTTCCTTGCTGTAGGCCAGGGCCGCCTCGAACGCCGCGCGCGCCATGCCCACGGCCTGGCTGGCAATGCCGATGCGCCCGCCTTCCAGGCCCGACAGCGCAATCTTCAGCCCCTGGCCTTCTTCGCCGATGCGGTTGGCCGCCGGCACGCGGCAGTCTTCGAAGCGAATTTGCGCCGTGTCGCTGGCATGCTGACCGAGCTTGCTTTCGATGCGAGCCACCCCATAACCGGGCGTTGCAGTGGGCACGATGAAGGCGCTGATGCCGCGCTTGCCGGCTGCCTTGTCGGTCACCGCCATGACGATGGCCACGTTGCCGTTCTTGCCGCTGGTGATGAACTGCTTCACGCCGTTGAGCACGTAGTCGTCGCCCACGCGCAGCGCGGTGGTCAACAGGCCGTCGGCCTGCGAGCCGACTTGCGGCTCGGTCAGGCAAAACGCCCCCAACATGTCGCCTTGAGCCAGCGGTTTGAGGAAACGCTCTTGCTGATCGGCATTGCCGAAGGCCATGAGGATGGAGCATACGGGGCAGTTGTTGACGCTGATCACCGTGCTGGTGGCGCCGTCGCCCGCGGCCACTTCTTCGATGATCAGCGCCAGCGCCAGGTAGTCCAACCCGGCGCCGCCCAGCTCAGGCGGCACGGCCACGCCGTAACAGCCCAGCGCGGCCAGGCCGCGCAGCGCGGCGGCGGGGAATTCGCAGCTCTTGTCCCACTGCGCGGCAAAGGGCGCCACCTGCTCGCGCACATAGTCTCGCACCGCGTCTTGCACGGCACGGTGGTCTTCGCTCAGCAGCATGGTGGGCTCAGGGTCAAGGCATGACCGTGAACGCCGCCTTCGCCGTCAGCGCGGTCTTGGCGTTGAGGTCGCGCACGCTGGCCTGCACTTCGTACACGCCCAAAGGGTCAGCGGCTTCGATGGCAATGCGCATTTGCGACTCGGCCGGCGTGATGGCGCCCGCCTGCGGCGCGGCCCTGCTCCACACCGCGGCATCGGGCAACTGGGTGACCTTGCCATTCGAAGTCACCAGTTTGTACTGCACGCTGACGTTGCACTGCTGATTCGCATCAGGCTTGCAGCCGGTGAAGACCAAGGTGGTGTTGACCACGCCGCCGCGGCGCACAGCGTCGGCGCTCAGCGCCACCATGGCCTGCGGGCCGGCTTCAATGGCCTTGAAGTAGGCCTGCGGGTCGCTGGAAAACGCCAGCATGACGCTGAAACTGCCCGACTTCGTTTGCGCGAAGTCGATGCTTTTCACCGGCTTGGCCGGGTTGGCCGCGAACGCGGACATGGCCGCGCCCAGCAGCAACAGCGCAGGCAGACGCTTGCAATCGATCATGAAGGGATACCGCACTTTGCTTCAAACCAGTTCAAGGGCCAGGGCGGTGGCTTCGCCGCCGCCGATGCACAACGCGGCCATGCCGCGCTTCAACCCGCGCTTGCGCAAAGCCCCCAACAGCGTGACCACGATGCGCGCACCCGACGCGCCGATGGGGTGGCCCAGCGCACAGGCGCCACCATGCACGTTCACGATCTCATGCCCGAGCCTGAATTCCGACATCGCCGCCATGGTGACGGCAGCGAAGGCTTCATTCACTTCCCACAGTTGCACTTGCTGCGCCGACCAGCCGGCCTTGCTCAAGGCCTTGGCGATGGCACCGGCCGGCGCGGTGGCGAAGGTGGCCGGTGCCTGCGCATGCACCGCGCTGGCCACGATGCGGGCGATGGGCGTGGCACCGAGCCGCTGCGCCGTGCTTTCGCGCATCAGCACCAGTGCGGCCGCGCCGTCGCTGATGCTCGACGCATTGGCCGCGGTGATGGTGCCGTCTTTCTTGAACGCCGGCTTCAGGCCGGCGATCTTGTCGAGCCTGGCCTTGAAGGGTTGTTCGTCGCGGCCGATCGTCACCTCGCCGCCCTTGCCCGCCACCGCCACCGGGGCCATTTCCCAATCGAAGCTGCCGTCTTCATTGGCCGCCTTGCTGCGCGTGGTGCTGGCAATGGCAAAGGCGTCTTGCGCTTCGCGCGTGAAGCCGTATTGCGCCACGCAGTTCTCAGCGAACACGCCCATCGCCTTGCCACGTTCATAGGCGTCTTCCAGGCCGTCCAGGGCCATGTGGTCGAACATCTGCGCGGCGCCATAGCGCACGCCCTTGCGCGCGAACAGCAGGTGCGGCGCGTTGGTCATGCTTTCCATGCCACCGGCCACCACCACGTTGGCACTGTGCGCGGTGAGCATGTCGGCGCCGAACATCATGGCGCGCATGCCCGAGCCGCACATCTTGCTCAAGGTGACGGCCCCGGCCGACTGCGGCAACCCGGCCTTCAGCGCGGCCTGGCGCGCGGGGGCCTGGCCTTGGCCGGCCATGAGGCAATTGCCCATCAAGACTTCATCCACGGTTTCGGGCGCGATGCCGGCACGCGCCAGCGCGGCGCGAATGGCCACGGCGCCGAGTTCCCAGGCGGCCAGCGAGGAGAAGTCGCCCAGCAAGCCGCCGATGGGGGTGCGGGCAGCGGCGGTGATGACGATGGCGTCTGACATGGTGAACTCCGAGGGGGGGCGCAAAGCCGCAATCAGCATCGTATTCCAGCCGCACTGCCGCGCCCGGGCGGCACCCCCCGTTTGCGCGGCGCGGACTGCGCCGGTAGGCCGCCAATCGAACCTGGGCCTTGCGCAAGCCGGCGCGTCGCCCTGGCGCACCCCGGTAGCGCTGGTTGCTGCGCTGGCTTTGAGGCCGATTGCGCCGGGCCTCAGCGGCTGAAGACGCCGCGCGCTTTCAGCAGCCGCAGCCGTAGGCGAAGGCGTCGTGGCCCAACACGAACCAGCGCCCGGCGATGTTGGCGAAGAACAGGCGGTACCAGGCGTCGTCGGTCTTGGTCGGCCCATCCAAGTGGCCGGGGCCGCGGCCCACGCCTTCGATGGCCACCAGGTCGGGCACGCCGTCGGCGTCCAGGTCAAAGTGCCACTGCGTGGCGCGCACAAAGCCGGTGCGCGCGCGATCCAACTGCAAGGGCTGGCTCACCACTGGCGCCATGGTCAGCGGCAAGGCCCGGCGCGTGTGCAGCACCACCAGGCTACCGGGCGGGTTGGGCAGGCGCGCCGGGTTGTACTCGGCCACGCCGTAGTCGCCCCAGATGCGGGGCTCGGAATCACCCAGCGCGAAACCGCCCACGAACCCTTCGCACATCGGGCCATCGACGTCGCCCCACAGGTTTTGCGTGCGCCGGGCATGGCTGGGTGCGCTGTGCAAGCGGCCGTCACGAAACACCGTGCTGCGCACCAGCGGGCGCACCAGGGCGGTGGTGACACGCGCCATGTCCCACACACCGGCGTCCCAGGCGTCATCGGCGCCGCTTTGGCGCGGCCGGGTCTGGTGGGTGTGGATGATGCCGAAGCGCCCGCTCAACGCCGCAGTGTCTTCATGCAGCGCCGCCACGTCGCGCTGGCTCCCGAACAAGGACGGGCTGGCCCGCGGCAGCGCGATGGCGCGCACCAACCCGGCCGCCTGGACGCCGCCATGGCCTGGCGGCTCGGAGCCATCGCTCACCGGCCCGTGCAGGCCCAGGGTGTTGACGAGTTGCGCCGCCCGCTCGGCAGCACCGGGGTCGCCCGCCACCTGTTGCGCCTGGCGTTGCAGCGCCACCCAGGCCAGCAGCGGCTTGGGCTGCGGGCCATGAATGCCCAGCGCCAGGTGCGCCTTCATGCGCTCAAGCTCGGCATCGGGCGGGCGTACGGTGGCGCGGCGCAACGCGGCGGAGGCCTCATCCTTGGCCGCGGGCAGTTGCAAGGCCTCCAACTGGTGCGCATAGGCCGCCAGGGCCGCCCAACTGGGCGCCAACCAGAACAGGCGCAGCGGGTCAAATTGCGCGTTGGTTGACCCATCGGGCAACTGCGCCTGCAGCCATGGCAGCGTTGGCACGGGCACGAGGCCGAGGTAGCGACACGCGGTGTAACCCGTGAGCACCGGGCCGCCCAGCGTGGGCTCCCAACGCACCTGGCAATAGCCGCTGTTTGCCGCGGCGGGCACTGTGCTTGCAGCGGCGCGCAAGAGCACGCGCGCGTTCAGCGGCAGCCGCGCAAGCACCTCACTACTCAGGGTGGGCGCGCTGCGCAGGTTCACGTTGCTGCCATCTACCCAGCGTGGCTGGTCAGAAGGCGCATTGACGTCAGGGCTCTGGGCCGCAGCCAGGCCGGCCGCGAGCGCCACGAGGCCGGCGAGCCAGCGCGCGGCGCGGGGCTCAGGCTGGCACTGCATTCATGCGCCGCGCCGCAAAGCGCCGCCCGGGTTCGTAAGGAAACACATCGTGCATGTGGCCGGCCAGGATGCTTTCTTTGTAGCCCTGCCAGAACTGCGCGTCGAGCAAATCGGCATGGTGTTTCATGAACACCTCGCGCACCGCCGCGTTGCCCAGCAAGAAGGGCTCGAAGGTCTCGGGAAATACATCTTTCGGGCCGACCCGGTACCAGACCTCGCTGGACATTTCTTCTTCTTCATTGCGCGGCGTGGGCACGCGGCGGAACGTGCAGTCGGTGAGGTATTCGATCTCGTCATAGTCGTAGAACACCACCTTGCCGTGGCGGGTGACGCCGAAGTTCTTCCACAGCATGTCGCCCGGGAAGATGTTGGCCGCCACCAGGTCTTTGATGGCATTGCCGTACTCCACCACGGCATGCTCGATCTGCTCGCGGCTGCCTTCTTGCAAGTAGATGTTCAGCGGGATCATGCGGCGTTCAATGTAGACATGGCGAATGACGATGGTGTCGCCGTCTTCTTCGATCAGGCTGGGGCAGAAGTGCTTCAACTCGCTGATCAGCTCTTCTTCGAAACGTTCGCGCGGGAAGGCCACGTTGCTGTATT
Source organism: Burkholderiales bacterium (assembly GCA_031418595.1). GTDB lineage: Bacteria > Pseudomonadota > Gammaproteobacteria > Burkholderiales > Burkholderiaceae_C > Rubrivivax. The sequence goes on from JANOXU010000033.1 coordinate 31,017, forward strand.
CCAGCGTGTCGGCCATGCGGCCCACGCGGTCGTGTTGTTTCACCAGCAAGTACTTGCCCTTGATCTGCTCGCGCGTGGTGTCTTTCTGCGGTGGGTAGAAGTCCTTGATGACCTTGAACACATAGGGGAACGACGGCAGGTCGAACACCAGCATGACCATGCCCTTGATGCCCGGCGCGATGCGAAAGCGGTCGCTCGAATGGCGCAGGTGGTAGAGCAGGTCGCGGTAGAACAAATTCTTGCCGTGTTTTTGCAGGCCCAGCGCGTTGTAGATCTCGGCGCGCGGCTTGCGCGGCATCAGGCTGCGCAGAAACTGCACATAAGCGCTGGGGATTTCCATGTCGACCATGAAGTAGGCGCGCGCAAAGCTGAACAGCATCAGCAGATCGTCTTCGCGGAACAGTGCCGCGTCGATGTGAAGCAAACCCTGCGGCGTGTGCAGGATGGCCAGCGCGAACGGCACCTCGGTGAAGCCGTTGACGATCTTGCCCACCAGGTACGCGCCCTTGTTGCGGTAGAACAAGCTCGACAGCACCTGCATCTGAAAGTTAGCCCGCAGCGTCCACTGCGCCAGCGGCAGCTTGACGTGTTCGCACAGCGCGTGCAGCACCTGGCTCGCATCGCGCGGCAGGTCTTCAAAGTCGCGTTGCAGTTTGAAATCAGCCACCACTTGCTGCAGCGTGGCGTTCATGCTGCCGCGCCCGGGGTAGTAGGAGCGGTAGGTGGGTGTGGTGTCGTGTTCGTCGTTTTCGATGTACTCGGTGCTGACGGCCGGGCGCACGAAGATGAAGTCGTTCTTGAAGTAACTGCGGTGCAGCAGCTTGGCGGTGACGGAGTTGAAGAAGGTCTCGGCCAACTCGGGCTGGTGATGGTCCGTCAGCAGCCCGATGTAATGCAGCTTCACCTGCTGCCAGCTTTCCATGGAAAGCGTGGCCACGTCGAATTCGGTTTGCAGCCGCTCGGCGCTTTCGAGCACGCGCTGGTCATAAAAGGCGATGCGTTGCGCCTGGGCGTCGCGTTGGCCATGCCAGTCGGCCGCCTCGAAACGCGCCTTGGCCGCCGCGCTGGCGGCGCGGAACAGGCGGTAGTGTTTGTTGAAGCCGTCTTGCAGCGCCTGCGCCACGTCGAACGCGCGCGGGTCGGTCAGGCGGTGGGGGAACATTCAGTCTTCGCTGTGTTGGGCCGAACGGGGGTAGCGCTTGATGGCGTGAGCGAAAACGTCCACCACGGTTTCCGGCTTGTCCATGGTGACTTGCAGATCCTTCAGCCGCCCGTCGCGCAGGCCGTAGACGCAGCCGTGCACCGCCACCGCCTGGCCGCGTGCCCAGGCGTCTTGCAGCACGGTGCTCAGCGCCACGTTGCCGACTTGTTCGATGACGTTCATCTCGCACAGCGTGTCTTCCTGCTGCTCGGCGCTCAGGTGCTCCAGGCGCTTGCGGTGGCGCAGACGAACGTCTTGCAGGTGGCGCAGCCAGTTGTCGGCCAGCCCGATGCGCAGCCCGAGCAGGGCGGCGCGCACACCCGCACAGCCGTAGTGGCCCACCACCATGATGTGCTGGACTTTCAGGTGCTCCACCGCGAACTGGATGGTCGACAGCGCGTTCAAGTCTGAGTGCACCACCAGGTTGGCCACGTTGCGGTGGACGAACACCTCGCCTGGGTCCAGGCCGACGATCTCATTGGCCGGCACGCGGCTGTCGGCGCAACCGATCCACATGTAGCGTGGGCTTTGCTGCTTGGCCAGGCGCGTGAAGAAGCCGGGCTCGCTGGCCAGCTTGGCAGCAGCCCATTGGCGGTTGCGTTCGAAGAGGTCGAGCAGGTCTGGGGTCACTGGTGTACCTTCATGCTTCGCATTCAGGGATTCGCCCTTCGGGCGGCCGGGCGGGCTCATCAGGCATCACATCGTTTCAGCAAACAGTTCGCGGCCGATCAACATGCGCCGAATCTCGCTCGTGCCCGCGCCGATCTCATACAGCTTGGCATCGCGCCACAAGCGGCCCAGAGGGTAGTCGTTGATGTAGCCGTTGCCACCAAAGATCTGGATGCCCTCACCGGCCATCCAGGTGGCTTTTTCGGCGCACCACAAAATGACCGAGGCGCAATCTTTGCGCACCTGGCGCACATGTTCGCTGCCCAGCGCATCGAGGTTCTTGCCCACGGTGTAGCAGTAGGCGCGGGCGGCCTGCAGCACGGTGTACATGTCGGCCAGCTTGCCCTGGATGAGTTGGAACTCGCCGATGCTCTGGCCAAACTGCTTGCGTTCGTGCGCGTAGGGCACCACGTTGTCCATCACGGCTTGCATGATGCCGATGGGCCCGGCGGCCAGCACCGCGCGTTCGTAATCCAGCCCGCTCATCAGCACGCGCGCGCCGCCGTTCAAGTTACCCAGAACGTTATCTGACGGCACTTCCACATCGGCAAACACCAGCTCGCCGGTGGACGAGCCGCGCATGCCCAGCTTGTCGAGCTTTTGCGCGATGGAAAAACCCTTCATGCCTTTTTCAATGAGAAAGGCCGTCACACCACGCGCACCCAGCTCGGGTTCGGTCTTGGCATAAACCACCAGCGTGTCGGCGTCGGGGCCGTTGGTGATCCACATCTTGTTGCCGTTGAGCAAGTAGAAGCCGCCCTTGTCCTGGGCTCTTAACTTCATGCTCAACACGTCTGAGCCCGCGCCGGACTCGCTCATGGCCAGGGCGCCCACATGTTCACCGCTGATCAGCTTGGGCAGGTATTTCGCCTGCTGCGCTGCGCTGCCGTTGCGCCGGATCTGGTTCACGCACAGGTTGCTGTGCGCGCCATAGCTCAGGCCCACGCTGGCCGAGGCGCGGCTGATCTCTTCAATGGCCACCATGTGCGCCAGGTAGCCCATGCCGGCGCCGCCCAATTCTTCGGGCACGGTGATGCCCAGCACACCCAGGGCGCCGAGCTTGCGCCACAGGTCCATGGGGAATTGATCGGTCTTGTCGATGGCGGCGGCACGCGGTGCGATCTCTTCATCGCAAAAGGCGCGCACCGCATCGCGCAGCGCGTCGATGTCTTCGCCGAGCTGGAAGTTCAGGCCGGGCAGGTTCATCGCAGGCTCCGTGGGGTTGACGTTGACGTGAACGCCCATCATACGAGCCGCCCCTGGCGGGGCTCGCACCAGCCTTTGCCAGGCGCCCGCGGCCCACTGCCCGCTGCTACTTGGCGCCGGCCATGATCTGCGCCAGTTCCTTGAAAATCGTGCTGCCGGCGCCAACCAGCGCGGGCTGGAACTCGGCCGCGTCCACGTTGACCCAGAAGTCGGCTTCGCTCTTGTCCACGCCCGCGCCCCGCAGCAGCGCTCCAATCCCACCGCCGCCGCGCGCTGACCGCACGGCGCCGAAGCCCAGCCCCATGAAGCCTTGGTCGAGGGACTTCATGCCGGGGTCTGGCGTGACCTTGAGCCCCGTGATCGACACCGGCTTTTGCAGGCCCAGCACAGACTGTTGGCCGCCCTGCGCAAACGAGAAGACTGTTCCGGCCTCAACGAAACGCGGATTGGGCTTGATGAGCCCGGTGACATCGCCGTAGCCTCGGCAGGCCTGCGAACCCGCCACCCAACCATGGACATTGCCGCAAGTCGTGACACCCAAGTCCACCAAAGGAATCGTCAGACGCACATTCAGGACCGTCGCGTTCAGGCTCTCGGCGATCTTGGCCTGGCCGATATGGATGCTGCCCAGACTCATCAGCTCCATATTGCTGCCCAACAACCACTGGCTGGACTGCTTGTCCCAGCCGATCAGGTTGCCGGGTCCGTCAGTTCCCTCCAGTGGCTGCGTGGCGTAGCTGGAAAGCTTGACATCGGGCAGTGTGGCAAGCACGAGCGGCAGGTTGCGCGCGCTGACCAGCACGCTGCCCTTCTTGATCGTGCTGTCATCGACCGCGGCCAGGTTCGGCCGGGCGACCTTGCGCAAATCGGCCATGGCCACCTGGGCGTCGAGCTGGTCGGACGCAACGACCTCGACGCCAGCCGCCTTGAGGTCAGCCACCAACTGGTCGTAAAGCGCATCGCTCGCGCCTTGCAGCACCTCAGGCGAGGGGCCCGCCCACTTGGAGAAGAAAACCCCGCCTTTCTTGCGCTTGGTCTCGATGCCAAAGTCCGTCACGTACTGCACAAAGAAAGTGGCGATGGCCACGCGCTTCAAGGCGGCCACGTTGTCGGGCACCTGGCCCTTGAGCAGGCCTTGCGGGCCCTGTACATCGGTGGCGGCGAGCGCGCTGCCGGCCAGCATGGCAAGGCCAAGCAAGATGGATGTGAGTCGTTGCATCGTGAACCCCGTATGGAAAGGCCAGCCAAGCCGGTGGAGTGAACGCGAGCGCGTGGCCTGCGTGGGCTTGCTCTCATACGCCGCGCCACGAGCCCATTCGGCTCATGGCAGCAAAGTGATTTCGGGGTGGCTTGCAAGGCCCAGGCCGGGGAACGGCTCAGTAGCGCGGGGTGGCATCGGCCCGCCAGGCAAGGGCCAGCTTGCGCTGCCCTGCCCACGGTGCCGGGCACTCTGTTGGCGCCCTGTGCAGTCCCTGTTCGGCCAGCGTGGCCGCGGGTGCGGCTGTTGACAGCGTTACGGCGCAGTGTGCATGGCGCCTTGGGCACCGCGCATCCCTCTTTGTGATGACGATTTAACACCCCTCATTCGCGGGGTGACGGCTCGACAAAGCTCAGTCCAGCACGGGCAGCACGGCGTCGCGCAAATGGCTGCGCGCCACCTCGTATTCGGGCAGCAGCGAGCGCACCACGCCCCAGAACGCTGGGCTGTGGTTCATCTCCTTGAGGTGTGCCAGTTCATGCGCCACCACATAGTCGATGGTGGGCAGGCGAAAGTGGACTAACCGCCAGTTCAGGCGGATCGAGCCATCGGCGTTGGCGCTGCCCCAGCGCGTGGCCGCCGAACTCAGGCTCAGGCGCTTCATGTGCACGCCCAGGCGCGGCGCATAGAGTGCGCAGCGCTCCTCGAACACGCGCCGCGCCTGGCGTTGCAGCCAGCTTTGCACGGCGTCGCGGATCTGCTCTGCCGCCGCCGCCTGCGGCAGGCCCAGGTGCAAGGTGAGGTGCGGCACGCCGGGCAAGGCCTGAGCCGCGGTGTTCAGTTGCGCGCCGGTGACGCGCGCATCCAGCACCACGATCACGGTTTCGCCCAGAAAGGGAATGCCCACGCCGTCGCGCCAGTCCACCCGCGCGGCATGCACGCGGCGCGCGCGTTCGCGCTGCTCCATGAGCTTGCGCTGGATCCAGCCGGCCTTGGCCTGTAACACGCTTTCAATCTCACCCTGGCTGACCCAGCGCGGCGCGTTCACGCTCAGGCCTTCGGGCCCGACCATGAAGCCGATGCTGCGCCGGCGGCTGCGTCGCAAGTCGTAAGCCACCCATTGCCCGGCCAGGTGCAGACCGGGGGCGCCGCGTGGGGCCACGGCGGCAGCGCCCGGCAGGGGCGCCGCGGCGGCGCTGCTGGACACCGGGGCCGGGGCAGCAGCGGGCGGGGTCGCGCCCCATCCGTCGAACAACGACCCCTGCGCGGGGTTGGGCACGGTGGCGAGCGGCATGCGCGGCAAGGCCTGAACTACGGCGTAACGCCCGGGGCGGCCGCCTGCGCCGCATAGGCCTGCGGGTCCAGGCGGCGCATTTCGGCTTCGATCCAGGCTTCCACTTCGCGCATCAGCTCGTCGGGCTGGCGGCCCTGTGACGGGATCGGCTGGCCGATGGAAATGTCGATCATGCCCGGGCGCAGCAGAAAGCTCTTGCGTGGCCAGCAGCGCGCCGAGGTCACCGCAATGGGCACGATGGGCGTGCCCGTGGCAATGGCCAGCCGCGCGGCGCCGCTTTTGTAGGTGCCCTTCTTGCCGCGGGGGATGCGCGTGCCTTCGGGGAACATGATGACCCAGCCGCCGTTGCCCATGATGCGCTGGCCCTGCGAGGCGACGCGGTTCCAGGCTTCGGCACGTTTGCTGCGGTCAATATGAATCATGTCCATGCGCGCCATGGCCCAGCCGAAGAACGGGATCAGCAGCAACTCGCGCTTGAACACATAGGCCAGCGGGTGCGACATCAGCGCCGGGTAGGCAAAGGTTTCCCAGGTCGACTGATGCTTGGATGCCAGCAGCACCGCGGCCATGCCCTGCTCGGCAGTGGGCAGATGTTCCATGCCCTGGATGCGATGGCGCACGCCGCAGATGACGCGCGCGCCCCAGATCACGCTGGCCAGCCAGTTGGCACACATCCAGTACACCGTGTTGCCGCGCACGAACAGCGACACCAGCAGCACCGCCAGCGCCCAGGGCACAACGGTGACGGCCATCCACACCACGAACAGCGCCGAGCGCAGGGCCCACAACACCTTGTTCATGACAGCGCCTCGCGCTGCGAACCCGGGCCGGGCTCGCGCGCCAGCAGGTGTTCGGCAAAGGCGGCCAGGTCAGCATGGATCTGCAAGGCCGGCACCTGCGCCAGCAGGCCGCTGAGCTGGGCCTCGGTCAGCGCCGCGGCACGCCCGGTGCACACCAGGTGCGGCTCGCAGCCGGCGGCCCGGGCGGCCAGCACATCGCGTTCGGTGTCGGCCACCATCGGCACATCGGCCAGGTGCACGCCGTAGCGGTGAGCCACGTCGCGCATCATGCCCGGCAGTGGCTTGCGGCAATCGCAGGCTTCCTCGGGTGCATGCGGGCAGAAGAACACGGCGTCGATGCGCCCGCCCACGGCTTGCAGCTCGCGCATCATGTGCGCATGCACCGCGTTGACCGTGGCCATGTCGATCATGCCGCGGCCAATGCCCGACTGGTTGGTGGCCACCACCACATGCCAGCCGGCGTGGTTCAGCCGTGCCACGGCGCTCAGCGCACCGGGCACGGCCGTCCACTCCTGGGGCGACTTGATGTGCTCTTCGCAGTACTCGTTCAAGATGCCGTCACGGCCAAGGATCACAAGCTTCAGGGCTTGGTTCATCTCAGTAATCCATTGCGTTGCGCGTCACCCGCGCGCTCGAACCATGCGAACGCCGCGGAACCGCACTTGCCGGGCCGCCTGCGAAGGCCTTCCGGCCTGCATGCCGGAAGGCGCGCGAAGCGCGTAGGGGGTGGTTCATTGAGCCAGGCGCGACAAGTCGGCCACGCGGTTCATGGCGCCGTGCAGCCGCGCCAGCAAGGCCAGCCGGTTGGCGCGCACAGCGGGGTCTTCGGCGTTGACCATCACGCCGTCGAAAAAGGCATCCACCGGTGTGCGCAGTGCGGCCAGTTCGCGCAACGATCCCGTGTAGTCACCGGTTAAGAAGGCGGCGTCGGCACGGCCACCGGCCAGCTTCAGCGCCGTGTTCAAGGCGTGCTCGGCGTCTTCGGTGAAATCAAGATCGTTCACCGCAGCGGCCACAGCGCCATCAGACTTCTTCAAGATGTTGCCCACCCGCTTGTTCGCCGCGGCCAGCGCCGCCGCTTCGGGCAAGGCGGCAAAGGCGCGTACCGCGGCCAGGCGCTGCGGCAAACTGGCCCAGACTTCAGGGCGCAGCGCGGTAACGGCATCCACCTCGTGTGCCGAGTAACCCAGCTCGCGCAAGTAGCCCAGCAAACGCTCCTGCATGAACTGCAGCAGCTCACCCTGGGCCTGGCCGTGGCCGGCGGGGAAGGCACGAAAAGCCTCAGCCACCAACGCCGGCACGGCCAGCGGCAGCTCAGCCTCGATCAGCATGCGCGTCACGCCCAGCGCGTGGCGGCGCAGGGCAAAGGGGTCTTTGTCACCACTGGGCAACTGGCCGATGCCGAACAGGCCCGCCAGCGTCTCCAGCTTGTCGGCCAGGGCCACGGCCAGGGCGGCGTCAGCCCGCGGCAGGGTGTCGCCTGCAAAGCGCGGTTTGTAGTGGTCTTCAATCGCAAAGGCCACTTCTTCGGTTTCACCATCGTGGCGCGCGTAGTAGCCGCCCATCACGCCTTGCAGCTCGGGGAATTCGCCCACCATGTCAGTCAGCAAATCGGCCTTGGCCAGTTGCGCGGCGCGGCCGGCCGCCACGGCCAGCGCGGCGCCGCCGATTTGCTGGGCGATACCTTGCGCCAGCGCCTGCACGCGCAAGGCACGCTCGCCTTGCGTGCCGAGCTTTTGGTGGTAGACCACGCGGGCCAGCTCGGGCACGCGCGCGGCCAAGCTTTTCTTGCGGTCTTGGTCGAAGAAGAACTTGGCGTCGGCCAGGCGCGGGCGCACCACGCGCTCGTTGCCTTCAATCACGCGGCTGGGGTCGGCCGGGGCGATGTTGCTCACCACCAGGAAGCGGTTGGTCAGGCGGCCTTGCGCATCGAGCAGTGGAAAGTACTTCTGGTTGGCCTTCATCGTCAGGATCAGGCATTCCTGCGGCACGGCAAGGTATTCATCCTCGAAGCGGCAGACCAGGGTGTTGGGGCGTTCGACCAGCGCGGTGACTTCATCGAGCAGCGCTTCGTCGTCAATCGGCACCAGGCCCTGTGTATGCGCCGCGGCATGCAACTGGCGCTGCACCTCGGCGCGGCGCAGCGCAAAGCTGGCGATCACGGCACCTTGGCTGCTGAGGATGTGCTCGTAAGCATCGGCGTGGCTGATCTCGATCGTTGGCGTGGCCGCCTCAAAGCGGTGGCCCTGGGTGCTGCGCCCGGCGCTCAAGCCCAGCGCCTGCACCGCCACCACATCAGCCCCATGCAACGCCACCAGGCCGTGCGCCGGGCGCACAAAGTGAACGCTGCTCCAGCCGTCGGCCAACTGGTACTGCATCACCTTGGCAATGGGCAGCTTGGCCAGCATCTCGGCCAGGGCCTTGTTCAGCCCTTCGGCCAGAGTGGCGCCGGCCAGCAGGCTGTCCCACACCAGCACCTCGCCCTTGCCTTCACCCTGGCGCTTGAGTTGCGGCAGCACGGCTTCATCAAGCCCCAGCGCGGCGAGCTTTTTCTTCAAGGCCGGCGTGGCGGCGCCTTGCGCATCGAGGCCCACGGCCACCGGCATCAGCTTGGTTTGCTGCGCGCGGCTCGGCGCGTGCGCCAACACACCTTGCACGCGAACGGCCAGGCGGCGCGGCGTGGCAAAGGCGCTGTACTCGGCCCCTGCCGCGGCCAGCCCACTGGCTTGCAGGCTGGCAACCATCAGCCGCGCGAACTCTGAGCCCAGACCTTTCAGCGTCTTGGGCGGCAGCTCCTCGACTTGCAGTTCCACCAACAGGGCTTGCAGCGTCATCTCAAGCCGCCTTTTTCTGCGCGGCTTGCGCCAACTGCGCCAGCGCTTCGTCGGCCCACAGCCGCGGCGCCATCGGGAAGCCCAGGCGGGCGCGGCTTTCAAGATAGCTCTGCGCCACGCTGCGCGCCAGGTTGCGAATGCGCCCGATGTAGCCGGCGCGCTCGGTGACGCTGATGGCGCCACGCGCATCCAGCAAATTGAAGGTGTGCGCGGCCTTGAGCACCTGCTCATAGGCCGGCAAGGCAAGTTTCAGCGTCATCAGGTGCCTGGCCTGCTTTTCATGTGCGGTGAAGGCGCCGAGCAAGAACTCGACATCGCTGTGCTCGAAGTTGTAGCTGCTTTGCTCGACTTCGTTTTGGTGATAGACGTCGCGGTAGCTCAGGCCTGGCGTCCAAGTCAGGTCGAAGATGTTGTCCACCCCTTGCAGGTACATCGCCAGGCGTTCCAGGCCGTAAGTGATCTCACCCGTTAACGGCTTGCAGTCGATACCGCCGACTTGCTGGAAGTAGGTGAACTGGGTGACTTCCATGCCGTTGAGCCAGACCTCCCAGCCCAGGCCCCAGGCGCCCAGCGTGGGGTTTTCCCAATCGTCTTCAACGAAGCGGATGTCGTTGACCTTCAAGTCGAAACCCAGCGCTTCCAGCGAGCCGAGGTACAGCTCCAAAATGTTGCTCGGCGCGGGCTTGAGCACCACCTGGTACTGGTAGTAGTGCTGCAAGCGGTTCGGGTTGTCGCCATAGCGCCCGTCTTTGGGCCGCCGGCTGGGCTGCACATAGGCCGCCTTCCAGGGCTCGGGGCCGAGTGCGCGCAAGAAGGTGGCGGTGTGGCTGGTGCCGGCGCCGACTTCCATGTCATAGGGCTGCAACAAGGCGCAACCCTGTTCGGCCCAATAGGCCTGCAATTTCAGAATGATCTGCTGGAAGCTCAGCATCGGGCGGGGTGGGCGGTTGGCGTGAACGGCGGATTCTACGAAGCGCCCACCGGGCTGGACTCCCCCGGCGTGTTGCCGGTCCGGTTGTCCCAACCTGTCGCAGCCGAACCTATTGCCTTGACTCGTCAACCTGCGCCGCACTGGCCGCCGAAGCCGCACCGCTGGGCAGCGCCCGCTTGACGCGGCTGAGCAAGCCGCCCAAGGGGTTGGCCTTGCCCTGCTGCGGCTCGGCCACGCCGGCCGAGGTGGGCGGCAACTGGTCGAGGTTGGTGCTTTGCGTGGCGATGGCGGGCGTTTTGCCCGGCGCTTCGGCCGTGGCCGTGGCGCCGGTCTTGAGCTGCGCCACCCGGGCCCGCTTGGCCGGGTCGATCTGCGCCGTCATGACCAGCTCGCGCTCTTCCGGCGCGGGGTGTGAAGCGCCCCAACCCTTCTCGCTGGCCGTGCCCTGGCGCTCGTTGACGAAGCGCTGCACCGCGGCCTTGGCATCCACACCGGGCATGCGCGCCAGCAAGTAGGTGCCGCAGGCGTCGCCTTCCAGTTCCTGCACCTGGTCGAAGCGCTGGAACATCAGTTGCGCCGCGGTCATCGTGCCGAACAGGGTTTCCATGCCTTTGACCGGGTCCCTGGCAATGTCGAGCATCGGGCGCAGCGTCTTGGAGATCTCCATCGCGTCGATGGCCTTGACCTGGTACTCCTTCAAGGCATGCCGGCGCGTCAGGTGCGCCACTTCGTGCGCCAGGCGCAGCGCGATGTCGTTGCGGTCCAGCGCCTTGTCCTGCAACAGGCCTTTGGTCACGTAAACAAAGCCGCCCGGGCTGACGTAGGCGTTCGACTCGCTCTCTTCGGTCACGGCCAACTTGAAGGTGTAGGGGTTGTCGGGCGGCAACTGGGCCACCAGGCCAGTCAGCAAGGCCTGGGCTTGGGCAAAACGCGGGCGCAGGTTGCGCGCCAGGCCATCGGGCTCGGCGATCAGCCCTTCCTTGCGGTATTTTTGATCCAGCCATTCACCGACCTTCTGTTCCGCCGCCACCGGCATCCAGACCTTCTGCCGTGCCAGCACGCGCAGGCTGGCGAAGGTCTTCTTCTGCTCGGGCGTGATGACTGCGCCCAGTTCGGGCACCTTGCCCAGCAACAGGCTGGGGCCCATGATCCGCGCCAGCTCCATCGTCATGGCCGCGGGGTTGGCTGAATCAAACAGCCGCTCGCACAGGAAGTCGGCATTCAGGGTGCCGAGCTTGTGCACCTTCTGGGCCTCGAAGTCGTGCCCGGTGGCGGCCTTGGTGGCGGTCTCTTTGGGGCCCGCGGGCGATTGCGCGCCAAGCGGTGGCGCCCAGGCCAGGCAAGCCCAGGCCGGGGCAACGAGGAGCAGGCGTGCAATGGCGTTCATGGGCTGATCTCCTTGAGTGCCAGGTCGCGGTTGAAACTCAGGCCTTCACGCTCGAACACCAGCGCCCGGGCCACGGCGCGCGAGTTGGGGTCTTGGGCGCTGTCAGTGTCGATCTGCTGCAGCGTCTTGTCCAACTCTTCCTCCACCGCCTTGCTCACCACCTCGAACAAGACCTGGGGCAAATTGCCCTTGGCGGTTTGTACCCGCAAGGCATAGGTCTGCCCGGCCTGCAACTGCGCGCGCGACAGGTTGATGGCCAGCGCCGCGTCAGCCTGCAGCACGCTGGCGTTGCCGGCCTTGGCCGCGATGACCACGCGAGCGCCAGGCTCCAGGTTGGTGAATTGAAACGTTAACCCAGCAACCGGCACGTAGACATCGCCAAACGGCGCGCCGATCTGGCTGGGTTTGTCGAAGAATTTCTTGCCCGAGGTCTGCGCCACCTTGCCATCGGTCAACACCGCGAACAGGCTGCGCGCCACCGCCTTGGCCGGCGCGGAGTTGGGGTCCATGTTCTGCGGCGAGCCGGGCTTTTCAACCTCGAACGCCTGGCGCTGCAACTGGCCCTTCTTGTCGAAGTACACCGCCGTGGCGCGCCCGCCGCGCAGGTGAACCTTGGCGCAATCGTCCATGCTGAACGCGCCCGAGAACGCCGTGCCATTGGCCAGCATGGCGGTTTCGCCTTTGAGCGTGGTGAGGATGCACGGCGCGGCGAGCGCGGCGGTTGTGGCGGCCAGCGCCGCCAGGGCGGCGGCCAGTTGAATTGAGCGTGCGTTCATGTTCCGAAGCCTCCAAGCGTGGCCAGCAAACTGACCCACAGGTGTTTGATGAACAAGCCGTACAGCGCGAAGGCCCACACCGCCAGCCAGGCCAGGTCACCCAGGGCAGCGGCCCAGAGTGGCGCCACGACATCCCATCGCCGCTGCCCGCGGGGCAGGCTAAGAAAAGTGGCGCGCAACGCCTCGCCGATGGCCTCTTTCGGGCGCTGGAAGTGGCCAAGCAAGGCGGCACAAAACAGGCGCCGACGACCGGTCAGGTGGCGGGTGCCACGTTTTGAGTGCTGCCTCTCATGCGTGTAGCGGCCAAAGAACCACGCGGTGGCCAGCAGACAGATCAAATAGGCCCATGCGAATCTGTGCAGGATCACCTCGACGGGCCAGACCATCAGCCAGTTGGCAAGCAGCACCGCAACATAGGTGATCACCAGCAGCACCAGCAACACCAGGACGTGTCGTCCCTCGAACGGCTCGCTTTCAACCGGCTGCGTGCTGACCCGGTGCGCAACCACCGGAATCCAGACCAGCAGCGTCATCCATTCACCGTCCAGGTTCAAGGTCCTGTCCCAGGCCAGGCGCAGCAAGCCGTCGGCCATGGTCAGCAGCAGTGCAACGACCACGACCGTGCCGACCACCCACAGCAAGGCCAGCACGATGCGCCAGGTGTGGATGCCGCTGCCGACCGTTCGCTTGCTGGCGCGGCGCACCATCGCGGCGTCGACCTGGTTGCGGCGCATGACCTTGAACGCCGACTCCAGCGCGGGGTGGAGCAGGAATTCGATGACCAGCACGTTGAAAATCACTTCCAGCACAAAGTGCAGGTGCAGCACCGGCAGAGCCCACGATTTGATCCAGGCCGCATGCACCACGGCACCGTCAACGGTGCCGGCATAGGTTTCGTGGCGATCGGTCTGGCCGTGTGTCCAGCCGCCGCCCACCACCACCACCTCAGCCGCCTTCAGGGCCGCCAATTGCGGCAATTCGTTGAAGCGCATCACCGGCTGCAGCCTGGCCAGCATCCATTCACTGCGCAACGCCAGTTCGCCGGGACAACTTTGCCACACGCGATTGAACCATCCCTCGTGTTCCTGGCACGGCGGCGGCAGGTTGCGCAAGGTCACTTGCCCGCCCAGGCGCAATTCGGCTTCCAGCAACTGCCAGCGCAGTTGTGCGTCGCTGCCCGCGGGCGCTTGGCCGTCTGCTTCGGCCAGCCTGGCGCAAATGGGGTTGAGTGCCGGCGACTGTTTGTCCAGGTAGTGCTTCACCGCGCGCCCGGCGTCCCACAAACCTGCCGTGTGATCTTTGAGCGCCAGCCGATCCTTGACCAGGCCGAATTGGGAATGGATGGTTGACTGCACGAAGATCGCGCCCGCGGCCGGCCGGCCTGACGCCGCGGCTGGCGGGTGGCACAGCTTGCGCACCCAGGCGACTTGTCTGGCAAAGGTCGGCGGGTGCGCGACGGCCCAGTTCGGCTCGACCAGGAACAGCCGCGAACCCAGTTCAACCAGGACTTGTTCGAGCAGTTTCTGCTCCACGCGCTCTTCGGCTTCATAGAGGTCGTCATTGCGGCGCGGCGCCAGGTCGAAGTCAACGAAGACCAGGGCATCTTCGGGTGCGTTCTGCAAGGCCAGCGACAGGAAGGCGCGAAGCGGCTCGGCGTCAGGCGGCACGCGGTGATTAAAGCCACTCGGATCGACAAACAACTCGTCGCCGATCAACAAGGTCACCACATTGGGTACCTTGATGTTGGCGGCATTGGGCTCACTGGCCTGGGGCACCCAGGGCAACACGGCCACCTGAATCACGGCTGCCGCTTCGCGCAAGGTGACACCGAAAAACTTCCACATGGCGGTTTGCTGCACTGTCGCCACCAGCAGCACCGTCAGGAAGGCCAGCGCGAGGTGTTTTCCTTCCAGCTTTCGCAGCACCCAAGCCTGCAACTTCTGCCATAGCAGCTTCAACCCGCCTTTACCCGATCCGCCCACTTGCGGCTGACTCATGGCTGCGCCTTGTTGTCAGTTCGAAGGCTCCCCTTTCACCCACTTTGCCGAACGCCTGTTTGTGTGGCTTTTAGCAGAGCGGCGCGGGCGCGTCTTACGCAATTCAGATGAGGCAACGGGAGCGGGCGGCTGAAGCGAGCAGCGGCGCGCGCACCCTCAGCGCGACGCGACCCTGCCCCGGGCGCTGCGCATCGCCGCCGCCACCACGGCCAGCGCCAGCGCCACCCAAGGCCACAAGCCCGTGCGCGAGACCCACGCGGCATACGGGGTCAGGCCGCTGCGGCCCTGCACCGGGGCCGTCAACACACCCGGCGTGAAGGGCGCGAGTTGCGCGCTGACGCGGCCATGATGGTCGATCACCGCCGTGGCGCCGGTGTTGGTGGCGCGCAGCATCGGGCGCTGAAACTCCAAGGCGCGCAGGCGTGAGATGTTCAGGTGCTGTTGGATGGCGCTGGTGGCGCCGAACCAGGCGATGTTGCTGATGTTGACGAACACGGTGGGCGCTTGCGCATCACCCTGCGCGAAGCGCAGCGCCAGCTCTTCGCCGAACAGGTCTTCGTAGCAAATGTTCGGCGCCAGGCGCTGCGCGCCCAGGGTGAACGAGGCTTGCGCGGCGGCGCCGCGGTTGAAGTCGCCCAGCGGGATGTTCATCATCTCGGTGAACCAGCGAAACCCGGTGGGGATGAATTCTCCAAACGGCACCAGGTGCGCCTTGTCGTAGCGGTACGGCGCCGTGCCGCCCAGGCCGAGCACCGAATTGGTGTAGCCGCTGGCGGCGTCGCCCAGCGGCACGCCGACCAAGGCGGCGCGCCCGCCAGCGTTGAAGTGGGCGCGCAGGCCCTCCCAATAGCCGGGCATGACTTCTTCAAGCTGATCGGGCAACAGCGGCACCGCGGTTTCGGGGGTGACGACCAAGTCTGCCCGGGCCGCCAGCAATTGCTCGGCCACGGCTTGCAGCGCTGCGGGCAGGCGCTCGAAGGCGAATTTTTCGTCCTGCGCCACATTGGTTTGCAGCAGGCTGGCCGTGAAGCTGCCCGCTGCCACCGTGTGCTGCCCCGGGCCCACCAGCGCCAGCGCGCCCAGTGGCAGCAACGCCGCGACCAGCGGGCGCCAGGCGCGCCGCGCCACGGCCGCGGCCAGCAGTGCGGCCAACATCGCGCTGGCCGCACCCATGCCCGCCACGCCGAGCCACGGCGCCAGCGCGGCCAGCGGGCCGTCGAGCTGCGAATAGCCCGTGGCCAGCCACGGGAAGCCGGTGAACAGCAGCGTGCGGGCCAGTTCCGCCAGCAGCCACAACATGGCGAACAGCGCGGCGTCCCAGGCCCAGCGGCCCCGGTGCCAACGCGCATAGGCCGCCAGGGCGGTGGCCAGGTACAGCGACAGCACCGCCGCCAGCAGCAGCACGGCCAGCGCCGCCAGTGGTGCCGGCAGGCCGCCGTAGCGGTGCAGGCTGACGAACAACCACCACACGCCCACGCCCAACCAGGCGGTGCCGAACAGGCCCCCGAGCAGCGCGGCACGGCGCGGTGTGGCGCGAGCGGCTGCGTGCGCCAGCCAGGCCATGCACAGCAGCGGCAGCGGCCAGGCAATGGTGTGGGTGAAGGCCAGGGTTTGCGCCGCGCCCAGCGCCAGCGCCAGGGCAGTGTCGCGCCAGACAGGTGAGGGCCCGAAGCGGCCGCGCCAGGCAGCCGTTGCACTGGCGCCGGCGCGGCTCACGTCAGCGCGCGCGCGCTGGGCGAGCTTTCGCCGCCGGGCTCGCCGGCGCGGCGCACCTTGAACCAGCGCACGGCGCCGCCCTTGGTGAGCATGACCGAGAACGACAGCGCACCCAACGCCACCTCTTCGCCGCGCCGCGGCACGCGGCCCAGTTCGTGCGCCACCAGGCCGCCGATGGTGTCGAACCCGGCGTCGTCAAGCGCCTGCGCAAAGGCTTCGTTCACGGCGGCCACGCCGGTGTCGCCGGCCACGCGGTGGGAGCCATCGGCCAGGGTGTAGATGCCGCTTTCTTGCTGCTCGTCATCGAACTCGTCTTCGATCTCGCCGACGATTTCTTCCAGCACGTCTTCTATCGTGATCAGGCCCGCGGTCTGGCCGAACTCGTCGATCACGATGGCCAGGTGGTTGCGGTTGGAGCGGAAGTCGCGCAGCAGTTCGTTCAGCCGCTTGCTTTCGGGCACATAAACCACCGGGCGCAACAAGGTGCGCAGGTTCAGTTCGGGCGCGCGTTGCAGCTTGAGCAGGTCTTTGGCCATCAGGATGCCGATGATGTGTTCGCGCGCGCCCTCGTACACCGGAAAGCGTGAATGCGAGGTGGCGATCACCGCCTTCAGCAGTTCGTCATACGGCGCGTCGATGCTCAGCAAATCCATGCGCGGCGCGGCCACCATGACATCACCCGCGCTGAGGTCGGCCATGCGCAGCACGCCTTCGAGCATGAGGCGCGATTCGGGTTCGATCAACTCACGCTGTTCGGCATCAGCCAGCGTGGCCAGCAACTCGGCGCGCGAGTCCGGCCCGGGCGACAGGAATTCGACGAGGCGGTCAAAGAACGAGCGCTTGTCGGCTTCGCGGCGCAACGGTCGGGCTGGGTGCGGTTCAGACACAAAGGGTGTCGGCGGCTGGGGGGCGGGAAGAATAACCGATGACCTTGCGGGATTGAACTGGCGCCGCGCGGCCCCAAAATCCGCTTCCTTCTTCGCACAGCCAGGCCACCACCATCATGTCTCTCATCCCTGCCACGATCCTCACCGGCTTCTTGGGCGCCGGCAAAACCACACTGCTCAAGCGTGTGCTCACCGAAGCCCACGGCCAGAAGATCGCTGTCATCGAAAACGAGTTCGGCTCGGAGAACATCGACAACGAGATCTTGGTGCGCGACGCCACCGAGCAGATCGTGCAACTCAACAACGGCTGCGTGTGCTGCTCGATCCGCGAAGACCTGCGCACCACCTTGGCCGACCTGGCCGCCAAACGGCGCAAGGGTGAACTCGACTTCGACCGCGTGGTGATTGAAACCACCGGCCTGGCCGACCCCGGCCCCGTGGCGCAGACCTTCTTCATGGACGATGAGATCGCCGAGAGCTACCTGCTCGACTCCATCCTCACGCTGGTGGACGCCAAGCACGCCGGGCAGCAGCTCGACGCACGGCAAGAAGCGCGCCGCCAGGTCGGGTTTGCCGATCAAATTTTCATCAGCAAGGCCGACCTGGTGGATGAACCCACGCTCGACGCCCTGGCCCACCGCCTGAAGCACATGAACCCGCGCGCGCCGCAGCAGCGGGTGAATTTCGGTGAGGTGCCGCTGACCCAGGTGTTCGACCTGCGCGGCTTCAACCTCAACGCCAAGCTCGACATCGACCCCGAGTTCCTGAACGACGGCGGTCATGAGCATCACGACCATGACCATGAACACGACGCGCACTGCGACCACCCGCACCACCACGCCCACGACGACGACGTGAAGTCCTTCGTCTTCAAGGCCGACCGCGCATTGAACCCGGCCAAACTGGAAGATTTTCTCGGTGCCATCGTGCAGGTCTACGGCCCCAAGATGCTGCGCTACAAGGGCGTGCTGAACATGAAGGGCAGTGAGCGCAAGGTGATTTTTCAAGGCGTGCACCAACTGATGGGCAGCGACCTGGGCCCCAAATGGGCGCCGGGGGAAAAGAAGACCAGCAAGATGGTGTTCATTGGCATCGATCTGCCGCGTGATGTTTTCTTGCAAGGCCTGGAACAGTGCCTTGTTTGAAGCCTGGGGTAGACCCGGGTGCTGGCACAATCCGCGCGCTTGACGGGTAGACAAGGCGTTAAATAGCCCACCACGGGGCGTGCCAAGCGGCAAGGAGATCACCGAGTGAACAAGACTGCGGCCAAGTCAGCGGCCGGCACGGCCAGCGCGAGCAGCAAGACAAAGGCGGCCAGCACAGCGGCCAAGAAGCCGTCGGCCAAGCCCACCAAACCAGCCGAGCAGGTGGCCAAACCGGCGCACAAACCGGCGCCGAGTACGGCGCTCAAGCCCGCGGCAAAACCCAACACCAAACCGCACGCATTGCCGGCGGGCAAACCCGTGCCGGCGGGCAAACCCGTGCCGGCGGCCAAGGCAGCACCCGCACCGGCAGTGAAGCCAGCACCCGCACAGGCAGTGAAGCCACCGGCCGCGAAACCATTGCCCGCGCCAGCCGCAAAGGCGCCAGCCGCCAAGGCAGCACCTTCCGCTTCTGCCCCCACCAAAACCACTGCCATCACGGCCACCCGGCCGGCCAAGGACCCTATGGCGCAAGCCACCACCAAAACCCCGTCTGCTGCCAAGGCAATCGCCACCAAGGCCGCATTGGCCAAGAACGCCCCCACCGAAGCGGCCAACACGGTGCCCGTGTTGACCGTGCCGGGCAACCGTTTCACCGACCGCTTTGCCCCCTTGCGCCCCACCGCGCGTGGCATGCCCGAGCAGCGTGAATGGGTCAAACCCGCCGTCAAGTCCGACCCCAAATTGGCCAATGCCTGGAAGACCAAGGCCGGGCGCGAACTCAGCGTGGACGAACTTTTCGCCATGCCCGAGGCGGAATACATGAACGACAAGCAGCTCGATTTTTTTCGTGTCCGCTTGCAGCAACTGAAGGACGACTTGCTGTCCAACGCCGGCGAAACCACCGAGCACCTGCGTGAAGACACCAGCATCGTGCCCGACCCGGCCGACCGCGCCACCATCGAAGAAGAGCATGCGCTGGAGCTGCGCACACGCGACCGCGAGCGCAAGTTGCTGAAGAAAATCAGCCAGTCGCTGACGCGCGTGGAATCGGGTGACTACGGCTTTTGCGACGAAACGGGCGAGCCCATCGGCCTGGCCCGCTTGGTGGCCCGGCCCACGGCCACGCTGTCTCTTGAAGCGCAGCAGCGTCGCGAGATGAAGCAAAAGATGTTCGGCGATTGACCTCGAGCCCGGCACGCCGCGTCTGTACCGCAACCCTATGAGCGAGCCCAAAGACAGCGAAAGCTTCTTTCGCAAGGTGGTGCGCTTCGTGGCCAACCCGGCCACCGACTGGACGCAGATCGCCCGCGGCGAAGACGCCCGCAACGGCGAGCTTGAGAAAAGCGAACTCAAGGCCATGGTCGAGCGCAAGCGGCGCAACGACTTCGTGCGCAAGCGCGAATTCGACATGCTGCGCAAGCTGCGCCGCGAAGGCTTGAGCACCGAGCAACTGGCCGCGCTGGGGGGCTCGTCCAGGCTCGATGACGGCGAGTCGCGCATCTCCGAAATCAGCGTCACCCGCGCCGACAGCGGCGTGAAGGCCAAGATCGACGAAATCGAACAACAAATGGTGGGCGACCCGCTCACCGGCGGACCGCGCATGGCGCGCAACGTCACCTTCGACACCCCCACCGCACCCGCGGTGCTGGCGCGCCACGCGCCGCTGGCCAAGCCGCGCATGCCCACGCCGCCACTGCTGGACGGCGACGACAACGACATCCTGCCCGCCCTGCCGCCACTGCCGGCCGGCGACCTGCCCGGTCTGCCGCCCTTGCCTGCAGGCGGCGGCCTGGCGCCGGGCCTGGCGCCCCTGGCACCGATGCACATGGCCGCACGGCCCGATGCACGCACCGTGGCCTCGGGCTTTCATGTCGAAGTCAACGAGGTCATGCACGACCCTGATCTTGACGAAGCCGTCATCGCCTTCGCCAACGCCGACTTCGGGCCGTGTGAGCAATCCATCACCCAGCTCATCCGCAGCGGCGGCGCGCGCGCCCAGCATGCCGAAACCTGGCTGGTCATGTTCGACCTGTACCGGGCCACCGGCCAGCAGCAACCCTTTGAGAACCTGGCGTACGAATACGCGCACCAGTTCGGCTGGTCGGCGCCGCAGTGGTTTTCAATGCCCAAGCTGGTGTCCGATGCCGCTGCCGCGGTGGCCGACGTGCGGCCCCTGGGCCGCAGCAGATTGCAGGGCGATGCCGGCTGGGTCTGCCCGGCCCACCTCGACATCGAGGCCGTGGCCCGCCTGCGCTCGCAGACGCTGCAAATGCCGCTGCCCTGGATCTTCGACTGGAACCCCCTGCGCAGCGCCGACGCCGAAGCCGCGACCCAGTTTTCAACCCTGCTGCGCAGCTGGGCGCCGCAGTCGATCGACATGCGCTGGCTGGGTGGCCAATGCCTGCTCGATGTGCTGCACGAGTGCGCGCCCACCGGCGTGCGCGACGCCGACCCGGCGTTCTGGCTGGCCCGGCTGGAGGTGCTGCGCCTGGCCAACCGGCCCGATCAGTTCGACGAAGTCGCCATCGACTACTGCGTCACCTACGAAGTCTCGCCGCCATCGTGGGAGCCTGCGCGTTGCCGCGCCTCGCTCAGCGGCACCGGCTTGAACAGCCTGGGGCCGCATTCGGTGATCAGCGAGTTGCCGGCCACGTTCATGGAGTCGGGCCTGCATGAAGACGCAGTGAGCCAGGTGCAGACGGCGCAGATCGAACTCTCGGGCCAGTTGATGGGCGACATCAGTTCGGTGTTGAGCCGGCTCAATGGCGAGCTTGGCGCAGCCACCGTGATCAACGTGTCGTGCATCAAGTTGATCCGGGTCGATTTCATCGCCGCGGGCGACTTGCTGAACTGGGTGCTGTCCAAGCGCAGCGAAAAGCGCAGCGTGATGTTCACCGAGGCGCACCGCCTGGTGGCGCTGTTCTTCGGCGCCATGGGCATCAATGAACACGCGCGAGTTCAAGTCCGCAAAAACTGAGCCTGCCGCAAGGCGCGGGCAAACCAAGCCACCATGGAAAGTTTTCACGGCACCACCATCGTCAGCGTGCGCCGCGGCTCCCTGGTGGCCATCGGCGGCGACGGCCAGGTCACACTGGGCAACACCATCGTCAAGGCCGGCGCACGCAAGGTGCGCAAGCTCTTTCACGGCCAGGTGCTGGCCGGTTTTGCCGGCTCCACGGCCGATGCCTTCACGCTGTTTGAACGCTTCGAGGCCAAGCTGGAAAAGCACCAGGGCCACCTCACCCGCGCCGCGGTGGAGCTGACCAAAGACTGGCGCACCGACCGCGTGCTACGCCGGCTGGAAGCCATGCTCGCAGTGGCCGATGCGCAGGCCTCACTCATCATCACCGGCAATGGCGACGTGCTCGAACCCGAGCACGGCATCATCGCCATCGGCTCGGGTGGCCCCTTTGCCCAAGCCGCGGCGCGCGCCTTGCTGGCGCACACCGAAATGAGCGCCGAGCAAGTGGTGAAGAAGGCGCTGGAAATTGCCGGCGAGATCTGCATCTACACCAACCAGAACCACACCATTGAATCGTTGGGGTCGGCATGAGCGTTGGTTCATTGACTCCCGCTGAGATCGTGGCCGAACTCGACCGCCACATCGTGGGCCAGGCCGCGGCCAAGCGCGCGGTGGCCATTGCGCTGCGCAACCGTTGGCGGCGCCAGCAGGTCGATGAAGCGCTGCGCGGCGAGATCACGCCCAAGAACATCCTCATGATCGGCCCCACCGGCGTGGGCAAGACCGAAATCGCGCGGCGCCTGGCGCGCCTGGCCGACGCCCCCTTCATCAAGGTCGAAGCCACCAAGTTCACCGAGGTGGGCTATGTGGGCAAAGACGTCGACACCATCATCCGCGACCTGATGGAAGTGGCGGTGAAGCAAGAGCGCGAGCGCCAGATGCGCGGCCAGCGCGAGCGCGCCGAAGAAGCCGCCGAGGAGCGCGTGCTCGACATCCTGGTGCCCCCGCCACGCTCGGAATTCGGCATGACGGCGGGCCAGCCCAATGCCAGCGAAAACACCGCACGGCAGACCATGCGCAAGCGCCTGCGTGAAGGCCGGCTCGACGACATGTCGATCGAAGTCGAGCTGCCCGACACCAAGCCCGCGCTCGAAATCCTCGGCCCCCAGGGCATGGAAGACATGGCCGAGCAGCTCAAAGGCATGTTCTCGCAGCTCAACGCCGGGCGGCGCAAGGCGCGCAAGTGCAAGGTGAGCGAAGCCTTGAAACTGCTGGTTGAAGAGGAAAGCGGCAAGCTCGTCAACGAAGAAGAACTGCGCGCCGCCGCGCTGGCACAAGTAGAAGGCAACGGCATCGTCTTCATCGACGAGATCGACAAGGTGGCTTCGCGCGGCGAAGCAGCCGGCGCCGAAGTGTCACGCCAGGGCGTGCAGCGAGACCTGCTGCCGCTGGTGGAAGGCACCACGGTGAACACCAAGTACGGCATGGTCAAGACCGATCACATCTTGTTCATTGCCTCGGGCGCGTTCCACCTGGCCAAGCCCAGCGATTTGATTCCCGAACTGCAAGGGCGCTTCCCGATCCGGGTTGAACTCGGTTCGTTGAGCGTGGCAGATTTCGAGGCCATCCTGAACCACACCCAGGCCAGCCTGGTGATGCAGTACACGGCGCTGTTGGCCACCGAAGGCGTGGCGTTGACGATCACCCCGCAGGCCGTGCGCCGCCTGGCCGAAATGGCTTTTCAGGTGAACGAGAACACCGAAAACATCGGCGCGCGCCGCCTGGCCACGGTGATGGAGCGGCTGCTCGACGACCTGAGCTTCGACGCCCCGGCCAAACGCGGCACCAGCGTAACGATTGATGTCACTGACGTGAATGCCAAGCTGGCCAGCCTGGCAGGCAACGAAGACCTGTCGCGCTACATTCTTTGAAGCCGCACCCGCGCGGCGCGGGTCACACCCGCTTCTGACGGGCCACTTCGATTTGCAACAGCCCGTCGAAGATCAGCGAATCCACGGTTTCGAATTGCGCATCGGTGATCGGCGCCAGCTTCACCGCCGCGCCACCGGTCATGAACAACGCCGGCTCCTCGCCGGTGCGGCGCTTGAGCTTGCGGTACATGCGCTCGATGGCGCCGGCAATCGCGTTCGCGCCGCCGCTCATCAAGGCGTCACTGGTGTTGGTGGGGAAGTCCACCACCTCGCCGGTGGGCACCTTCAAGCCCGCCGTGCCCATTTCAAGTGCCTGCAACATGAGGCCGAAGCCGGGCAGGATGCAGCCGCCCAGGAACTTGCCGCTGGCATCGAGTGCATCGACCGTGGCCGCGGTACCGATCATCACCACCAAGGCCGGCCGCGGCGTGCCGGCCGCCATCAGGCGCGCCCGCGCGCCAATCATGGCCACCCACCGATCCGCCCCCAGACGACTGGGCACGTCATAACCGCTCGTGACACCGGCCTCGCTGGCCGTGGGCACCACCCAGCGCGGCGTGAGGTCCCACAAATCAAGCTGCTCTTCCACCCGGCGCTTGATGGCGTCACCCGCCACCACGCAGCCCAGCATGCTGGCGGGCGGCGCCAAGGTGCGCCAATCAAGCTCGGCCAATTCGTCGATGGTCTCCAGGAACACCGCGCCCTGCGCAATCAGCTCCGCGCCCGGCTGCGCCGCCGCGTACTGGGCCCACTTCAAGCGGGTGTTGCCGATGTCGATAGCCAGGAAACTCATGCGCAAGGCTCGTTGTCGATGTTGGAACAAGGGGCGCGAGGCTAGCAGCCCGCACCGCGCCGTGCTGGCCGCAAACCGGTGCGACCGCCAGTACTCCAACCCATAGGTTTCGGAACATGATGAAAACGATGGATTCGTTTGCCAGGCTAGGCGCAAACCACAGCCATAGCTCTCGCTATGGCGCGGATTTGCAACGACGCATGGCGGACGAAGACGCATTTTCATGTTTCGAAATTTGTGGGTTGGAGTACTAGGACAAGCACCCAGGCCCATGGAACTGTGACAGGCCAGCACTGGCCTCGGGTGGCATGATCAAGGGCTGATATAGCGCCCTACCGCCCCACCACCACCCTGGGAAGCACCCGCCATGACCGATCTCTCTGCCGAATACCAGGCCCTGGCCAACTACCGCCCGCGCCACAAAGTGCGCTTCGTCACCGCGGCCAGCCTGTTCGACGGGCACGACGCGGCCATCAACATCATGCGCCGCATCCTGCAAGGCATGGGGGCTGAAGTCATCCACCTCGGCCACAACCGTTCGGTCGAAGAAATCGTCACCGCCGCGGTGCAAGAAGACGTGCAGGGCATCGCCATCAGCAGCTACCAAGGCGGCCACGTCGAGTTCTTCAAGTACATGGTCGACTTGCTGCGCGCCCGGGGCGGTGAGCAGATCCAGGTTTTCGGCGGTGGCGGCGGCGTCATCGTGCCCAGCGAGATTGCCGAATTGCAGGCCTATGGCGTGGCGCGCATCTACAGCCCCGAAGACGGCCAGCGCATGGGCCTGGCCGGCATGATCGGCGAGATGGTGATGCGCTGCGACCATGCCCTGGCGGCACCCGCCCCGGCCGGCGTTGGCGCCTTTCAAGGCCATGCTGACGCCGCCTGGCGCCGCCTGGCGCAAACCATCACCGCGCTGGATGACGGCAGCGCTGACGCCGCGCTGAAGGCCACGCTGCATGCTGGCGCGGCGCTGCGGCATGCGCCGGTGGTGGGCATCACCGGCACCGGCGGCGCGGGCAAGAGCAGCCTAACGGATGAGCTGATTCGCCGCATTCGGCTCGATCAAGACGACGGCTTGAACATCGCGGTGATCAGCATCGACCCTTCACGCCGTAAGAGCGGCGGCGCACTGCTGGGCGACCGCATCCGCATGAATGCAACGGGACCGTGGAATCTGGGCCCGCGAGTTTTCATGCGCAGCCTGGCCACGCGCGACTTTGGCAGCGAACTCAACCAGGCGCTGCCCGATGTGCTGGCCGCCTGCCAATGCGCGGGCTTTGATTTGATCGTGGTGGAAACATCTGGCATCGGCCAGGGCGACGCCGCCATCGTGCCGCTGGTGGACGTGCCCATGTACGTGATGACGCCCGAATTCGGTGCTGCCAGCCAGCTCGAAAAAATCGACATGCTCGACTTTGCCGAGTTCGTGGCCATCAACAAGTTCGACCGCAAAGGCGCGCAAGACGCGCTGCGCGACGTGGCCAAACAAGTGCAGCGCAACCGCAATGCCTTCAACGTGATGCCCGACACCATGCCCGTGTTCGGCACCATGGCCAGCCGCTTCAATGACGATGGCGTGACCGCGCTGTACCAGGCCTTGAAGCCGCGCCTGGCTGCACTGGGCCTGGCGCTCAAGCCCGGCATCTTGAAGGCCGCGAACACCCGCCACAGCACGCAGCAAACGGCCATCGTGCCCGGAGCGCGCGTGCGCTACCTGGCCGAGATTGCCGACACCGTGCGCGGCTACAAGAAGCGCGCACGCGAGCAAGCGGCATTGGCGCGCGAGGTGCAACAGTTGCGCGCCGCAGCGCGCATGCTCAGCGACAGCAAACCCGACAAGCCGCGCGCGGCCGAGGCGGCGCTTGATTTGGCGGTGAAGCGTGAAGCGCGGCTTGATGCCGGCGCGAGAAAATTGCTCGCCCTGTGGCCGCGCATGCAGCAAGACTATGCGGGCGACGAGTACGTGGTGAAGATCCGCGACAAGGAATTGCGCACGCCGCTGACCAGCACCACGCTGTCAGGCACCAAGGTGCGCAAGGTGGCGTTGCCGCAGTATGAAGACCACGGTGAAATATTGAAGTGGCTGCTGCTCGACAACGTGCCCGGCAGCTTCCCCTTCAGCGCCGGCACCTTTGCCTTCAAGCGCGAGAACGAAGACCCCACGCGCATGTTTGCCGGCGAGGGCGATGCGTTTCGCACCAACAAACGTTTCAAATTACTTTCAGAAGGGATGCCGGCCAAGCGGCTTTCAACTGCCTTTGACTCCGTCACCCTGTACGGCAACGACCCCGACCTGCGGCCCGACATCTACGGCAAGGTGGGCAACTCGGGCGTGAGCATCGCCACGCTCGAAGACATGAAGGTCCTGTATTCGGGTTTCGACCTCACCGCCCCCAACACCAGCGTGAGCATGACGATCAACGGCCCGGCGCCCACGATCCTGGCGATGTTCATGAACACCGCCATCGACCAGAACCTCGACAAGTTCCGCGCCGACAACACCCGCGAACCGACGGACGATGAAGCACAGAAGATTCGCCAATGGGTGCTGGCCAATGTGCGCGGCACCGTGCAGGCCGACATCCTGAAGGAAGACCAGGGCCAGAACACCTGCATCTTCTCAACCGAATTCAGCCTCAAGGTGATGGGCGACATCGCGCAGTACTTCGTGCACCACGACGTGCGCAATTTCTATTCCGTTTCCATCAGCGGTTATCACATTGCCGAGGCCGGCGCCAACCCGATCAGCCAGCTCGCCTTCACGCTGAGCAACGGCTTCACCTTCGTTGAAGCGTATTTGGCGCGCGGCATGCACGTTGACGAATTCGCGCCCAACCTGAGCTTCTTCTTCAGCAACGGCATGGATCCCGAATACACCGTGCTCGGCCGCGTGGCGCGGCGCATTTGGGCCGTGGCCCTGCGCGACAAATACGGTGCCAACGAACGCAGCCAGAAGCTCAAATACCACGTGCAAACCAGCGGGCGCAGCCTGCATGCGCAGGAGATTCAGTTCAACGACATCCGCACCACGCTGCAAGCCTTGATCGCGGTGTACGACAACTGCAACAGCCTGCACACCAATGCGTTCGATGAAGCCATCACCACGCCCACCGAAGACAGCGTGCGCCGCGCCATGGCCATTCAGCTCATCATCAACCGCGAATGGGGCCTGGCCAAGAACGAGAACCCGAATCAGGGCGCGTTCATCATCGACGAGCTGACCGAACTGGTGGAAGAAGCCGTGCTGGCCGAGTTTGAAAAAATCACCGAACGCGGCGGCGTGCTCGGCGCCATGGAAACCGGCTACCAGCGCAGCAAGATCCAGGAAGAGAGCATGCATTACGAGATGCTCAAGCACACCGGCGAGTACCCCATCATCGGCGTCAACACCTTCCGCAACCCGCACGGCGAGGCCACGGTGCAAACACTGGAGCTGGCGCGTTCAACGGAAGACGAAAAACAGTCTCAACTGAAACGTTTGCAAGACTTCCAGGCGCGCCACGCGGCCGCGGCACCGGCCGTGCTCAAGCGCCTTCAGCAAACGGTGATCGACGACGGCAATGTGTTCGAGGTGCTGATCGACGCTGTGCGCTGCTGCTCGCTGGGGCAGATCACCAACGCCTTGTTCGAGGTGGGCGGGCAGTATCGGCGCAGCATGTAGAGGCTTGCCGGCGTCAAGCCACCGCAGCGTGCCGGCGCGTCTGGTCGCCAAGGCCGGCCAGCAAGCCATCTACCGATATGTCCTCGTCGATGCCTTCCCAATGCAAGCCCCGTGCACTGAACGTTACCGCGGCCCGCTCTTCGGCAGAAGCCTTCAGAAGACGGGGAAACCATGCCAGCGGCGCGCCGATCACCCGGCCGTCAGACAACTCGACCCAGATGCTGCTGTCGTCAAAGCGTACCGCGTTAGCCGAAGTATTCATTCCAGATCCTTTCGATCAGCGCGGCTCGGGCCTCGACCTCAGCGGCGAGTTCCCTCAGCGTGGGCGCCGACAAGCCCGAGCTGGAGGCCACGCACACCGCCGGCCTCAGCCAGAACTTGGCCTCACCCCCTTCGCCGATGGCATGCACATGCACCGGCTCGCGCGGGCTGCCCTCGTTGGAATAGAAGAAGAAGCGAAAGCCGCGGTAGCGGAACACAACCGGCATGGCACCGATGATAGCCAGCCGCCTGGCTGCCAGAAACCCGCAACGCGGTAGCTGTGGCTGGGCGGCCATGCTGCCCCCGCGAGCGCCCGGTTCTGGCGGGTGCGTGATGCACTGGATCGCAAATCCATCACCCTGGCCGCCGGCCCAGCCGCAACACAGTGACGATGATCAGCAGGGGGCGGACTTCATCCGCGGCGGTCACGGCGGCCTGGCCTTGGCTGGTTGCAAACGTTAATCAACCCAGCAAGCCCACCATTTCAACCTGCTCCCATTGCCCCGCCATGGCTCCGCCATGCACCAGCATGCGCCGCGCCACACGCGGGCCGAACACGGCGGCCACGCGGTTCAGCGCCAGCAGCCATTCGCGTTGCACAGTTTGACCTGACTTGATTTCCACCAGGCCCAGTTCGCCGGGCTGCAAGCCGTATTCAACCAGCAGATCGACCTCCTGCCCATTGCTGTCGCGGTAGAAGTGCAGGCGCGGCACAAAACCCTGGTTGAGGGCGTGCTTGGCGAATTCGTTGACCACCAGGTTTTCAAACAACGCGCCACGCAAGGGGTGGCTGGCAACATGGCCGGGTTCACGGATGCCCAGCAACCAGGCCGCCAGGCCCACGTCGCAGAAGTACAGCTTCGCCTGCTTGACCAGGCGCTTGCCCAGGTTGGCGTGCCAGGGCTTCAAGCGATGCACGATGTAGCTGGCTTCAAGCAACGACATCCAGGCCTGCGCGGTGTTTGCGCTCACGCCGGCGTCGGCCCCCAGGGCAGCCAGGTTCAACAACTGGCCCGTGCGGGCGGCGGCCAGGTGGATGAAGCGCCTGAACGCATCGAGTTGCCGCAGCTCGATCAGTTGGCGCAGGTCGCGCTCCACGTAGGTGGCGAAGTAGTCGGCCAGGGCCACGCTGGGCGGCAAGGCTTCGGCGTGCACACGCGGGTAGCCGCCCGCATAGAGCAGCGCATCGGTGCCCAGCGCCTTGGGCGTGATGCCCACCGCGGCCAGTTCAGCCAGGGACAGCGGCCACAGGTGCAGCAAGGCAGTGCGCCCGGCCAGCGATTGGGTCACCGCTTGCAGCAGCTCGAAGTTGTGGCTGCCGGTGAGCACCCAGCGCCCGCGTTGAGGCCGCTCGTCGACATCCGCCTGCAGCCACGATAGCAACGCCGGGGCGCGCTGTATCTCGTCGAGCACCGCACCGTCGGGGAACTGGGCCAGGAAGCCGGCGGGGTCGCTCAGGGCTTGCTCGCGCAGGTCGGGGCGCTCGAGGTTGGCGTAGGGTTTGGCGGCGCAGGCCAGGCGGCACAGCGTGGTCTTGCCGGCCTGGCGCGGCCCGGTGACGGTGACCACCGGGTACTGCTGCAGCCGCTGCAACAAGATGGCGGCCATGGCGCGGGGGATGGTGAGCTGGGCGGTCATTTATGTAAAACGTAAGTGCTACTTAATTTTTACATACATTTCAGGCCAGAGGAACGCGCCCGCGGTCTCATCGTCTGTGCCCTGTCTGCGCACCGTCTGCGCACTGTTTGCAGTGCTGCGGCACGCACACCGCCGTGTCAGGCCCGCTTTGCCGGCGCACGGCCGGGCAGTCAGAATGCCGGCATGACCCTGATCCTGCTGCGCCATGGCCAAACAGCGCTCAACGCCGCGCGCACCTTGCAACCCGCCGACACGCCGTTGTCCGCCCGGGGCCAGGCGCAAGCCCGTGCGGTGGCGCAGCGCCTGGCCGGCATGGGCTTGGCCGGCATCCTGGCCAGCGACTTGCCGCGTGCGCTGTGCACGGCGCAGGCCGTGGCCCAGGCCACCGGGCTGCCGGTGCAAACCACACCGCTGCTGCATGAGCGCAACTTCGGCGACTTTCGCGGCCGCCCTTACGCCGACTTCGACTTCGATGTGCTGCACATGCCTGGCGCGCCGCCCGGCGGTGAGTCGGTGGCGCAACTGCACGAGCGCGCGCTTGAAGCCTTCGCACTGGCGCTGCGCTGCCGCCAGGCCCTGGACGGGCCGCTGCTGGTGGTGAGCCATGGTGGCTTGCTGCGCGCCTTGCTGGCGCAAGCTGGCGTGCCCAGCGGCGAGCATGGCAACGAGCTGAACCTGCGCAACACTTCGCTCACCGTGCTGAGCGAACACCCCCCGCATGCCGCCTTGCTGCTGAATTGCACGGCGCACCTGGCCGCCGAGCTTGACGTCAACTGAATCACCCTTGAGAAGCCCATGACCGCCACCGAAGAAAGCCCCTTGTTGATTGATGTGCAAAACGGTGTGGCCCGCCTCACCATGAACCGGCCGCAGCGGCTGAATGCATTGAACGAGCCGATGATCCGCCAGGCCATCGCCGCGCTGACTGACATCGCCCACGACCCGGCCGTCGGCTGCGTGCTCCTCACCGGCGCGGGCAAGGGTTTTTGCGCCGGGGGTGATGTGACCATGATGAGCGCCGGCCCGAATGCCGAACTCACGCACGAGCAGCAGGTGGATCGCCAGCGCGACATCCACACCTGGGCCCGCCTGTTGTACGAAATGCCCAAGATCACGATTGCTGCCGTCAACGGCGCCTGCGCCGGTGCCGGCTTTGGGCTGGCCTTGGCCTGCGACCTGCGGTTAGCCAGCAGCGCGGCCAGGTTCACCACGGCGTTCGCCAAGGTCGGGTTTTCGGGCGACTTCGGGATCACCTGGCCGCTGGCCCGGCTGCTGGGGGAAGCCAAGGCCAAGGAGCTGCTGTTCTTCAGCGAACAGCTCAGTGCCGAGCAGGCCTGCGCGCTGGGGCTGGTCAGCCGCGTGGTCGCGCCCGAGGCTTTGCTTGATGAAGCCCAGGCGCTGGCGCAGCGGCTGGCGGGTGGGCCGAGGCTGGCGTATCGCTACATCAAGGAAAACATCCGCGCCGCGGCCACCGAAACCTACGCCGAGTTGCTCGACCGCGAGGGCTACACCCAGCGCCGCTGCGCCGCCACGGCCGACCACCGCGAAGGCGTGGCCGCGTTCATGGAAAAGCGCGCGCCGCGGTTCAGCGGCAGTTGAAAGTGGGCCCTTGGCCCAGTACGCCACGCCGGCACCGGGTTCGCCCTCAACGTTGGGCTGATCCGTGCCGAGACTTCCTCGCGCTTCGAAACGCGGGCTCGGCACTGCGAAGCTGCACGATCAGGTCGGGCTCAGTACTAAACCAAACATCGCTGTCCGCTGCAATGCGGCTGAAGGCCTTGCGAAAGGCTGCAGCCTCGCGATCTTGAAAGGCCGTCACGAAGTGCAATTGCTCAGGTTCAATGCCTGAGCGCCTGGCGATGGCCGTGAGGGCAGCTTTCCGCGCGGCCGTAACCGGGCCGTCGGTGGCAACGATCTCGCAGAACAGAAATCGCACTGGATCCGCCAAATCGGCAAGCACGAGGTCGGGCAACTCGTTGCTGGCATCAAACGTCAAGCCGACCGAGGCTGCCAGCTGCACGAACTGCGGCTGGGCTTTTTGATCGCTGGTGCTGATCCACAGCACGACCGCTTTGCGCAGCCAACGCGGCGCGAATTCTTCGACCATCGCCTGCAAGATTGGCGACGAAGGGCCAGCCGTTACCCGCATGCGCGTGCCGTCAGGCATCTCGATGAAGACATCACCATCGCGCTGCAACGCCCCCTGTGCCTTCAGCACCATGCGCTTGAGCGTTGACGGCGCCAGGTGCTTGGCTCGCCAGGCACCGATGGCCGTGTGCAACGCGGCGCCGCTGCGGTTGGGGTCAAACAAGGCAGCGAACGCACTGCGCAGGAAGTACACCGGTGCGCTTGAGGTCGGGGCCACGCCAGCCGCTCGGCATCCTGGGTCAATTTGGCCTGCTCGGCGGTAAACAGATAGACCGCGCTCGGACGCAACAGGCGGTCGCAGCTCTCGATGAAGCCGCCATACAGGAACACGTAAACAACGTGAGCGGCCATGCGGCCGACCAGGATGCTGCGATCGGGAAAGGCATCTGGAAAGATCGCTTCCAACCTGCGCTGCACCTCGTCGACTGGCACCAGTGCCGGCAGCGGCATCTTGGTGCCCGACTCAGGCATGCTGCGTCAACAAGCCGGTGGCTGCGGCCAAGCCAGCCGCGACTGCATCGTCTACAGACAGCGATGCCGCCACGGCCCTGCCGATGGATTCAAGCACCACCAAGCCGGGCACGGGTAAGTTGCGCAACTCGATCGCATTGACTTGTGTGCTGCCCAGAACACTGCGCAAGTGATCATCCACGGGTTGTGAGTTGAGGTATGCCGCAAGACCACGCGCCGCGTCGACACTCAAGGAACCTGCCGAAGGGTGGATCACATTGAGGTGATTTTCAAGCCCGATGTGACTACCCGGCAGCTGGCCCAGGTAGGGCGCGGCCGTGACCCGTCGCGCATCTTCTTTCGGGCTGAAGCGACGCATCAGAACCATCGGCCGGTTGGGCAACAACATCCAGGCGCTGTCTTCGTTACGGTCGATGTGTTCGGCACGATGCTGGCGCGGCCACTCGACGCGCATCGTTCGCACATGCGGCATCCACAGCATGGGCAGCGATGTCGGGCTGCTGCTTGTGCGCAGGTGCGGCATCGCGCGAAAGCCGACCACCGCCCCGGTGCTGACTTTCAAGCCAAGGTCAGACAGGCGCAGGCCAACCAGTCGCTTTGATGTTCTCGTTGCAGGTATTCCCAGCATGTGGTCGGGAGCGGGGCCGATGACGCGATGAGCCGGCCAGATCTGGGCCTTTGCCGCGGCCAGATCGCCGGCACCCGCACTGATTGAAACGCTCACGTTCGATTGCGGCGCACCGGCTGTGGCCCAGGTGAGCAACGCCTCTTGCAGCACGGCGTCGGCCTTGAAGTGGGCTTGGCGGCTGTCGAACAAGTGCAGGCTGTCAATCGCGAGACGCGCCAACAAGTGGTTTCGCAAGGCGCGGAAATAGGCACCGTTGGTCCAGGAGCGTGGTGTGATGAACGCGAACCTGCCGCCTGCGCGCAAAAGCGAGGCACAACTGGCCATGAACAACGCATAGATGTTGGGCTGCCCATGCACGGCGTGGGAAAAGGCGCGTGCGCGCTCGTCATGCCCAGTGAGCTTGAAATACGGTGGGTTGGCGATCACGGCGTCGATCACGGGTTCCCTTGATTGCGCAAGTGCTGATTGCAAGAAGTCGCCAGCGTCGATCCGGCAATCGAAAGCCACATCATGTGACGCGCAAAGCGCCGCCAGTTCGCTGGAGCAGGTGTCGAGCAGCGGCAACATCGTCGCGTCGAGTTCGCACATCAACAGCTCAATCCGCGCTGGTCGAGCGCGTGACGACACCATCGCCTCGACCACCGCGGCGGCCAACACGCCGCTGCCAGCCGCGGGGTCGAGCAAGCGTACGGTTCGACTGGCCCATTGGTGACATCTGACCAAGCGTTCGGCCATGCAGCGCGCTATGGGCACCGGGGTCATGAACTGCCCGAGCTTCTTCTGCTCATCGCGCGTGCGCGCCCGACTTGCCAGGCTGCCACGCCAGAATGCAGACTCGGTGGGTTGTCCGGCCAAGCCCTTGGGTGGCAGGTCTGGGGCCCAGAGGCTCAGTTGGGGCATGTCAGCGTGTTGCATGTCCGGACTGTATAAAACACCATATACGCGGGCAAGCGAAACTTTGCTGGCGCTCACTCGGCTTCGCCGGCCTTCACCCCCACACGTCGCGCGCCACCTCCACCACCCGTTCCAGCTTGCGCCACTGGTCGCCGTGCGACAGCGCATTGCCATGGTGGGTGCTGGAAAAACCGCACTGTGGTGACAGGCACAGGTCTTCGAGCGGCACGAACTTCGCCGCTTCGTCGATGCGCCGCTTCAAGGCATCCACGCTTTCCAGCTCGCCCAGCTTGGTGGTCACCAGCCCCAGCACCACCTTCTTGCCGCGCGGCAAGGCGTGCAGCGGCTCGAAGCCACCGGCACGTTCGCTGTCGAATTCCATGAAGTAACCATCGACATCAGTCGAAAACATGGCCAGCACCACCGGGTCGTAGCCACCCTCGGCGACCCATGCGCTCTTGAAGTTGCCGCGGCAGGTGTGGATCGTCACGCGCAGGTCGGGCGGCTTGTCGCGCAGCGCGGCATTGATGGCCGCGGCGTAGGTGCCGGGCAGCAGCGCGGGGTCGTCGCCGTTGGCGCGGCAATTGGCCTGGATGCGCGGGTCGCACAGGTAGGCGAAGGTGATGTCGTCGAGCTGCAAATAGCGGCAGCCCGCGGCGTACAGGTGGGCAATAGCCTGGCGGTAGGCCACGGCCACATCGGCCCAGAACTCCGCCAGGTCGGGGTAGGCCTGGGTGCTGATGGCCTTGCGCCCGCCGCGCAGGTGCAGCATGGAAGGTGAAGGGATCGTCATCTTCGGCTTGGCCGTGGTCACACGCTTCAAGTATTCGAAGTGCGCGGCCATGATCGGCTTGCTGCATGCCACCTTTCCCGTTACCGAGGCAATCGGCGGCTGCTCGCCCTGGCCGGCCACGCTGAACTTCGGGCCCGGGTTGTCTTGCAGGGTCACGCCATCAAGCTGGGCCAGAAAGTCAAGGTGCCACCAGTCACGCCGGAACTCGCCGTCGGTCGTGCCCTGCAGGCCGATCGCCTCTTGCTGGCGCACCACCTCGGCAATGGCCTGGTCTTCGGCGGCACGCAGCTCATCGGCACTCAGCGCGCCGCGTTTGAAATTTGCGCGGGCTTCGGCCAACGCGGCCGGGCGCAGCAGGCTGCCGACGTGGTCGGCGCGAAACGGGGCAAGGCTCACGAGAAGTCCTCCGTCCTGCGGTGGCGGTGCGAATGGCTCATCGGGTAACTCTCATGGATGCAAAACCTGGGGTGTTGATTAGGATACGCCGCCCATGCCGCGCCACGCCATCGCCTTGCTCAACCCGCACGCCGCTGGCGGCGCCGCGGGGCGTTTGCAAGGCCCGCTGCAAGAACTGTTGCACCAGCGCGCGCCTGGCGTGGCGCTGCATGTGTTGCCCAGCGTGGCCCGGGCGCGCCAGTTGCTGCGCGAGCAGGCCCCCGGCACGCGCGTGCTGCTGCTGGGTGGCGACGGCAGCTTGCACCCCTTGCTCGATGAATTCGTGGCGCGCGGCCACGAGCTGGCCCTGCTGCCCTTTGGCAGCGGCAACGACTGCGCGCGCGCCCTGGGCCTGGCCACAAGCTTGAATGCCGGCCTGATCGACCACGCCTTGCACGCCCCGGCACGGCCGATGGATCTGGGCGAAGCCCGCACCGCCAGCGAAACCCGGCTGTTCGCTTCCAGCCTGGCCGC
Organism: Burkholderiales bacterium; assembly: GCA_031418595.1. GTDB lineage: Bacteria > Pseudomonadota > Gammaproteobacteria > Burkholderiales > Burkholderiaceae_C > Rubrivivax. The sequence goes on from JANOXU010000033.1 coordinate 66,147, forward strand.
GGGCTTTGATGCTGCCGTGGGCCAGCGCGCCTTGCACGGCCCGAAGTGGCTGACCGGCATGCCGCGCTACCTGCTGGCCACATTGCGTGAACTGCTGGCCTTGCGCGTGCAACCCGTGTTCGCCGAGGTTGATGGCCAGGTGGTGCATGAAGGCCAGGCGCTGTTCGCCTCGGTGTTGAACACGGCCACCTATGGCGGGGGCATGCAGATGGCGCCCATGGCCCGAATTGATGACGCTCTACTAAACCTCGTGGTGGTGGGCCGCATCGGCCGCACGGGCGCCTTGCTGATGCTGCCGCGCATGCTGCGTGGCCAGCATGTGGGCCACCACCTGGTGGCGCTGCACAGCGCGCAGGACATGAGCTTGAGTGCACCCACACCGTTGCCGCTGTTGGCTGACGGTGAGCCCATGGCCGCCAGCACCGGCGTGAAGCTGCGCGTGCGGCCCGGGGCGCTGCTGGCGGTGCGCGGCTAACTGAACAGCTAACTGGCCGCTGCGCGCGACACGGCGCGCGCGCGCAACCACTGCCCCAACAGCACCGGCGCGGCCACCAGCACGCCGATCACCGTGCTGGTCAAGCCCGGAATCACCATCAGCAGCGCCGCCACCACACAAACCAGTTGTTCCCAGCGCCGCATCTCAACAAAGAAGAAGCGGCTCAACGCCCCCGCCAGCAGCGTGATGCCCAGCACGCAACCCGTGAAGGTGACGATGAAGTCATACCAGGTGAAGCCCTTGGCCACCAGCAGCAGCGACGGCGAGAACACGAACACGAACGGCACCAGCGCCTTGGCCAGCCCCAGGCGGAAGGCCATGTTGCCGGTCTTGAACGGGTCGCTGCCCGCCATGCCCGCGGCGGCGTAGGCGGCCAGCGCCACGGGCGGGGTGATGTCGGCCAGCACGCCGTAATAGAAGACGAAGAAGTGCGCCACCAGCGGCTCCACGCCCAGCATCACCAGGGTGGGCGCGGCCACGGTGACCATGATGATGTAGTTGGCCGTGGTGGGGATGCCGCAGCCCAGCAAGATGCACACCAGCCCGGTCATCACCAGCGCCATCAATAACGCCAGAGATGACTGGCTCATCAGCACCGCCGGCATCCACTGCGCCAGCGCACCGGCCCCGCCCTGCGCCGCGCCGGTGATGATGGTGGAAAGCTTGAAGCCCACGCCGGTGAGCGTGACCACGCCGATCACGATGCCTACCGTGGCCGCCGCCGCGCCCACGGCCAGCGCGTACTTCGCACCCGTCTCAAAACCTTCCACCAACACCGGCAAACCGATGCGGCCCTGCACCTTCAGCCAGCGGCACAGCAGCGGCGTGGCCACCACCGCGGCGGCAAACACGGCCACGCGCAAGCTCTGATCTTCAAACAGGCCGAACATCAGCCACACCAGCACGGCATGCAGGCCCAACATCAGGCTCCAGTGGCGCGGCGTGTTGCCCTGGGCCAAGGTGGTGAGCCCGACGATGGCGCAGGAGCTGATGCCGGCAAACGCGGCCAGGTACGGGGTGCGCCCGGCCACCAGCGCGCTGATCAGCAAGGCCAGCGGAATCAGCGTGGGCCAGCGTTGCTTTAACGATTCACGCAACTTTGGCATTTCTTCATCCGTCAACCCGCGCAGGCCGAAGCGCTTGGCTTCGAAGTGCACCTGCATGAACACGCCGAAGAAGTGCATGAACGCCGGCACCACGGCCGCGGCGATGATGGTGCTGTACGGCAGCGCCAGGAACTCGATCATCAAAAACGCCGCCGCGCCCAGCACCGGCGGCGTGATCTGCCCGCCCGTGCTGGCAGCGGCTTCAACGGCGGCCGCAAACTCGCGCCGGTAACCCACGCGAATCATGGCCGGGATGGTCAATGAGCCCACCGTCACCGCATTGGCCACGCTCGAACCTGACAGCATGCCGAACATCGCCGAGCCGAACACGCTCACCTTGGCCGGGCCGCCGGCATAGCGCCCGGCCACGCTGGAAGCCAGATCGAGAAACAGTTGCCCCAGGCCGATGCGCGTGGCCAGCACGCCGAACAGCACGAAGTGGAAGACGTAGGTCGACACCACGCCCACCGCCACGCCGTAGATGCCTTGGCTGGTGAGGTACTGGTGGTTGACGAGCTGGCTCCAGTTGGCGCCGGCATGCTTGAGCAGGCCTGGAAACACGGGCCCGGCCAGGGCGTAGACCATGAACACCATGGCAATGATCGGCAGCGGCCAGCCCATGCTGCGCCGCGTGGCTTCGAGCAGGCACACGATGAGCACGGTGCCCATCAGCACATCGGTGGTGCTGGGGTTGCCGACGCGAAACGTCAGGTCTTCGAAGATCGCCGGGATGTACAGCACGGCCGCGGCCACCGCCGCGGCGAGCAGCCAATCGAGCAGCGGCACACCACCTGGCGCATGCCAGGTTGATGCGCCCGCGCGTTCCAGCAAGGCCTTGCGCGCCGGGAACACCAGGAAGATCAAGCCCAGCACAAAGGCCAGGTGCACACCGCGGTGGGTGACTTCTTGCAGCAGGCCAAAGCCCGCCGTGTAGTAGTGAAACACCGACAGCGCCAGCAGCAGCGCGCCGACGATGAACGCCGCCGTGCTGGCCAGCGGGCGAAAGCGCATCTCGGGGTCGAACTTGCGTTCCAGTGCTTGCAGGGCTTGGTCGTCGGGCAGCGTGGTAGCCATGTGCGTTGTTCTTATGAATGAAGCCCCAAAAACTCGGGCGGCCCTTGCGAGGCCGCCCGTGTCACATCAAGTGAGCGGTTTGCGTTTCACTTCAACAAGCCGGCTTCCTTGTAGAACTTCTCGGCGCCCGGGTGGAACGGGATGCCCGCACCTTGAACGGCGTTTTCCTTGGTGATGAACTTGCCCTTGGCGTGGCCCGCGGCCAGGGTCTTTTGCGTGCTGTCGCTGAACAAGGCCTTGGTGACTTCGTACACCGTGGCGGCGTCGGCCTTGTCACTCGTCACCCACTGCGCGCCCACGGCCAGGGTCTTCACCGCGCCCACGCCCTTGTAGGTTTCAGCGGTGATCACGTCGGGCGCGAAGAAGGGGCTGGCCGCGCGCAGCGCGTCGGCTTCCTTGCCGTCGATGGCCAGTAGCTCGATGCCGCCACCCGCCGTGGCCAGCTCGGCAATCGCACCCGCTGGTGCGCCACCGGTGAAGAAGAAGGCATCGAGCGCGCCGTCTTTCATCTTGTCGCCGGCCTGGTTGGGCTTGATGTATTCAGGTTTGAGATCACTGTCTTTCAGGCCATAGGCGGCCAGGATGGCGCGCGCATTCACCAGCGTGCCCGAGCCGGGTTCATCCAGCGCCACGCGCTTGCCTTTCAGATCAGCCACGCTCTTGATGCCTGAGCCCTTGCGCACCACGACGTGCACGCTTTCGGGGTAGAGGTTGGCAATCAGCCGCAGGCCCGGCACATTGGGCTTGCCTTCATACACACCCGTGCCCTTGAAGGCCCAGCTCGCCACATCGGCCTGGCTCAGGCCCGATTCGAGCGAGCCCCCGGCAATGCCGCTCACGTTGGCCACCGAGCCATTGCTGGCCTGCGCGGTGGCGACGATCTTGCCGGGCACGGAAACGGCGTTGGCGATCATGCCGCCCACCGGGTAGTAGGTGCCGGCGGTGCCGCCGGTGCCGATGCGGAAGAACTGCTGGGCTTGGGCGCCAACACTGAATGCCAGTGCGGCGGCGGCCAGGGTGATGCGAAGGGTGTGCTTGTTAAACATGGTGCTGGGATTCCTGAGTTCGCGAACAAGGCGGCGATTTTGCCGGGCTGGGGCGAACCGGGGTGCCTGGGTTAACCCCTCGGGGGTTTGGGGGTTCGAGCGCGGGCGATGTCGTCGTCGAGGGCTTGGAGTTCCTTGGCGACATCCCGACCAAGGTCTTGCAGCATGAGGGCGTAGCTAAAGACGACCCGTTCCACATCGGGGTGCTCGATCCCCATGTTTGCAGCCATGACCGCGCAGGCCCGGCGCTGGAGCGGCTCGGCCTCGGCCAGGCGGTTCGTGTCCTGAAGCAGCAGCGCCAGATTATTCAGGTCTCTGCCAACGCCCGGGTGATGAGGCCCCAAGCTCGCCTCGTCAATGGCCAGCGCACGCCGCATCAACGGCTCAGCCTCGGCCAACCGATTCGTGTCTTGCAGCAGCATCGCCAGGTTGTTCAGGTCTCTGGCCACATGTGGGTCATGGGGCCCCAAGCTCGCCTCGTCAATCGCCAGCGCACGCCGCATCAGCCGCTCGGCCTCGGCCAGGCGGTTCGTGTCTGCGAGAAGCTGCGCCAGATTGGTAAGACGCGTTGCCAATTTGGGATCCTGCGCCCCCAAGGTCGCCTCACCAATGGCCAGCGCACGCCGCATCAGGGGCTCGGCCTCGGTCAGCCGATTTGTGTCGTGCAGCAGCGCCGCCAGATTGGTCAGGCGAATGGCCACGGTCGGGTGCTCCAGGCCCTGTTTCAGCTCAGCGATGGTTAGCGCGCGGCGCATGTGGGCCTCGGCCTCGCCAAAGCGGTTCGTCGACTTCAGCAACATTGCCAAGTTGTTCAGGCGTGCGGAAACCACTGGGGCGTCCTCGCCGGAGGTCGCCACGTCAATCGCCAAAGCGCGGCGCATCAGCGGCTCGGCCATGGCCCAGAGCGCCTTGGCATCCATGAGCTGAGCGATGTTGTTCATGAGCCGGGCCACGTTGCCAACGATGCCCCGCGCATCGGCCGCCTCGGCAACGGCCAAGGCATGAACCATCAATGGGTTCAGCCGGGGCCATTCACGGGCATCCTGCGAATCAGTGTCGAAAGCATCGTCCAGCCAGTCCAACGCCTCGCCCAACACCAACATGGCGGCATCCGCATCCATCCCCAGCCGCGTCACCTCCTGCATCAGCCGGTGCACCGTGAACTGCGGCAAGCGCTCGTCGCGCCGCACCAGGGACAACGAGGCCAGCTCGATCAAGGTTTCCGGCCCATCGGCCACCACATCGTCGTCCCCCACCCGCACATCCAGCAACGACTCCGGCACCGGCTCGGGTGCCAGCCACGCCAGCCGTTGCAACAGCCGCAGTGCCGCGGGCGAAAGCTGCGCCACCGACGTTTGCCACGTGGTGGCCAGGCTGCGCGGGTAGGCCATCACGCGCGGGTCGTACCAGGCCAGCACTTGCTCGCGTTGTTCGGCCCAGGTTTGCTGATATGCCTCGAACGTTAGCTTTCGTCGCACCACGTAGGCGCCAGCCTGTTCCATAGCCAGGGGCAGGCCGCCCAGCTCGGCTGCAATGGCCAGTGCGCGCTGCGCATCGTCCTCACGCGCACGCCGCTGGCCTTGGGTGCGGGCCAGCAGGAATGCGGCCGCGTCGTCGTCACTCAGTTCACGCACCGTCAGCACCGGCAGGTGCGCGCCCCAGGCTTCAGGCGAAAGGCGGCTGGTCACCACCACATGCCCACCGGCCAAGCCGGCCAGGCCTTCGCCGACGTCTTCAAGCGCCCGCGCCGCGGCTTCGCTGTCCACGTTGTCGGCAATCAGCAGCCAGCCGGGGTGCATGGCCAGCCAGCGGCGCACCGCGGCGACCTGCACGCCTTGATCGGTGGCCTCGTGCTCAACCAGGTTCAGCACCCTGGGCCCGCTCAGTGCGGCCAGCGTGCGGTTCAGCGCCGCGCCATCAGAGGCTTCCACCCACAGCAACGCGCTGTGCGCCGGCCCTTGCGCCCAGGCGTGCTCCAGCGCCAGGCTGGATTTGCCCGCGCCGCCCAGGCCGCTGAGCACGCACCAGCGCGTGGGCTCGTGTGCGGCGCGCGGCGCGTCGCCCAAGGCCTGCACCAGTTCGCGCAACAACCCGTCGCGCCCGGTGAAGAAACGGTTGGGTTGCCTAGGCAAGTTGCGTGGCGCACCTTGGGCCTGGGGCACCAAATCGCCAATCGGCGAGCGCAGCACTTCGAGGGCCAGCCGGTCGGCATTGGCAAAGCGGAACTCCACATGCCGGCCCGCCTCGCGCAGCCGTTTCACATGCTCTTGCTGCAAGCTTCGCTGCGCTTCGTCCAACACAAAGCGTTCGTCCCGCAGCGCACCGGCCTCGGGCGCACAAACGATGAGCCGTTTGCCATGAAACAGCGCCAGCCAGGCTTCCCACTGCGTGTAGGGCAGGCCCGGCGCGCCCGGCACCAGAAATGGCGCCAACACGGGCAGGCGTTGTGCGATGTCGGGGTAGCGCTGGCGGATCAGTGCCACCGAGGGCTCGCCCGCCAGCGCACCGGTCATGTCACCCACCAGGTGCACCACACCGTCGCAAGCGCGCAGGTACTCATCGAGCTTGTCGAGCGTGACGCTGCCGCTGGCAGTGAAGTTTTCCTGTATCGACACGCTCACTTTGGACCGGGTGAGGTAGCCCTGCAGCGCCTCGCGGTAGTCCTCGAACTCGGCGCTAACGCACGAAATGAACAGGTTGGCGATGGGCACGGTGGCGGCTCTCTCTTCTTGTTCTCAACCGCGGTGAGCGAATCGGTGCCGGTGCTCAAACCGGCGGTGCACGCGCCGGCCCTTGCGCAGCCACACCCGCCTGAAACACCTTCACATCGAAATCGCTGCCGCCTTCTTTCATGTAGCCCAGCAAGATGCGCTCGCCGTCAGTGCGCACGTTGATCAGGCCGTAGACCAAATCGGTGGCCATCGGCAGCCAGCTCAGACGCTTGTACAGGCCTTGCGTGGGCGTGCCGGTGAAGGCGGCTTCCAGCTCTTCGGCCTTGAGCAACAGCGCCGGCTCGGCCACTTTGCGTAAGCGCTGTGCATAGGCCAGCGCCACCGAACGCGCCAGCTCGGTGCTGTACAGCAAGGGCGGCAGCACCTTGCCGTCGCTGCCCACGCTGTCGCGCCCGTAGCGGCCACAGGCGCCCAGCACGCGCGGGCGCGGGTGGGCATAGTCTTCGTTGTCGCCGCTTGAAATGACGCTGGCGCGCGCGGCCATGGCGCGCACGAAATCGAGGTCGATGTCGTCGCTGCCGTGGTGGCAGCCCTTGGCCACATCGGCGGCAAATTCGGCGCCCGCCTGGCAACTCAGCAGCAGCCGTTGCGACGCGGTGTTCGAGTCGCCCGTGAGCAAGATGCGCGCCGCGCCATAGTCCACCCGCAAGATCACCGAGTGGCCGTTGCGCGTGACGCTTTCGCTGTCGAACACACGCAGCCCCTTGCCGCCGCCGGCCAGTTTTTCCACCACCGGCCCGAGCACGCGAATCGAAGCCTTGCCCGCCGCGGGCTCGTAGCCGGGCAGCCAGGTGTCGTGGTGTTCCAGCCGGCTCACCTTCTTGGGCACCGTGCCCACCAGCTTGGCCAGGGCAGCGTAATCAGTGCTGAAGGCGCGCTTGGGGGTTTTGAAATGCGTCTTGCCATCGACCATTTCAGTGATGAACTTGCCCGCGGGTTTGACGCCATAGCTCGGGTTGGGCTGCGGCGTGGTGCTGGTGTCAGCGCGCTGCGCGCCGAGCTTGTCACCGTCTTTGAAGCGCGCCATGCCGGGGTGCCAGAAGTGCTGCACGTCCACCGCGAAGGTGCGGCCATCGGGCAAGGCGCCGCTGAGCACATCGACCAGGCCACCGAAGTGATCGGCATCCGGGTGGGTGAGCACCATGTTGGCCAGCTTCACCGCCGGCAGTTTCAACTCGTCGATGAATTTCCAGCGCACGAAATTGGCCGCGCCTTTCTTCGTCATCTGCTCGGCCGCGCGGATGCCGGCGTCGATGAGGTGCCAGGCGTTGTCGTGCGGGGTGCGCATCAACACGCCGTCACCCTGGCCCACGTCGATGATGTACAGCTCGAGCAAGCCCGCTTCACCCACGCAGGCCGCGGGCACCCAGCCCAGGTGGCGGCGGGCGCGCACCTGCATCTGGTCAGCCTCGCGCTTCACTTCCACCAAGGGGTCGCCCCACAGCAGCGTGGCAACCGTCTTGCCGGCGTCGTCTTTAAGGGCTTGCTTGAACTTGCCGCCGCAATCATTGAGGTAAGCCATGTTTTCCTTTCAAGTTCGCACCATCATGGCGGGCCGCCGCGCGCGGCGCAAGCACCACAATGCAAACTCCGGTTAGCGTGATCATGATGAGCCAGCCCACCCCACCCGCCTACATTGCCCCGCAACGCTTCGACGACCCGGCTGCCGCGCTGGCCCAGGTGCAGGCCATTTACGCCGCCAGCGTGGCGCACCTGCGCGAGCAGTTGCAGCACTTCGTGGCCGGCGACACACCGGCCCAGCGCGTGCGCGCCTGCTACCCCTTCGTGCGCGTGCGCACGGCCACTGTGGCGCGCGCCGATTCACGCCTGGCCTATGGTTTCGTCTCGGGCCCGGGCACCTACGAAACCACGCTCACGCGCCCTGATCTGTTCGCCAGCTACTACTTGCAGCAGTTCACCTTGCTGCAACAAAACCATGGCGTGGCGCTGGAGGTGGGCACCAGCACGCAGCCCATGCCGGTGCATTTTTCATTCGCGCAGCACGACCACATCGAAGGCTCGATGAGCGCCGAGCGCCGCCTGCTGATGCGCGACCTGTTCGACCTGCCCGACCTGGCTTCGATGGACGACGGCATCGCTAACGGTACGCATGAGCCGCGTGCCGGCGAACCGCAGCCGCTGGCCCTGTTCACCGCGCCGCGCGTGGACTATTCGCTGCACCGGCTGCGCCACTACAGCGGCAGCACGCCCGAGCACTTCCAGAACTTCGTGCTCTTCACCAACTACCAGTTCTACATCGACCAGTTTGTCAAACTCGGCCACGAATTGATGCTCGACGCGAAGTCACCCTACAGCGCGTTCGTGGAGCCGGGCAACGTGGTCACCCGCCGTGCCGGCATGCAAGGGTTGCCGGGCGATGAACTGGGCATCGCCCCGGCGCGCCTGCCGCAAATGCCGGCGTACCACCTGGTGCTGCCCGATTCAGGCGGCATCACCATGGTCAACATCGGTGTCGGGCCGGCCAACGCCAAGACCATCACCGACCACATCGCGGTATTGCGCCCGCATTGCTGGCTCATGCTCGGCCATTGCGCGGGCCTGCGCAACACGCAGCAGTTGGGTGATTACGTACTGGCCCATGGCTATGTGCGCGAGGACCATGTGCTGGATGAAGACCTGCCCTTGTGGGTGCCCATTCCCCCGCTGGCCGAAGTGCAGCGGGCGCTGGAAGCGGCGGTGGCCGATGTGACTCAGCTCAAAGGTTATGAGCTGAAACGCATCATGCGCACCGGCACCGTGGCCAGCACCGACAACCGCAACTGGGAGCTGCTGCCGCAGCGCACGCCGGAGCGCAGATTCAGCCAGAGCCGCGCCGTGGCGCTGGACATGGAAAGCGCCACCATCGCCGCCAACGGCTTTCGCTTCCGCGTGCCCTACGGCACCTTGCTGTGCGTGAGCGACAAGCCGCTGCACGGCGAGATCAAACTGCCCGGCATGGCCAACCAGTTCTACCGCGAGCGAGTCGATCAGCATTTGCGCATCGGCATGCGCGCCATCGAACTTCTGCGCCAACAGCGGCTTGATCAGCTGCACAGCCGCAAGCTGCGCAGCTTTGCGGAAGTGGCGTTTCAGTAGCGATACAGCGCCACAAACGACGCGGCACAAAGCACCACAGCACAAGCGCCGTAGCATGCCCACCATCTTCAACCAAGGCGGATTTCGGTTCATGATCTACGTGCATGACCACTCACCTGCACACATCCATGTCTTGGGGCACGGCGGCGTCGTCGAATTGCTGATTAATCCAGTCGCCTTGCGGGCCGTGCGCGGGCCGTTGACCAATGCTCAAGTGCGCAAGGTGGTTCAGATCGCCAGCGATAGACAATCCGAACTGATGCAGGCGTGGAGAGATCATCATGGCTAGGCCTACCGACATCCCTGAAAACGCACAGATCGCTGCTGCGCGTGCCGCGGGCGAACTGAGCTTGCAGGCACCACGCGCGGTTGCGGCCCGGTATCTGCCCCTTCGCGACCGGGTCGAGATCGACCTGGCCAGCGGCTGGAGCGTCCAAGTGCCGCGCTCGTTCTCGCCACGCCTCGCAGCGGCCTCGATGCAAGATTGCGAGCGCATCGACATCGTCGATTCAGGGCTCGGGCTGCACTGGCCGGCGCTCGACGAAGACTGGTACGTTCCGGCAGTCATTGAGACCCTGGCTATCCCTCACGCTGCATGAGCGCTGGCACCGCAGGGCGTGAACCTGCGGGCGACGCCAAGGTGGTGGTGAATGCGCTACCCGACCAGGCCTCACCCAGCCTGGCCCTCGGCCAGGTTCACTCGGGCCTGAGCCCCGACCAAGCCGCCCAGGCCCTGGCGCGCGACGGCCCCAACGAGCTGCCCGGCCCGCCGCCGCGGCGCGCCTGGCGCCTGTTGATCGAGGTGTTTGAAGAGCCGATGCTGCTGTTGCTGCTGGCCTGCGGCGGCGTCTACCTGCTGCTGGGCGAGCGCGGTGACGCCGCCCTGCTGCTGGCCGCGGTGGCCGTGGTGGTGCTCATCACCCTGGTGCAGGAGCAGCGCACTGAAAACGCGGTGAGCGCACTGCGCGAACTGGCCGCTCCGCTGGCCACGGTGTTGCGCGGCGGTGCACGCCTGCGCGTGCCGGCACGCGAGCTGGTGTTGGGCGATGTGCTGGTGCTGGGCGAAGGCGAGCGCGTGGCGGCCGACGCCACGCTGCTGCAAGGCACCGATGTGCAGGCCGACGAATCGCTGCTCAGCGGGGAGTCGGTGCCCGTGGCCAAACATGTGGGTGCAGCGGGCACGGCTGGCCAGGTCTTTGCCGGCACGCTGGTCACGCGCGGGCGCGGCCTGGCGCGGGTCACGGCCACCGGCGCGCGCTGCGAGCTGGGCCGCATCGGCGCCAGCCTAGGAGCCGGTCGGGCTTGGGGTTGGGCCCGCGTTGGGCCTGCAGAGGGGCTCAGCCTAGGCGCAAAACGCAGCTGCGCCGGGTGGCACAGCGAGGCTTTGCAACGACGGATGAGCCCCTTTGCAGGCCCAACCCGAAGGGCTGGGATGCTTTTCCATTCCATTCGTCGTTGTCGACTCGTTGTGTGGGCCCGCCACACGCCTCGCCGACGTCTAGACTGGCATGGCAAAGCATCCCAGCGCGGACCCAACCCCAAGCCCGAGAGGCTCCTAGGTAGGTGACGGTGGCCACGAACAGGCCGCGGTGGCTCATCATCACGCCCTTGGGGTGAGCCGTGGTGCCACCGGTGTAGAAGATCACCCACAGGTCTTCGCCGCGGCGGTTGGCGTCCACCATGGGTTCATGCCGGGCCACCAGGTCTTCGTAGCCGAGCATGCCTTGCGGCGTGGCACCTTCGCCCATGTAGACCAGCGTCTTCACCCAGGCCAGCTTGGCTTTCAGCTCGCGCGCCTGGTCGATGAAGTGTTCATCAACGAACAGCACCGAAGCTTTTGAATCGGTGAGCGCATAGTCGTTCTCGGCCACCGACCAGCGGATGTTCAGCGGCGCAAACGCCCCGCCCGCCCAGGGCACGGCGAAGAAAAGTTCCACATAGCGGTCGCTGTTCATCGCCAGCGCCGCCACGAAGGCGCCGCCCTCAATGCCCAGCGCGCGCAAGGCCGCGGCCAGGCGCGGCACGCGCGCACTGACTTCAGCCCAACTGCGCCGCCGTGTGCCCCCTGGCGTGGGCGTGATGGTGGCGGTGCGCTGCGGCTGGTTGGCCACGGCCTGCTTCAAAAAGCGTGTTCCCTGCATCGCGCGGCTCCCGCTGGGGCTGTGAAGGTGCGGTAGCGAACGATCTGCTCGCCCCGCTTCGGGCTAACCCGCGGCGGGCTTGCCGGTGCGCGGCACACCGAACGCGCCGGCTGCGCGCAACTGCGCCACTTCAAGCTCGCCCAAGCCCAGCCGTTCATGCAGCACGGCGAGCGTGTCTTCGCCCAGGCCGGGCACGCGCGCGCCCAGCGCCGAAGCGCTGCCGCTCATCTGCCACGGCGGGTTCACGCCCTGGAACGCGCCGGCGGCGTCATGCACCGTGCTGAACAGGCCGCGCTGCACGAGTTGCGGGTCGGTCAGGTTGTCAGCCGGGTCGGCGTAATGCGCGCAGGGCACGCCCGCGGCTTCAAGCGCGCTCAGGCACTGCGCCACGCTGCGCGTTTGCGTCCACTGTTCCACCACGGCCATCATCGCGGCCCAATTCGCGCTGCGCGCCGGCACCGTGGCAAAACGCGCGTCGCTGCGCAGCGCGGGCAGGGCCGTCACCTCGCACAGCGCGGCAAAGTTGCGTTCGGTGATGGGCGCGATCAGCACATCTCCATCGTTAGCCGCCACCGGGCAGTAAGCCGCACGCGTCACCGCCACCGGGAACTGCGCTTCCTGCATTTCATACACCAGCAGGTTGATCATGCTGTCCATCAACGCCACATCCACCACCTGGCCCTGGCCCGTGTGGTGGCGTTGCAAGAGCGCGCTTTGGATGGCGGCAAAGCCGTTCAGGCCGCCCAGCAAGTCGGCGGTGAAGGTGGCGGTGGCGGCCGGTCGCGTGCGGTCACCGGCGTTGCGCATCAGCGTGCGCTCGTAGCCGCTGGCGGCCTGCACCATCATGGCGTAGGCGGCGCGGTCGTGCGTGGGGCCGCTTTGGCCGTAGCCGGAAATCGAACAGAAGATCAGCCGTGGGTTCAACGCGCACAACTCGGCCGCGCCCAGGCCCAGCCGGGCCATCACGCCGGGGCGGAAGTTTTCCACCACCACATCGGCCTGTGCAGCCAGTTGTTTGACCAACGCCAAGGCCTGCGGGTTTTTCAGATCGAGCGCCAGGCTGCGCTTGCCGGCATTGAGCTGGCCGAAGTAGGTGCTGTGGCGGGCACCGCTGGCGTCAGTGCGCAAGGGCAGGCGCAGCCGCATGTCGTCGCCTTCAGGTGGCTCGATCTTGATCACCTCGGCGCCCATGTCGGCCAGCAGCCGCGCGCAATAGGGGCCGGCCAGCATGATGGAAAAGTCGAGCACGCGCAGGCCTTGCAGGGCGCGCGCTGGCGCTGGGTTGGCAGGCATGGCGTTCATGCGCTCATCGTGCATCACGGGCCGGCTGGTGGCGTGGCGCAGGCTGCACAGCTGCTGTGCCGGGGCCGTGCCGGGCAAATTCAACCCGCCGCCAAGTGCTCGCCGGCAAACTCCAGAAACACCCGCACCCGCGCGCTCAAATGCCGCCGGCTGGGGTAGACGGCGTAGATCGGCTCGCGCTCCAGTTCATGCGCATCGAGCAGCGTGACGAGCGCGCCGCTTTGCAGCTCGCCCGCGATGTGATAGTCGGCCAGCCGGGCAATGCCCAGGCCTTGCGCGGCCAACGCGCACAGCAAGTCGCCGTTGTTGGCCGCCACCAGCGCGCGCAGCTCTTGCGTTTGAATCTGCTCGCCCACGCGCAGCGGCCAGCGGCTGCGAAATGAGCCGGGCAGGAAGTTCAAACAGGTATGCTGCGCCAATTCAGCCGGCGTGGTGGGCGTGCCGCAACGTTTGAGGTAAGCCGGTGCCGCACACAGCCGCCAGCGCGCCACAGTGATGCGCCGGGCCACCAGGGTGGAATCAGGGATCGGGCCGCTTTGGAAGGAAATGTCGATCTGCTGCTCGAACAAATCGGGCGGTGTGGCCGCGGTGACGAACTCCACCCTCAGGCCGGCATGCCGCGCCAGAAAGGCCGGCATCAGCGGCGCCAGGCGCTGGCGCGCGAAGGCCGGCGTGCTGCTCAGGCGCAACACGCCGGTGGCTTCACTGGCCGCCGGACCGACGCTGGCCTCGGCCTCTTCCAACGCCGTCATCACCTTCTGCGCCGCGGCCAGGAATTGCTCGCCTTCCTGTGTGAGCTGCAACACGCGCGAGGTGCGGTGGAACAGGCGCACGCCCAGCCGGTCTTCCAGCCGCTGGATCACCTTGCTGATGGTGGAAGGGTCGAGGTCGAGCGAGCGTGCGGCGGCTGAAAAGCTCGCCACTTCGGTGACGCGAAGGAAAAAGCCGAGTTCGCGGATGCGGTCGTTCATGGGGCGGCAGTGTAGTGAGCAGCGAGCCTGGCTTGCGGCTTGGACTTGCAGGCAAGTGCCGCGCAGGCTGCGTCAAAAACCCTCATGCGCTGGTCACCAATCGGGCGCTTCCCGGGTCGTAGACCACATCGGTGATCGACCCATTCCGGATGCGCTCGACGGCCTCATCAATCACATGCAGGGGCACGAGGAACCATTCCCTCGGCTTGACGGGTTGGCCGAAGCGGTCTTCGATGGTCAAGTCAATCTGCGCGGCGCCGAACAAACGGTGAAAGATGTTCTCCAGCCGGGTACGGTTCAAGTTGTGGAGCTTGTAGGTCACAACCACCTTCACTCCGGCCAACAAATAGGTGGCGTCCTTTTCCGCGCCGGCGATGCGGGTCTCCACTTTGCCGCCAGTCACCCCGATCTTGTGAATCAACTCGCGGTGCTCGGCCACGAAGGGGTGGCTGGAGAGGCTGCGCAGCACATAGATGCATCCGCTCTCGATGTCTTCAGGTTCGGGTGCATCGCCAAACAGCGGCCCCATGTCGGGCTCAGTCAGGCGGCGGCCGGTGTCATCCTTGTACAGCGCGCGCTGCAAGGAACGGCGCAGCAAGTTGCTTTGCGTGCCATTGGCATAGACGACGCGCAGCCGGGCATCGCTTTCACCATTCGGTGCCTTGATGGCTGCACCCATGTCAGCCACGTAGGCGAGCTGCCCGCCAACGATGAAGTAGTTGCCATCAGCAATGCTGGCGTCGCGCATGAAGCGCCGCGTCACGCGGAGGCCCGATTTCAGTTCGCGCTCCACCTGCTCAAACCGAGGCTGGAACTGGTCGAAGTCTGCGCACGGCGTGCGCTCAGCAATCACCTCAGCCACCCGCTTTTCGGCGTGAGAGCGAACGTGGCGCAGCACGGTGATGTCGTCTTGACCGGCCGGCCCATCGCCGAGCCCCAACTCGGCCAGCAGGGCGTCTTCGTCCAGGCCTTCAGCAGCGGCCGAAGCCGCACCCGCCAGCAGCCCAAGGGGGTCCAGCCCCGCTAGCAGGGCCTGCGCTTGCGGCAGTTTGCGCAGTTGATCCAGGCGCACGGCATACAGGCGCTCAAAGATGTCGCGGCCCTCACCATGCAAGGGGGCTCGGCCATGGGCCTGATGGAAGCGAAGAATGTCCTCGAAGCCGGCAATGATGCGTTCTTCGCGCGGCGTGCGGCTGGCGGCTTTGAGCGGTTCGGCTTCTACACCCAGCGCGCTCAGCAGTTCGTCATCGTCCAGCTCAGCCATGGCCAGGCTCCCCCTGCGCCTGCGCCGCCTTGGCCTGCGCGCGGTAACGCGCCAGCGCGGCCACGCCTTCGGCCATGCGCTTTTCCCACGCATCGGCTGAAGTGATGTCGGGCAGGCGGCCGCGCTCGTTTTTGAACTGCAAGGCGCGCCTGGCCAACTCGCGGGCTTCGTCCTCGGGAAGGCTCACCTTCTTGGCTGCAATGCTGGCCTGCACCTGGCGCAGTGATTTCTCATCCATCGCTTTCGCCAGCACCGCGTAGGCGGCATCAAAGGGGTTGATGCGGTCGATCAAGTCAATGTCCAAGTCGCGCACATTCACAAACTTGCGCACCCCATCCAGCAAGGCCATGTTGCCTGGCGCCGCGCTGCCCGCACCGCCCACCCCACCGCCCACGCCGGCGCTGTTCGCATCGGCCTGGGCCAAGGCCAGCTTGGCCTGCTGCGTGATGTTCATGGCGGCCACGGCGTGCTGGCGAATGGCTTCCTGGTCTACCGCGCTCAACTCCGGGTAACGCTCGCGCACGATCTTGCCCATGCGCAACTGAGTGATCTCTTCCGGTAGGGTGTTGTCCTTGTCGAACAGGCCGCGCTCCAGCACGGTTTTGTCTTGCAGGAAACTGGTCACCACCTCGTTCAAATCTTCCTTGCAGATGCGCGTGGCCTCGGCGGTTTCGGGTGTCACCAGGCCGTTGATCTCAATGTGGATCTGCCCAGTGCCGGCGTTCACGCCCACGTTGTGACCACCAGTCTTGTAGCCCGTTTCACCGTAATCAAAGCCTTCTTTGGGGCCGTTGTTCCTGGGCGTGAACTCATAGCGCGGGGCCAGCACCTGTTCCATCAGCAGGCTGGCAGAAATGGCCTTGAGCATGTCGTTCACCGCCTCGGCCACGGCGGCTTGGTCGGCCGCGGGCTCGGCGATCAGATTGGTGAAGCGTGCGCGCTCCTTGCCCTGGGCATCGCGGGTGGCGCGGCCGATGATCTGCACGATTTCGGTCAGGCTGCTGCGGTAGCCAATGGTCAGGGCGTGTTCGCACCAGATCCAATCGAAGCCTTCTTTCGCCATGCCCAGCGCGATGATCACGTCCACGTGGTCGCGGTTGTTCTTTTGCGCCGGGTCTTTCAGCGCTGCCAGGACGCGAGTGCGCCTGGCCGCGTCGCTGTCATCCACCAGGTCGGCCACCTTCAACGTGCGGCCCGTTTTGGTTTGCATCTGATGGAAACCGGTGATCGGATCCAGGCCCTTCCATTCACCCAGCGTGTTCATGATTTCGTTGACTTCGCGCTCCTTGTCTTGCAGGCTTTCGCGCGAATTCACACTGGGAATGTGGACGATGGTTTTCAGTGCCGGGTCCAACACCTTGGCCACCGCCTCCACGTAGCGGCCAGTGTAGAAAAAGTAGCCGATGTCCAATGATTTGAGCCAGCGGTAGCCGTTGAGCTGCTCGTAGTAGGTGTAGGTCACTGTCTCGAAGCGGGCTTCATCGGCCGGGGCCAACACCGCCTCGCTGTCGCCACGGAAGTAGGAGCCCGTCATGGCCACCAGGTGCACCTTGTCGCGCGCCATCAGTGCGCCCAACTGGCTGCCCAGCTTGTTGTTCGGGTTGCTGGAAACGTGGTGGAACTCGTCGATGGCAATCAGGCGGTTGTCGAAGGCCTCAACGCCCAGTTCTTCGAGCGCGAAGCGGAACGTGGCATGCGTGCAGACCAGCGCCTTGTCAGGGCTTTGCAAAAACTTGCGCACCGCATCCACCTTGGACCTGGCCACACGCGGCTCGTCAATGCCGGGGGCGTTGCACAGGTTCCACTGCGGCGCCACCTGCCAATCCCAATGGAAGCCGAACTGGCTCAAAGGCTCATCGGCAAAGCTTGCGCCAATGGAGCGCTCGGGCACCACGACGATGGCCTGCCGCAGGCCCTGGTTGTGCAGCTTGTCCAGCGCAATGAACATCAGCGCACGCGACTTGCCCGATGCCGGTGGCGATTTGATCAACAGGTATTGCTCGCCGCGCCTTGCATAGGCGCGTGCCTGCATGGTGCGCATACCCCATTCATCGGCCTTGGCAGAGGCGCCCGTGCGCGCCGTGGTGATCGACACCGAAGGCACGGTGTAGGCATTGGTGGGGTTGGCGGGGGCGTTCATGTCGACTCGTCTTCCGTGGGTGTGTCCTTGCCTGTCAGTTCGCGCTCGATCTGCTCGATGCTTGGCAGGCTGGTTTGCAGCTCGGCAGGCAGCGATTCGAGCAACTTGTATTCGGCAATTCCCATGGGTTGCGATTTGTCGCCCAGAGCATATTCGGCCACCACCTTGTTCTTGCTCTTGCACAGCAACAGGCCAATGGTTGGGTTGTCGTGTTCGGCTTTGACCTGACGATCCACCGCCGTCAAGTAAAAGCCCAACTGCCCCAGGTGCTCGGGCTTGAACTTGCCGCCCTTGAGTTCAATCACCACATAGCAGCGCAGTTTGAGGTGGTAGAACAGCAGGTCGATGAAGAACTCGTCGCCGCCCACGTCGAGCAGCACCTGGCGGCCGACGAATGCAAAGCCGGCGCCCAGCTCCAACAGGAATTCGGTGACGTGCCTGACCAGGGCGTTTTCAATGTCACGTTCACCGGCCTCTTTGCCGAGCCCCAGAAAATCCAGGCGGTACGGGTCTTTCAATGACTCTCGGGCCAGATCCGATTGCGGCTTGGGCAAGCTGATCTCGAAGTTGGTGACCGCCACGCCTGTGCGCTCCAACAGCCGGGTTTCGATGTGCATGCTCAGCACGTTGCGCGACCACCCATGTGCACTGGCGCTGCGCGCATAAGCCAGCCTTTGCTGCGGGTCTTTCAGCTGCGTCAGCAACACCAGGTTGTGCCCCCAGGGCAAATGTCCAACAGCCTGTTGGACAATTTCCGCCTCAGGCCAAGCCTGCGCAAAAGCGCGCATGTACATCAGGTTGGCGCGCGAGAAGCCTTTCATTTCCGGGAAGGCGGCGCGCAAATCATGCGCCAGCCGCTCGATCACCTTCGCGCCCCAGCCCTGCGCCGCCTGCCGCGCCAGGATGTCGCGCCCGATCTGCCAATACAGCCCCACCAGTTCGCGGTTTACCGCCAGCGTGGCGCGCTGCTGGGCGGTGTGGATGCGGCTCTTCAGGTCGGCCAGCCAGGTGGCATAGCCCTCGGGCGGTGGGGTCAGGCGAGCGGGCACATCGCTCACGAGTTCTTCCCCCTTGATGCCGACTTCGTGGCGGCCTTGGGCTTGGCCGCTGCCGCCGTCATCTTCGTATAAAGCTCGAACAGCTTTTCCAGCCGCTCGGTGTCGTTCTTGAAGCGCCGGCCGATGTAGATGCGTTCCAGCACGTCGTCATTGCGCTCATGCGCCTGGCGCAGGTTTTCCGGCATGGCATCCGGGTCGTACAAGTCGGCGATGGTGGCGGGGAAGTGGGCTTCGCGGGCGAGCAGGATGTTTTCGGCGCAGGCGGTGAGGTCGGCCTTGTTTTGTTCGGTGAGTGGAGGGACGGGGAAGGTGTTCCAGCCGAGGGTGTTGGAGTAGCGGAAGTCTGTTTTCAGCTTGCCGCACACCGTGGCGATCCAGACGAGGTGGATGCGGGAGACCAACAACGCAAGAAGGTGTGGATCGTCGCGATAGATCACAAGCGAGGGTGCCATCGGAACGTCCGAGTCGCCTACGACATCGCACGGGTAGTAATCGCGATTCTCGGATGACAACTGAGCAACGACGATCTTCCTGCGAGCTTCAAATCTTGACTCGTCGAATCGATGAGGCGTTGCTGCCTGAGCCTGCGTCGCTATTTTGGAACTAGCGGCTCGCATTGCAGCCACGGCGCGCAGCCGAGACGCAACGCCGGGCAGTTTCGACGCAACCGCTACATCCTCGTCTGGGATTACCAACGCATAGCGCAGTATTCCTCGAATCAGTTCTTGGCCACCCACCAAGCGACCTAAGTTTCGAGCAGCCTCAGGTGCACTCGTGAGCAGGCTACGACGCTCGTCCACTGAAAGGACTAAATGCCCACCGTCGGTGAGCTTGTCGCCGGAAAGCATTTCATCCAAGCCCGATAGCTGTTGGTCGCGGGGTTCAACAAAGATGTCTCGCGAATTCACCAGGTACGGGTTGATGTTCTGTGCGATTGACTCAATAGCCTGTCCGCTAACCTCTGAGAAGATGCGACGCTTCTTGATCGATGAATCAAGCGCGATGCCAACAATTGCAACTGTGACGCCCGCGTTGTGACTCGCAAGATTTGCCCATCTGAACGACGTGTGTGCGAAGGCAATTCGATGCCTGGTTTCAAAGATCAGTGGCCAAAGAATTGGCACCTGCTGCCCTTGGCAAATTGAGTTCGTAGTCACGAACGCCGCTACACATTCAGACTGAGAACCATAGTCGGCGGCTTTCATGAACCATGCGGTGACGAAATCGAGGGACTTTGACGCCCTCGTTCGCGCACCGAAGACCGCGGCAACATCCGCCTTCTGCGTCGCGCTCTGAAACTTGTACCCCAAATATGGCGGATTGCCGCAGATGTACGTCTCCCCCCCTTCATTCTCAAAGTCAATCTCCGCCTGCTCCAACGGCGTGCCAAACAAGTCATCCGCCACCACCTTCACGCCCGTCCCCGTAGGCGGACAAATGCTCAACCAATCCAGCCGCAACGCATTGCCACAAACAATCCAGTTCTGCGCATCCAGCGGCAGAAACTCGGCCAGCGCATCCTTCTGCCCGCGGTACAGCACATCGCACTGAAACTCGGCAATGATCAAGGCCAGGCGGGCAATCTCGGCCGGAAAGTGGCGCAGCTCGATGCCGCGAAAGTTGGTCAGCGGTATCTCGCTGCGCAAGTGCGTTTCACCACGGCGGCGGTTGATTTCGGCTTCAATCTCGCGCATCTGCTTGTAGGCAATCACCAGAAAGTTGCCCGAGCCGCAGGCCGGGTCAAACACCCGAATGCGTGCGATGCGGCGGCGCAGGTTCAGCAGCTTGCGTTCGTTGTTGCCGGCCTCAGCCAAAGCAGCGCGCAGATCGTCCAGGAACAAGGGGTTCAACACCTTCAGGATGTTGGGCACGCTGGTGTAGTGCATGCCCAACGCGCCGCGCTCTTCGTCATCGGCCACCGCCTGGATCATGCTGCCGAAGATGTCGGGGTTGATCTCGCGCCAGCGCAAGACCCCGGCGTGCAGCAGGTAGGCGCGCGCCATGCGCGTGAAGCGCGGCGCTTGCGCGCTGCCTGAGAACAGGCCGCCGTTCACATAGGGGAAGCCGTCGGCCCAGTTCGGCAAACGGGGCTGGGCGTGGGCGCGCGCGGGGCCCTTGATGTTCATGGCGCGGAAGATGGTTGCCAGCACCTCATGGGTGTTGCTGCCGTCGCGCTCGCTCATCTGTTCCACGGTCTGGGTGAACAGGCCCTCGCCATTGAAGATGTCGGTGTCTTCGGCAAAGAAGCAGAACACCAGCCGGGCCATGAAGTGGTTCATGTCGGGCCGGCGCTCGTCGCGGGCCCATTCGGGGTTCTCGCGCAGAAGTTCGATGTACAGCTTGTTCAGGCGCCCGGTGGCGCGCACATCGATCGGGTTGTCCTTGATCTCCTTGATCGTGGAGATACCGGCCAGCGGCAGGAAGAAGCCGAAGTGGTTCGGGAAGTCTGGGTAGGCCGGGGAGATGGTCTCGCCACCGAGCAAGTCTTCGGCCTCCAGGGTCTGCCCGTCCGTGGCAAGGATGAACTTGGCCTTGGCCTTGATGGTGGCCGGGCTGGCGCGCAAGGCCTTGAGGGTTTCGCCCACGGTGCCGGGTTCGCACACGGCCATGTGGATGTTGTTGCGCTGGAGCACGCCACCGGCTACGTCTGAGGCATTGTTGTTGCCGGCGCGCAGGCGTTTGAGGGTGGTTTCTTTGTTGCCAAAGGCGGCAAGGAAGGCGAACGGAAATTCCGCGGCGCTAAAGGGCGCAAGGGCCAGATCAGAAATGGCGGATTCGATTTCTACTGCGTTCATGTTTTGCTGCCGAGTGGCCGACCACCCCGAGCCTGCCTGTTCACGGGCAGGTTATCAGGCGCGCAAGGCGCCACCTCAGGCATCCACCTCAACCCAAAACGCCAGCGCCGCGGCATTGAAGGCCTGCGGCACTTCAAGCTGCGGCACATGGCCGCATCGTTCAAACACCTGCAGCCGCGCGTTGGGCAGCAGGCGCTGCAACTGTTCGCCCTGGGCCACGGGCAGCAACTTGTCTTCGCGCCCCCAACAGATGAGCGTGGGCTGGTGCACACCGGGCAGCGCGGCATGCAGGGCGGCGAGCTGATCTTTGGGGAAACCGCCGATGCCCAGAAAGCCACGCAGCGTGCGCAGGAACGCGGCCTGTGCATAGGGCTGTTTGGCGTCTGCCAGCTTCGCATCAATGCGCTCTTCTTCCAGCAGGCCTGAGTTGAAGTAGGCCTCGCGCCACAGCATCTTCAAGGCCGGGCGCAACGGCAAAGTGAGCAGCTCGCCCAGCAGCGGCACGGTGGCCAGGCGGAAGTTGATGAAGGTTTCGCGGCCCACGCCGGCCGGGTCCACCAACAACAGCGAGGCCACTTGCTGCGGCGCGGCCAGCGCGCATTCAAGTGCCAAGCGTCCACCCAGGGAATTGCCGGCGATGTGCACCGGCCCCAGGTTCAAGGCCTGGGTGAATTGCAAGGCAAATTCGGCCAGGCGGCGCAGGCTGTAGCTTTCACTCGCCGGCTTGGCGCTGGCGCCCGCGCCCAGCATGTCCAGCGCAAACACACGGTGGTTTTGGCTCAAGGCGCTGATGCTGTGGTTCCACTCGGTAACGGAACAACCGATGCCGTGCAGCAGCAACACAGGCGAGCCGCTGTGGCCCGCCGCCCAGTAGCGGGTGCGCAGGCCGCCGAGATCAAGCCATTGGTCAGGGAAATGCTGCATGGTGGGTGCGGGGTTCAGTTTGGTGTGGGTGAGGTTGATGCGCGTGCCGCCAGCGCCAGTGCCCGCGAATGACAGCCCTCGACATGGTCATTCACCAGGCCCATGGCCTGCATGAAAGCGTACACGGTGGTGGGGCCCACGAAACGCCAGCCGCGCTTCTTGAGATCCTTGGACATGGCTAACGATTCGGGTGAGCTTGGCATCGCGCGCAGCACCTCCCAGGTCAACCGCGCTGGCCGCGATGCAGGCGTGGGCTCATAGCGCCAGGCATAGGCGGCCAGCGAGCCGAACTCGCGCTTCAGTTCAAGCACGCGCTGGGCGTTGTTGATGGTGGATTCGATCTTGCCGCGGTGGCGCACGATGCCGGCATCACCCAGCAGGCGCTGCACATCGGCCGCGGTGTAGCGGGCCACGCGCTCGGCGTCGAAGTTATCGAACGCGCGGCGAAAGTGCTCGCGCTTGTTCAGAATGGTCAGCCAGCTCAGGCCCGCCTGAAACCCTTCAAGGCAGAGCTTTTCGAACAGGCGCCGTTCATCGGTGACCGGGAAGCCCCATTCTTCGTCGTGATAACGGAGGTAGGCCGGCGTGGCCTGGCACCAGGCGCAGCGCAGCCGGCCGTCGTCTTCAGCGGCAAACAGGCCGGTCGGGGTGTTCATGGTTGATGTGTGGTGCCTTCTCGGTGCAGTGCTTGCCAGTGTGCCAGCCCGTGCTCTGACAATCGCGCCATGGTGCGTCACGAAGCAAAGGCTCGACTGAACCCGCAGGGGGAAGGTAGTGCTGCTGCATGCTGCGCCAGTCCAACGGGTGAGAGTCCCGTCCCGGTAGGCGTCGGTGCGCCGGGTAGCAGGCCCCAGGCAGTGGAG
>JANOXU010000034.1:0-15870 GCA_031418595.1 Burkholderiales bacterium
CGCGCGAGCTGGTGGCCGGGCGCCACAAGGCGCTGGTGTTCAGCCAGTTCACTGATTTCCTGGCGCTGCTGCGCGAGCGGCTCGACGCTGCCGGCCTGAGCTACCAGTACCTCGACGGCGGCACGCCCATGGCCGAGCGCAACAAGCGCGTGGCGGCATTCCAGGCCGGCACGGGCGACCTGTTTCTCATCAGCCTGAAGGCCGGCGGCTTTGGCCTGAACCTCACCGCGGCTGACTACGTGATCATCACCGACCCGTGGTGGAACCCGGCCACCGAAGAGCAGGCCAGCGCGCGCGCGCACCGCATGGGGCAACTGCGGCCGGTCACGGTGTACCGGCTGGTCACGCAGGGCTCGATTGAAGAAAAAATCGTTCGCCTGCACCGCAGCAAGCGCGATTTGGCCGAGGGCATCTTGAGCGGCGAGGCGGGCGTTGATGGCGGCGCGCCGGTCGATGCGGCGCAGTTGCTTGAGCTGCTGCGCGAGCCGTGATGCCGGCCGCGCCGGCCATCAGCCGATGCGCTGGCTGCTTGCGCCGCCGAACAAGTGCGCCTGCGCCGCGGCCCAGCGCAGGTGCACGGCCTGCCCCACGCGCAGCGCCACATTGCCGGGCACGCGGGCGGTGAGCTTGCCCAGCGCGGTGTCGGCCGTGAGATAGGTTTCCGGGCCGGTGGGCTCGATGATGGTCAAGGTGCCGGGCAGGCCGGTTTCGGCGAACGACAGGTCCTCCGGGCGCAGGCCGTAGGTGATGTTCGCGGTGGAGGCGGCATCAACCGCAAGCAACGCAGCCTGTTGCGCCGGCTCAAGCGCCAGGTTGACACCTGCTGCCTGCAACCCCTGAGCCGAGCGCTGTGCCGCCACCATGTTCATGGCCGGCGAGCCGATGAATTCGGCCACGAAGCGCGTGGCCGGCCGGGTGTAGATCTCGGCCGGCGTGCCGAACTGCAAAACCTCGCCGTCTTTCATCACCGCGATGCGGTCGCCCAGGGTCATGGCCTCGACCTGGTCGTGCGTCACGTACACCGTGGTGGTTTGCGTGCGCTGGTGCAGCAGCTTGATTTCGGCACGCATTTCCACGCGCAGCTTGGCGTCGAGGTTCGAAAGGGGCTCGTCGAACAAAAACAGCTTCGGGTCGCGCGCCAGCGCCCGGCCCATGGCCACGCGCTGGCGCTGGCCACCTGAAAGCGCGCCGGGCTTGCGCTCCAGCAGATGGCTGATTTGCAGCAGCGCAGCCACGCGCTGCACCGTGGCCTCGCGTTGCGCCTTGGGCACCTTGCGCATTTCCAGCGCGAAGGCAATGTTTTGCGCCACGCTCATGTTGGGGTACAGGGCGTAGCTCTGGAACACCATGGCGATGTCGCGGTCCTTGCTGGGCAGGTGGGTCACGTCGCGCTCGCCGATGAAGATTTGGCCGCTGCTGGGTTGCTCCAGCCCGGCGATCATGGCCAGCAAGGTGGACTTGCCGCAGCCCGATGGGCCAACCAGGATCAGGAATTCGCCGGCTTCGATCTCGAGGTCGATGCCCTTCAAGACTTCGGTGCTGCCGAAGCGTTTGCGTACCTGCTTGATGGCGAGTGCGCCCATGGCATCGAACCTTAACCTTTCACAGCACCGGCCGTGAGGCCGCGCACAAAGTACTTGCCGGCCACCACGTAAACGAACAAGGTGGGCAGTGCCGCGATCAGCGCGGCGGCCATGTCGACGTTGTATTCCTTCACCGAACTGGAGGTGTTGGACAGGTTGTTCAGCCCCACCGTGATGGGCTTGCTGTCGGCGCCGGAGAACACGATGCCGTAGAGAAAGTCGTTCCAGATATTGGTGAACTGCCAGATCATGGTGACCACGATGATCGGCGTGCACAGCGGCAGCACGATGCGCCAGAAGATCTGCCAGAAGCCGGCGCCGTCGAGCATGGCGGCCTTGATCAGTTCATCAGGCAGGCCCACGCAGTAGTTGCGAAAGAACAGCGTGGTGCTGGGGATGCCGGCCACCACATGCACCGCCATCAGGCCCCAGATCGAGCTGGCCAAACCCAGCCAGCCCAGCACCTGGCTCATGGGCAGCAACACCACCTGCATGGGCATGAACACGCCGAACAGCAGCAGGGCGAACAGGGTTTCACTGCCGCGAAACTTCCACTTCGACAGGACATAGCCGTTGAGTGCGCCAATGGCGGTGGAGGCCAGCACCGCCGGCACCACCATCAACAGCGAATTCATGAAAAAGGGTTTCAAGCCGCCGCAGTCCACCCCGGTGCAGGCGGTGCTCCAGGCCTTGGCCCAGGCGGCCAGCGTCGGGTCCAGCGGCCAGGCCAGCAGGTGGCCGCTGCGCACCTGCTCCATGCTCTTGAGCGACGTGGCCAGCATCACATACAGCGGCATCAGGAACCAGGCTGCGAACAGCAGCAGCGTGCCCCACAACAGCCAGCGTTGTGCGCGGATCACTTTTTCACCCGCAGCTCTGAATACAAATACGGCACGACGATGGCCGCCACCATGGCCAGCATCACCACGGCCGAGGCCGCGCCCAGGCCGATCTGGCCGCGCGAAAACGCCATGGCGTACATGAAGGTGGCCGGCAGGTCCGTGGCAAAACCGGGGCCGCCGTTGGTGAGTGCCATGACCAGGTCGAAACTCTTGATCGCCAGGTGGCTCACCACCATCAGCGTGGAAAAGAACACCGGCCGCAGGCTGGGCAAGATGATGCGCCAGTAGATGCGCGGCAGGCTGGCGCCATCAACCTGCGCGGCCTTGATGATCGAATCGTCAATGCCGCGCAGGCCGGCCAGGAACAGCGCCATCACGAAGCCCGCGCTTTGCCAGATGCCGGCAATGGCGATGCAGTAGATGGCCTTGTCGGGGTTGACCAGCCAGTCGAAGCTGAAGCTCTCGAAACCCCACTGGTGCATCAGGTGTTCCAGCCCCAGGCTCGGGTTGAGCATCCACTTCCAGGCCGTGCCGGTGACGATGAAGCTCACCGCCATGGGGTACAGGTAGATGGTGCGCAGCACGCCTTCGGCGCGGATTTTCTGGTCTAGCAAAATCGCCAGCAACAGGCCGATCACCATGGCGCCACCGATGAACAGCACGCCGAACACGGCCATGTTGGCTAGCGCCACATGGAAGCGCTCGTTCTCGAACAGGTTGGCGTATTGCTCGAAGCCGGCGTATTCGTAGTTGGGCAACAGCCGCGAGGCCGAGACTGACAGATAGCCGTTCCAGGCCATCAAGCCATAGATGAACAGCAAGGCGAGCACAAAGCCCGGCGCCACCACCAGCCTGGGTAGCCAGTTGGTGCGCACGGGTTTGCTCAGGGTCTGCTGACATATGAATCACACCCGCGCCGGCGCCTCCCAACGTGCAGGAGTAGGCGCGGCTCGACGTCCAGGCTGGCCGCCTGGGCTAGAGGCGCAACGCCCGCCTGCGCGTTGGGAAGCACCGGCCCGAAGGGTGAAGGCCCAGAGCGGCCCCACTCGTCGTTGCCAATGCTCACCGGACCACCGGTCCGGTTCCGCTTGGCGCCTAGATTGGGGCCGTTCTGGGCCTTCACGCGGGTGCGATTCATATGTCAACAGACCCTACTAACGCTGCGAATTACTTGGTCTTGGCCGCGGCGACCAGCTTGTCCATGGCCGCGGCCACGGTCATCTTGTCGTCGTTCCAGAACTGCGACACCACGTCTTTCATCGCGCCGTCAATGGCTGGCGCCACGGCCATGCCGTGGGCAATGCTGGGCACCAGGCCGCCGCTCTTGGCGCTGGCCACGAAGTCGGCCGCCGAGGTCTTGGCGCAGGCGTCGAACTTATCCAGCTTCATGCCCAGGCGCACGGGAATCGAGCCCTTGTTGAGGTTGAACACCTCTTGAAATTCGCTGGACATGATGGCCGCGGCCAAGTCTTGCTGGGCCTTTTGCGCACCCGCGTCTTTGAGCTTGAACAGGGCAAAGCTGTCGATGTTGTAGGTGAAAGACGTGGCCGTGCCGGGCGCCGGCACGCAGGTGAAATCCACCCCCGGTTGCTTGCCGGCGGCAATGAATTCGCCCTTGGCCCAGTCGCCCATCAACTGCATGCCGGCCTCGCCCTTGATGACCATGGCCGTGGCCAGGTTCCAGTCGCGCCCGTTCGCGCCCTTGTCGGTGTAGCCCTTGATCTTTTTGAAGGTGGACAGCACCTTGTCCATGGTGGCGCCCTTCAAGGAAGCGGGGTCGAGTTGCACCAGCGCCTTCTTGTAGAACTCGGCGCCGCCCAGGCCGAGGGCCACGC
Source organism: Burkholderiales bacterium (assembly GCA_031418595.1). Lineage (GTDB taxonomy): Bacteria > Pseudomonadota > Gammaproteobacteria > Burkholderiales > Burkholderiaceae_C > Rubrivivax. Next base: position 4,261 of record JANOXU010000034.1, read on the forward strand.
TTTCAAACGTGGTGAAGTCTTGCCAGTTCTGGCCGCCATGGGCCACGGCAATCAGGCCCGCGGCCTTGAGCTTGTCGGCCGCCACGAAGAATTCGTCCCAGTTGGTCGGCATCTTGGCGCCGGCCTTCTTGAAGGCATCGGGGTTGGCCCAGAGCCAGTTCACGCGGTGCACGTTCACCGGCGCGGCGATGTAGTTGCCCTTGTACTTCAAGCCGTCGGCTATTCCCTTGGGCAGCAGCTCGTCCCACTTCTCGGCCTTGGCCGTGGCGTCCATGTTGGCCAGCACGCCTTCGCGCGCCCATTCCTGCAAGGCCGGGCCTTTGATTTGTGCGGCGGCCGGCGCATTGCCGGAGACGACGCGCGACTTCAGCACCGTCATCGCCGCATCACCGCCACCGCCGGCCACGGCAAAGTCTTTCCAGGTGTGGCCCTTGGCCTGCATGGTGGCCTTCAGCGCCGCGGCGGCCTTGGCTTCGCCGCCGCTGGTCCACCAATGCAGCACTTCGACTTCACCGGCGCGCGCCGCGCTGGTGAACAGGAGCGCGGCACAGGCCAACGCGGAGAGGGGGTGTGTGTGGTGCATGACGGGCTCCTGCAAGTTGAATGGAAAAGCGCGCGCGAGCATAGGCCGATGCGCCAAGCCGCCGATCAGGTGTATTCACTCATCGGCACGCAACTGCAAATGAGGTTGCGGTCGCCGTGCACGTTATCGACCCGGCCCACCGGTGGCCAGTACTTTTGGCCGCGCAAATGGGCCACCGGGAAAGCGGCCTGCTCGCGGCTGTAGGCATGCGGCCATTCGCTGCCCAACAGGGCCGCGGCGGTGTGGGGAGCATGCTTGAGTGGGTTGTCGTCGCGCGGCCAAACACCTCGTTCCACGCGGCGAATCTCCTCGCGGATGGCCAGCATGGCGGTGCAAAAACGATCCAGCTCGATCAAGGGTTCGCTTTCGGTAGGCTCGACCATCAGCGTGCCGGGCACCGGAAAGCTCAGCGTGGGCGCATGAAAGCCGTAGTCGATGAGCCGCTTGGCCACGTCTTCAGCCGTGATGCCCGACGTTTCCTTCAAAGGCCGCAGGTCGAGGATGCATTCATGCGCCACGCCGCCGCCCTTCACGCCGGCAATGCCGCCGCTGTAGTGGATGTCGTAGGCAGCGCTCAAGCGCGCGGCCACGTAGTTGGCGGCGAGGATCGCGGTTTCGGTGGCGTGGGTGAGGCCGGCCGCGCCCATCATGCGCATGTACATCCAGCTTATGGGCAGCACGCCCGCGTTGCCCAGCGGGGCGGCACTCACGGCGCCCACGTTGCTTTCACTGCCCAGCCCCGCACTGCGGTGCGCAGGCAAAAAGGGCACCAGATCGGCCACCACGCACACCGGCCCCACGCCGGGCCCGCCGCCGCCGTGCGGGATGCAAAACGTTTTGTGCAGATTGAGGTGACTCACATCACCGCCAAATTCACCGGGTGCGGCCAGGCCCACCAGGGCGTTCATGTTGGCGCCGTCCACGTACACGCGGCCACCATGTTCATGCACCAGCGCGCACAGCTCCTTCACCCGCGGCTCGAACACGCCATAGGTGCTGGGGTAGGTGATCATGATGGCGGCCAGCGTGTCGCGGTGCGTTGCGCACTTGGCGCGCAGGTCAGCCAGGTCGACGCTGCCGTTGGCGTCGCACTTCACCACCACCACGGTCATGCCGACCATCTGCGCGCTGGCAGGGTTGGTGCCGTGCGCACTTTCGGGGATCAAACAAGTCGTTCGATGCGCCTGGCCGCGTGAAGCGTGCCAGGCCCGGATCACCAGCAGCCCGGCGTATTCACCCTGCGAGCCGGCGTTGGGTTGCAGGCTCACGCCGGCATAGCCCGTGGCCTGGGCCAGCCATTGGCAGAGTTGGTCATTCACGGCCCATAAACCGGCCAGTTGCGAAGCCGGCGCAAACGGGTGCAGGTTGGCGAACTCCGGCCAGGTGATGGGCAGCATTTCAGCCGTGGCGTTGAGCTTCATGGTGCAACTGCCCAGCGGGATCATGCTGCGATCCAGCGCCAGATCCTTGTCGCTCAAACTGCGGATGTAGCGCAGCATTTCCGTTTCGCTGTGATGGGTGTTGAACACCGGGTGCGTGAGGAACGGTGCGCTGCGCCACAGGGCCGGGGGAATCAGCGGCTCGGTGTCGCGCGCCAGGGTGTCGATGTCGGGCAGCGCAGCGCCGGGCGGGGCGAACCAGGCCCACAGGTCTTGCACGTCAACCTGGGTGTGGGTTTCGTCCAGCGCAATGCCGATGTGCTTGGGCGACACGCGGCGCAGATTGGCGCCGGCGGCCAGCGCGCGGTGCAGCACGGCTTCGGTGTCGCCGTCTGTTTCAACCGTTAAGGTGTCGAAGGCCGCGGGCGTGATCACCTTGCAGCCCATGGCCTGAAGCCCGCGTGCCAGGATGGCGGTGTACGCCGCCACGCGCTGGGCGATGCGGCGCAAGCCCTGCGGGCCGTGGTAGACGGCGTACATGCTGGCCATCACCGCCAGCAGCACTTGCGCCGTGCAGATGTTGCTGGTGGCCTTCTCGCGCCGAATATGCTGCTCGCGGGTTTGCAACGCCAGCCGGTAGGCGGTGTGGCCGTGGGCGTCGACGCTGGCGCCAACCAGGCGGCCGGGCAGAGAACGCTTGAATTCATCGCGGCAGGCCAGGTAGGCGGCATGCGGGCCGCCCGCGCCCATGGGCACGCCGAAGCGCTGGCTGTTGCCCAGCACGATGTCGGCATCAAACTCGCCCGGCGGCTTGAGCAGCGTCAGCGCCAGCAGGTCGGCCGCCACGATCAACGCGGCCTGCCTGGCGTGCGCGGCTGCGGCCAGCGGGGCCAGGTCATGGATCAGGCCGGTGGTGGCGGGGTACTGGGCGAGCACCGCGAAGCAGTCGTTCTCGGCCAGCAGCGTGGGGACAAAGCCGATCAACACCTGGATGCCCAGTGGCGCGGCCCGGGTCTGAATCACCTCGATGGTTTGCGGGTGACAGTCGCCGGCCACGATGAAGGTGTTGCTCTTGGACTTCACGCTGCGCTTGGCCAGCGTCATGGCTTCGGCCGCGGCGGTGGCTTCGTCGAGCATGCTGGCGTTGGCAATGGCCATGCCGGTGAGGTCGCATACCAGGGTCTGGAAGTTCAGCAGCGCTTCCATGCGGCCCTGCGAAATCTCCGCCTGGTAGGGCGTGTAGGCGGTGTACCAGGCCGCGTTCTCGAGGATGTTGCGCTGGATGACGCCGGGCACCAGCGTGCCGTGGTAGCCCTGGCCGATGAAGTTGCGCCGCACCTGGTTGCGCCCGGCCAGCGCCTTGATCTCGGCCAGCGCCTGCGCTTCGCTCACCGGTACGGGCAGGGCCATGGGCTGACGGCGAACGATGCTGCGTGGCACGACGGCTGCAATCAGCGCGGCGCGCGACGCCACGCCGATGACCGACAGCATGTGCAGCTCGTCGGCCGCGTCGGGCCCGATGTGGCGGGCGTGGAATTCGCTGGCGTTTTCCAGCTCGGCAAGCGTTGGCGTCATGGCCGTGGACATCAAAGCGTTTTCAACAAGGCGTCGTAGCCGGGCGGATCCATCAGTTGTTCAAACTGCGCCATGCGCGTGACGTGCACCTTGAAGAACCAGCCGTTGCCCATGGGGTCTGAGTTGGCCAGGCCGGGGTTGTTGCGCAGTTCCTCATTGACCTCGACCACTTCACCGTCCACCGGCATGTACAGGTCGGCCGCGGCCTTCACGCTTTCCACCACGCCGGCCACATCGCCCTTTTTGTAGCTGCGGCCCACTTCTGGCAGTTCGACAAAGACCACGTCGCCCAGGGCATCTTGCGCATGCAGCGTGATGCCCACGACAGCGGCTTCGTGGTCTTCGATGTTGATCCATTCATGGTCGGGGGTGAACATGGTCGTCATGGGCGTGGGCTCCTGTTGAGTGAGATGAAAGGTTAACCGCGGTGGTAGCGGTGGGGGGCAAAGGGCAGGGTGGTGACGCGCATGGGCAGGCGCTTGCCGCGCACGTCGGCATAGACCTCGTGGTGCAGCACGGCGTGGTTGGCCGCCAGGTAGGCCATGGCAATGGGCTGGTTCACGCCCGGGCTGAGCGTGCCGCTGGTGACATGGCCGAGCTGGCGGCCCTGGGCATCGAACAGCGTGGCGCCTTCGCGCACGGGCACGCGCTCCAGGCCGAGCAGACCCACGCGTTTGATGGCCGCGCCGCTGGCGAGCTGTGCCTCGATGGCCGCGGCGCCGGGGTAGTGGCCGGCGCGCGCGCCACCCGGGCGGCGCACCTTCTGGATCGCCCACTGCAGGCCGGCTTCAATCGGGGTGGTGGTTTCGGTGATGTCGTGGCCATACAGGCACAGGCCGGCTTCCAGGCGCAGGGTGTCGCGCGCCCCCAGGCCGGCGGGTTTGACTTCGGGGTTGCCGAGCAGCGTGCGCGCCAGGTGCACGGCGTGCTGTGCCGGCACCGAGATCTCGAAGCCGTCTTCGCCGGTGTAGCCCGAGCGCGTGACGAAGCATTCAGCGCCGGCCAGTTTGGCGTGCACACCGGTCATGAACGTCAGCGCCGTCACCTCTGTACTCAAGCGCGCCATCACACTGGCCGCCAGTGGCCCTTGCAAGGCCAGCAGGGCTTGCAAGGGCAGCGGCACCACCTGGCAACGGTGGCCGATGTGGGTGATGAGGTGCTTGGTGTCGGCCGCCTTGCACGAGGCGTTGACGATCAGCAGCAGGTCGGCTTCGCGCCGGGTGATCATCAGATCATCAAGGATGCCACCCGCTGCGTTGGTGAACATGGCGTAGCGCTGCTGGTGCAAGCGCAGGTCGAGCACATCCACCGGTACCAGACTTTCCAGCGCGCCCGCGGCGTCGTCACCCACCAGGCGCAACTGGCCCATGTGCGACACATCGAACAGTGCCGCCGCACTGCGGCACTGGCGGTGCTCGGCGATGATGCCGCCGGGGTAGTGCACCGGCATGGCATAGCCGGCAAAGGGCACGAGCTTGGCGCCGAGTTCAAGGTGCAGCGCATGCAGCGGGGTGTTCAGCAGGTCTGCGGTCATGGCGGGCTTTCTGCGAGGGGCATCTGGTGCCCTGCAACAGTGCAGGGGGCAGTGGCCCTCGCTGTCCGCTCTACCTGAGAGATTCGGCCTGGGCGCACCTGCATGTTTGCAGGCCGCGGGCCTTGCCCCTTCGGTGGGCCGCATCGGGTGCGGCCTCTCTCCAGCGAGGAGAAAAGTCAGTCCTCTTTGCCTGAGCGTTAGGCCGGCGCGGGTAGCCGGTTTCGCCTTCGGCGGCCCGGCTTGCGCTGGGCTCTCTCCTGACGGCGGGCAGTATAGCCACGGCACACGCGCCGCCCGCGCCCTACCATTGCAGCATGTTGCATGACATCGCCAGCCTGCGCCGCGTTCTCAAGGCCTGCCGCACCATCGCGGTGGTGGGGCTGTCTGCCGAATGGCACCGGCCGAGCTTCTTTGCCGCCAAGTACATGCAGCACCACGGCTACCGCATCGTGCCGGTGAACCCGCGCTATGACGCGGTGCTGGGCGAATGCTGCTATGCCAAGCTGGAAGACATTCCCTTCGCGGTGGACATGGTCGATGTGTTCCGCAGAAGCGAAGACGTTTTGCCCATCGCCCACAGCGCCGTGGCCATCGGTGCCAAATGCCTGTGGCAGCAGATCGGCGTGAACAACCTGCAAGCCGATGCGCTGGCCAGCGCCGCGGGGCTGGATTCGGTGCTGAACCGCTGCGTGAAGATCGAGCATGCGCGCCTGTTTGGCGGCCTGCATTGGGCCGGCGTGAATACAGGCGTCATTTCCGCTCAACGGCCGCGTTGAACATGTCTGATCGCGCCTTCAAGCCCGAAACCCTGGCCATCCACGCCGGGCAGATACCCGACGCCGCCACCGGCGCGCGCGCCTTGCCGATCTACCAGACCACGAGCTTTGTTTTCGACAGCGCCGAGCATGCTGCCAGCCTGTTCAACCTGCAAACCTTCGGCAACGTCTATTCGCGCCTGAGCAACCCCACGGTGGCGGCGCTGGCAGAGCGCGTGGCCGCACTCGAAGGCGGCCGCGCCGCCGTGGCCACCGCATCGGGCATGGCCGCCGAGGCGCTGGCCTTGATGACCATTTTGCAAAGTGGCGACCATGTGGTGGCCGCCGGCGCGCTGTACGGCGGCACGGTGACCATGCTGGCGGTGAACTTGCGCAAGTTCGGCATTGAAACGAGCTTTGTGGATGCCACCAACCCGCAGGCCTTTGCCGCGGCCATGCGGCCGAACACGCGCGCGGTGTTTGCTGAAAGCCTGGGCAACCCGAGCATGGTGGTGCTCGACATCGCCGCGGTGGCCGAGGTGGCGCATGCGCACGGCGTGCCCTTGATCATCGACAACACCGTGCCCAGCCCGTTCCTGTGCAACCCGCTGTCATTCGGGGCCGATATCGTCGTGCACAGCGCCACCAAGTACCTGGCCGGCCACGGCACCACGCTGGGCGGGGTGCTGGTCGAAGGTGGCAGCTTCCCCTGGGGCAACGGCAAATTCCCGGGCATGACCGAGCCTTCGCCCGGCTACCACGGCGTGAAGTTTCTTGAAACGTTTGGCGACTTCGCCTTCGCCATGCGCTGCCGCATGGAAACCCTGCGCGTGTTTGGCGCGGCCTTGTCGCCGATGAGCGCCTGGCAGATCCTGCAAGGGGTGGAAACGCTGCCCTTGCGCATGGAGCGGCATTGCAGCAATGCCCTGGCGGTGGCGCAGTTCCTGCAAACGCACCCAGCGGCGGCCTGGGTCAACTACCCCGGCCTGCCCGGGCATCCGCAACACGACTTGATGAGGCGGCAAATGAAAGGGGCTTCGGGCCTGCTGGCGTTCGGCGTGAAGGGCGGCGTGGCGGCGGGCGTGAGGTTCATTGAAGGGGCCCAGTTCATGAGTCACCTGGTGAACATTGGCGACACGCGCACCCTCATCAGCCACCCGGCCAGCACCACGCACCGCCAGCTTGATGAAGCGCAACAAATCGCGGCGGGGGTGTTGCCGGACATGATCAGGATCTCGGTGGGGCTGGAGCACATCGACGACATTCTTTGGGACATCGACCAGGCATTGGCAAAGGCGACGCTATGAACATCTACGAGCAAGACCTTGGCAAGAACGAAGCCAACTTCGTGGCCTTGTCGCCGGTGAGTTTTGTCGAGCGCAGCGGCGAGGTCTTTGCCGACCTGCCTGCCGTGATTCACGGCGCGCGCCGCCACACCTGGGCGCAGGTGCGCGAACGCACGGCGCGCCTGGCAGCGGCCTTGCGCGCCCTGGGCGTGGCCCGCGGCAGCACGGTGAGCGTGATGCTGCCCAACACGCCCGAAATGGTGGAAGTGCATTACGCCGTGCCGGCCTTGAGCGCCGTGCTGAACACACTGAACACCCGGCTCGATGCGCCACTGTTGGCCTGGCAGTTGCACCACTGCGAGGTGCAGGTGCTCATCACCGACCGCGAATTCGCGCCGGTGATGGCGCAGGCGCTGCGCATCTTGCGCGCCGAGCATGGCCGAACGCCGATCGTCATCGACGTGGTGGACAGCGAATACACCGGCCCGGGGGACCGCCTGGGCGCGCACGAGTACGAGGCCCTGTTGGCCGCTCACGCGCCGCTGGCCAAGCTGGAAGGCCCGCAGGATGAATGGGACGCGATTGCCGTGAGCTACACCAGCGGCACCACCGGCGACCCGAAGGGTGTGGTCACCCACCACCGCGGCGCCTACCTCAACGCGGTGTGCAACGCTGCCGCCTGGACCATGCCGCACTTCCCGGTGTACCTGTGGACGCTGCCCATGTTCCACTGCAACGGTTGGTGCTTCCCGTGGACGCTGGCCCTGCTCGGCGGCACGCATGTCTGCCTGCGCCGCGTGGAGGCGCCGGCCATCCTGGCGGCGATGCGCGAGCATGCGGTGGACCATTACTGCGCCGCGCCCATCGTGCATAACTTGCTGATCAATGCGCCGGCGGCGCTGCGCGAAGGCATCACGCAGCGCGTGCGCGGCATGGTGGCAGGCGCCGCGCCACCGGCGGCGATGATCGAAGGCATGGCGCAGATGGGTTTCGACATCACCCACGTGTATGGCTTGACCGAGTCCTACGGCCCGGCCGGCGTGGCGGTGAAGCGGCCTGATTGGGCGGCGCAAAGCTTGCCTGAACAGGCGCGATTGAACGGCCGCCAGGGCGTGCGCTACCCGTTGCAAGAAGGCATGGCCGTATGCCACCCCGACACCCTGGCCGAGCTGCCTGCCGATGGCCAGACCATGGGCGAGATCATGTTCCGCGGCAACATCGTGATGAAGGGCTACTTGAAGAACCCGGCCGCCACCGCCAAGGCCTTCGAAGGTGGCTGGTTCCACACCGGTGACCTGGCGGTGATGCAGGCCGACCGCTACGTGAAGATCAAAGACCGCAGCAAGGACATCATCATTTCCGGCGGCGAGAACATCTCGTCCATCGAGGTGGAAGATGCGCTGTACCGCCACCCCGCCGTGATGGCCTGCGCGGTGGTGGCGCGGCCCGACCCGAAGTGGGGCGAATCACCGGTGGCATATGTCGAGTTGAAAGAGGGCTCGCAGGCCAGCGCGCCCGAACTCGTCAACCACTGCAAGGGCTTGCTGGCCGCGTACAAAGTGCCGAAGGACATCCGGTTCGAAGCGATTCCCAAGACCAGCACCGGCAAGATCCAGAAATTTCAACTGCGCGAGCGCGCCAAGAGTGCGGCGGCCTTCGAGTGAGCGATATGAACGACACCGTCTTGTTGACCCAGCGCGACGTGCGTGGCGTGGTCACGCTCACCTTGAACCGGCCGGCCGCGTTCAACGCCTTGTCTGAAAGCCTGCTGGCGGCCTTGGCTCACGAAGTGGCGGCGCTGCAGGGCGATGACAGCGTGCGCGTGCTGGTGCTGGCCGCCACGGGCAAGGCCTTTTGCGCCGGGCACGACTTGAAGGAAATGCGCGCGCAGCCTTCACACGAGTACTACCAAACGCTGTTCAGGCGCTGCAGCGATGTGATGCTCGCCTTGCAGGCCTTGCCGGTGCCGGTGATCGCCCGCGTGCAAGGCGTGGCCACGGCGGCCGGCTGCCAGCTCGTGGCCATGTGCGACCTGGCCGTGGCCGCCAGCACGGCGCGCTTTGCGGTGAGCGGCATCAACCTGGGCCTGTTCTGTGCCACGCCCAGCGTGGCCCTGGTGCGCAACGTTTCACGTAAGGCAGCGTTCGAGATGCTGGTGACGGGCGAGTTCATCAGCGCCGAGCAGGCACTCGAGCGCGGGTTGGTGAACCATGTGGTGGCGCCGGCGCAGTTGGATGAGCGGGTTGAAACGCTCATTGCCAGCATCCTGCCCAAGCCGCGCGAAGCCCTGGCGCTGGGCAAGGCGCTGTTCTATCGGCAAGCCGAAGCCGGCATCGCCGCGGCCTACGCCGATGCGGCCCAAGCCATGGCCTGCAACATGATGCTGCCGTGCGCGCTCGATGGCGTGCAGGGGTTCATCAGCAAGTCGTTGACCACGCCATGACCGAAGCGGGCTGACACCGTCTCGGCCCACTACCTTGATGGCGCGTTGCGCGGCGCTGCCGCGTAGACTTCCCGCATGTTGATTTGCCCCGGCTGTAACGAAGAGAACCCACCCAAGTTTCGCTTGTGCGGGTACTGCGGCACGCCGCTGCCCGGTGCGGCAGCGCCCTTGCCGGTGCACGAGGTGCGCAAGACGGTGACCATCGTCTTTTGCGATCTGCAAGGCTCCACCGCGCTGGGCGAGCGGCTCGACGCTGAAGCGCTGCACGAGGTGAAGGAGCGCTACTTCAGCGCCATGGCAGCAGAAATCACGCGCCACGGCGGCAAGATCGAGAAGTACATCGGCGACGCCATCATGGCCGTGTTCGGCCTGCCGCGCGCGCATGAAGACGACGCGCTGCGCGCGGTGCGTGCCGCCGCCGCCATGGGCACGGCGCTGGTCCAGGTGAACCGTGTGCTGGGCTTGCAACATGGCGTGACCCTGGTGCAGCGCATTGGCGTGAACACCGGCGAGGTGGTGGCCAACGACGCGCCGGGCGCCGATCAAAAACTCGCCACCGGCGACGCCGTGAACGTGGCCGCGCGGCTGGAGCAGGCCGCACAGCCCGACACGGTGTACCTGGGCGACCTGACCTACCGCCTGGTGCGCGACGCGGTTGACGCTGAAGCCGTGGCGTCGCTTGAGCTGAAAGGCAAGGCCCAGGCGGTGCCCGCCTGGCGGCTGCGCGCGGTGCGCGGCCTGGAAGGCAACCTGCGCCGCAGCGACACGCCGATGGTCGGGCGCGAGTGCGAGCTGGCGGCGCTGCAAACGGCCTATGCTGAGGTTTGCCGCAGCGGCAGCATGCGGCTGGTTACCGTGGTGGGTGATGCCGGCATGGGCAAATCGCGCCTGGTGCTGGAGGTGGTGCAAGGCATTGCCGTCGGGGCGCGGGTGTTGCGCGGGCGTTGCCTGCCTTATGGCGACAGCATCACGTTCTGGCCCGTGCGCAGCATGCTTAGCGAAGCCGCCGGCATCAACGATGACGATACGCCGCAGGCGGCCCAGGCCAAGCTGCTGGCCATGTTGGGCCATGCCGATGCCGCTGCGCGCCTGGCCACGGTGGCCGGTCTGGCCGACACACCGTTCCCCACCGACGAGCTGCATTGGGCGGTGAAAAAGTTCTTTCAAACGTTGGCTGAGCAGGGCCCGTTGGTGCTGGTCGTGGACGACCTGCACTGGGCCGAACCCGCTTTGCTGGAGTTGATTGAGAAGCTGTTGCAGTCGCGCACCGCCAGCCCGATCTTGCTGTTGGGCACGGCGCGCCACGAGTTGCTTGAACGCCACCCGCAATGGAGCCAGGGCGACAAGGCCTTGCGCCTGGTGCTGGCGCCGCTGAGCGACGCCGCGGCCGGCCAGGTGGTGGCGCACTTGCTGGGCGCCGCCAATTGGCCGCAGGACGTGGTGGCGCGCATCGTGCAGGCGGCCGAAGGCAACCCGTTGTACGTGGAGCAAATGCTGTCGATGTTGGTCGACAACGGCCAGTTGCGCCAGGAAGGCGGGCAGTGGGTCAGCACCGGCGCGCTGGCCGACATCGCCGTGCCGCCCACCATCCAGGCGTTGCTGGAAGCGCGCCTGGACACTTTGGCGCGCAGCGAACGCGCGGCCGTGGAGCCGGCGTCAGTCATCGGCCTTGAGTTCGCGCGCTCGGCCGTGCAGTCGCTGGCGCCACTGGCCATGCGCGAGGGCATCGACGAGCAACTCGGAAGCCTGGCGCGCAAGCAGTTCGTGCAAGCCTCGCACAGCGCCGCGGCCGAGGTGGTGTACCGCTTCCACCACCACCTGGTGCGCGAAACCGTTTATGGCGGCTTGCTCAAGCGCGAGCGCGCACATTTGCACGCCGAGTTCGTGCGCTGGGCCGACCGCGTCAACGCCGACCGCGACCGCGCCTTGGAGTACGAGGAAATCCTCGGCTACCACCTCGAACAAGCGCACCGCTACCTCAGTGAGCTGGGTCCGCTCGACGCGGCCGGCCAGGCCTTGGGCCAGGATGCTTGTGCGCGCCTGGCACGTTGCGGC
>JANOXU010000035.1:0-47549 GCA_031418595.1 Burkholderiales bacterium
ACACCCAAACCCACCCCATCAGGGCCTGTGCGCAGGCCCTGATGCCGTTGCGCAGCGGCCATACCTCCGCAAGTCCGCACCCGCATGCAAATCCGCCACCTCGCCAGCGAATAGAGGCGGATTTACATCAGCGCCAACAGCCGAGCAAGCCGGCGGCAAAGTAGGCCAGCACGCTGGCGCACATCACTGCTTCCACCGCCCGCATGCGCCGGCCGTGGCTGGCGTTCCATTCCTGGCGCTCGCGCGGCGCCAGTGACGGCATGGCCGCGGCGGGTTCTACAAGGGGCGCTGCGAGTGCTTCGCGCAAGGTCGCGGGCGCGGGGGCTGGGGGCAAGAAGCTCTTCGGGCGGGCGACGCTGGTCAGTTCCAAAACAGGCATGGTGTTCTCTCAAATTCAAGCCACAGATGAATTGAAAGAGAAGGCGGTGAGCGAGCGGCCGCTTGGCGCTGGTGGCACCTGACAGCCTCGCGGCCCCGCTGACGTGGCGCGCATGGATGCGCACGTTAGCCCGGAAGCTTTGCGTCGCCGCCTTTCGGCGGGTTTGCCCTTCTCGTTGCAACCGCAGGGCAGGCCCTGAAGTTTGCTGCGCCCTGAATGCGAGCGCCATAGGCTGGATTGTTCGATGAACTGGCCGGTTAAAGATGCCCATTTGCGTGGCACTTGCCACAGGCCGCAGCGGCCCGCGCCGCGTTGTGGGGGCCGGCGAGTGCAACGTCGGGACTGCGGGCCGCCATCCCGAAGACGCAGCGCCCTCAATCCAGCTTCAACCCCAGCCGCGTGATGATCGCGCCCCAGCGTTGGGTGTCAGCTTCAACCACACGTTTGAAGTCAGCCACGCTGCCGCCCACCACTGTCAGGCCCTGTGCATCCATGGCGGCCTTGATGCCGGCGTCTTGCAGCGCCGCGTTCACATCGGCATTGATCCGCTGCTGCACGCTGTCAGGTGTGCCGGCCGGAGCGAACAGGCCGTTCCAGGCCAGCGACTCCACGCCCGGCGCGCCGGCCTGCGCCAGCGTGGGCAAGTCTTTCAATGAATCGGGCCGCTGGCTGGAACTCACGGCCAGCAGCCGCACCTTGCCCGAGCGCACATGGGCCAGCAGCGCGGGCGCGACCATGAAGGTGGCGTCGGCCTCGCCCTGGGCCACCGCCATGGCCGCCGGCGGCGAGCCGTTGAACGGGATGTGCGTGGCCTGCACGCCGGTCTCGGCCAGGAACAGCTCCATCGTCAAGTGCGCTGAGCTGCCATTGCCCAGCGACGAATAGTTCACCCGGCCGCCCTGCGCCTTGGCCCAGGCGATGAACTCGGCCACCGTCCTGGCCGGCACCTTCTCGGCACTCACGGCCAGCACATTGGGCTGGCTGGTGGTCATCACCACCGGGGCCAGATCCTTGGCCGGGTCGTACGGCATCTTGCGATACAGAAAGGGCGCAAAGGCCACCGGGCCGTTGAAGCCGATGCCCAGGGTGTGGCCGTCGGGCGCGGCCTTGGCCACCGCGTCCATGCCCAGCATGCCGCCGGCGCCGGGCTTGTTTTCCACTAACCAGGCCTGGCCCCACCGGTCTTTTAACTTCTCGCCCAACAGGCGCACGATGATGTCCAGCGAGCTGCCCGCCGGCGCGGGCACGATCATGCGCACCTGCTTGGTGGGCCAGGCCTGGGCGTGGGCCGCGTTGTGCGCCAGGGCCAGCACGGCGGCGGCGGCAAAGGTTCTGCGTTGCATGGTGGGCAAGGTGGCGGCTGCGGGGAACGCATCTTACGAACATGCTGCTGGCTACACTGAGCGGATGAACACAGACAGCATCGCTTTCATCGGCGGCGGCAACATGGCCAGCGCCTTGATCGGTGGGCTGCTGAAGAACGCGGCAACGGCGCCGGCCTTGATCGTCGTCGAGCCCGCGGCGGCGCAGCGCGAAGTGTTGCAACAGCGCTTCGGCATCGAGGCCCTGGCCGCGCCCGACGCCAGCCTGGCCACGGCAGCCACCGTGGTGTGGGCGGTCAAGCCGCAGCTCTTTGCCCAGGCCGCCGCGCCTTGTGCCGCGTACGTGGCCGGCGCGCTGCACCTGAGCGTGATGGCCGGCATCCGCAGCGAGCGCATCGTTGCGGCCACCGGCGCCGGCGCCGTGGTGCGCAGCATGCCCAACACGCCGGCGCTGATCGGCCAGGGCATTGCCGGGCTGTATGCGCGCGCCGGCGTGAGCCTGGCGCAGCGCGCGCTGGTCGAGCAAATTCTGGCGCCCACCGGGCAACTGCTGTGGCTGGCGCGCGAAGACGAGCTTGACGCGGTGACGGCGCTGTCAGGCTCCGGCCCGGCCTACGTCTTCTTCTTCATCGAAGCCATGATCGACGCCGCGCAAGCCATGGGCCTGAGCGCCGAGCAAGGCCGCGCCCTGGCCCTGGCCACCTTCAGCGGCGCCACGGCGCTGGCGGCGCAGAGCAGCGAGCCGGTGGCGCTGCTGCGCGAGCGCGTCACCTCCAAGGGCGGCACCACCCATGCCGCGCTGGCGTCCATGCAGGCTGATGGCGTGCAGGCCGCGTTCATCACGGCCATGCGCGCGGCGCAGCAGCGGGCTGAAGAATTGGGCCGCGAGTTTTAAGTGGCGCTCTGAACGGGATAGCGCCAGGCCAGATCCGCTGCCACACCCAGGAAGACCGTGAACCCTAACCAGTGGTTCAAGCGGAACGCCTTGAAGCAGCCCTCGCGGCTGCGGCCCTTGATCAGCGTGTAGTGCCACAGCACCTGCGCCGCCGCCAGGCCAATGGCCAGCAAGAACCAGCCGCCCAGGCCCAGCCAGCGCCCCAGCGCGGCCCAGCTCGCCAGGTAGATGGCGTAGAAGGCCATCACCGCGGCCACGTCGAAGCGGCCTAGAGTGAGCGCCGCGGTGCGGATGCCCAGGCGCACATCGTCATCGCGGTCGACCATGGCGTACTCGGTGTCGTAGGCCAGCACCCAGAACAGGTTGCCCACCAGCAGCGCCCAGGCGGCCAGCGGCACGGCATCAGTCACGGCGCGCAAGCTGAATGCCATGCCGCCCTGCACCGCCGCAAACGCCATCGGGATGCCGAAGCTGAAGGCCACGCCCAGCACCGCCTGCGGCATGGCCAGCACACGCTTGGCATAGGGGTACAGCAGGGTCACGGCCAGCGCGGCGAATGACAGCAGCACGGTGGGCGCGTTGGTGGTGAGCACCAACGCGAACGCCGCCAGCGCCAGCAGCGCACCCAGCGCCAGCGCGGCGCGCACGCTCACCGCGCCGCGCGTCACCGGGCGCTGCGCCGTGCGCTTGACGTGCCGGTCAATGTCGCGGTCGGCCACGTCGTTGACGCAACAACCGGCGCTGCGCATCAGGATCGTGCCGAACACGAACACGCCCAACAGGTGCCAGCCCGGGAAGCCGTCGTCGGCAATCCACAGCGCGCTCAGCGTGGGCCACAACAGCAGCAGCCAACCCGCCGGGCGGTCGAAGCGGATCAGGTCAAGGGCCAGACTCAGGCGGCTTGGCGGCGCGGCGGGCGTGGTCAACACGGGCGGCAATGGGCGTGGTGGCGAGTGTGGGCGGTGGCAAATGCTACGCCCGGGTTCGGGCCGGCCGGGCTGGGCATACTCGGCCGGCCATGCCAGCCGCCGCCCGCAACCACCCCGCCACGCTGGTGATCTTGGCGGGCGTGTGCGCCGCGCTGCACGTGGGCAAGCTGGCGCCGGCGATCACCGCGCTGCAAGCGGCGCTCGGCCTGAGCCTGGTGCAGGCGGGTTTCTTGCTGTCAATGGTGCAACTGGCCGGCATGAGCACGGGCCTGGCCTTCGGCATGCTGGCTGACGGCATTGGCGCCAAGCGCAGCATGGTGTTGGGCTTGGTTGTGTTGGCGCTCGTCAGTGCCCTCGGCGCAGTGGCCCAGAGCGCCCTGGCGCTGCTGCTGCTGCGCGCCTGTGAAGGCTTCGGTTTCTTGTTGGTGGTGTTGCCCGCACCTGGCTTGCTGCGCCAACAGGTGCCACCGCAGCGACTGAACAAGGTGCTCGGCTTGTGGGGCACCTACTTCCCACTGGCCACCGCGTTGGCGTTGTTGCTGGGACCGCTGTGCATCCAGACGCTGGGCTGGCGTGCCTGGTGGTGGCTGCTGGCCGCGCTGGCGCTGGCCATGGCGGCCTGGCTGGCGCACGCGCTGCCGGCGCCGGCCGTCAAACATTTAGCTGCACAGGACAGCGCCGCGCGCGCACAGTGGCGCGGGCGCTTGCAACAAACCCTGGCCGCGCCGGGGCCGTGGCTGGTGTCGCTGTGCTTCGCGGTCTACGCCGGCCAATGGTTGGCCGTGGTCGGCTTCCTGCCCACCATCTACGCCCAGGCCGGCATGTCGGGCGCGGCCAGCGGCGTGCTCACCGCGCTGGCCGCGGCGGTGAACATGCTGGGCAACGTGGCGGCCGGGCGGCTGCTGCACCGCGGCGTGGCGCCGACCACGCTGCTGCGCGCGGGCTACGCCACCATGGCCGTCACGGCGGCTGCGGCCTTTGCCGAGTCGGGCGGTGCGGGCCTCAGCGCGCCGCTGCGCTTTGCCGCCGTGCTGGTGTTCTCGGCCGTGGGCGGCGTGATTCCGGGCACGCTGTTCAGCCTCGCCGTGCGCCTGGCGCCGGGCGAAACCACCGTGGCCACCACGGTGGGGTTGATGCAGCAATGCTCGGCGGCCGGCCAGTTCTTCGGCCCGCCCCTGGTGGCGTGGGTGGCCAGCCGGGCGGGTGGCTGGCACTGGACCTGGCTGGCCACCGGGGCCTGTTGCGCCGCCGGCCTGGGGCTGGCGGCAGCCTTGCGCCGGCGCTTGGCGCCGCAGCAACCGGGCTGACTGGCCTCCTTCAGCGCGCCAAGGTCGCAGCGGCGCGCGCCGCGCGCCAGGCCTGCACCTGTTCGCGCACAAAGTGTTCCAGTGGCGTGAGGCGGATCTGCGGGTTGCGTTGCTGCAAGGCCGTGGCGTCGAAACACTCGTTGAACACATCATCAGCCAGCCCGCCTAACCGCAGGATGCGCGCCACGCCCGGATGCACAGGCTGGGCCAGCGCAGCGAGCGCGGTGCAGGCCGCCGCCGGCAGGTGCCAGGCGCGCAAAGGCACGCCAGCTTCGCGTGCATACAGCGCGGCCACCTCGTTGTTGCTGTGGTTGCCGGGGCCGCCGAGTTCGACGACCGCGTCGTCCAAATACTGCTGCAACAAGGCCTCGGCCACGAACTGGGCCACGTCGTCAGAGCAGATGAAGTTGCGCGGCTTGTCGCCACTGCCCATGATGAATGTGAAGCCGTGCTGCAGGATGTTGCGGCCATTGAACAAGTGGGCATGGCATTCCATGAACGCCGCGGGCCGCAAGACGGTGTGTTCGAGCCCGCTATCGCGCACGGCCTGTTCAACGGCATGCTTGGTGCGAAAGAAGTCAACCGGGTGATCCGGCCCCGCACCCAGGGCCGAGGCCAGCACCAGTCGGCGCACGCCGGCCACGCGCGCGGCCGCGATCAACGCCCGTTGCCCGGCGCCATCGACGTTCTCGCTGGCGCTGCGGCCGCGCCCCAGCATGCCGTGCGCGCCAATGAACACCCGCTGCATGCCGGTGCAAGCGCGGGCCAGCGAGGCGGCGTCGAGCAGATCGCCGCGCACCACCTGGGCGCCCAGCAAGGCCAGCGAACGGGCGGCGTCGCCGTCGGGCTGGCGCGTCATGATGCGCACCCGCGTGCCTGCTTTGAGCAGCAAGGGCACCACACGCCGACCCAGCCGCCCTGTGGCGCCGGTGACGAGGATCTTCATTTTTGCCCCCTTAAAACGACGCATCCTGCGCCGTGGCGCGGGGAAAGCTATCCCAAAGTGTTGGGGTAAAGCTGGCTGGTTCTTGGGGGGTCTGGTCGCGCGCAGGTGGCGCTCAGGTGGTGATCAAGCGGCGGCGCCCAGATCGGCTGCGATCAACCTGAACTGCTCCAACGCCGCCTCCAGGTCGTCCACGATTTCCTGCGCAATCACATCGGGCGGCGGCAGGTTGTCGCTGTCGGCCAGGGTGTCGTCGCGCAGCCAGAAGATGTCCAGGCTCGCCTTGTCGCGTGCCATCAGCTCGTCCACGTCGTAGCCGCGCCAGCGCCCCTCCGGGTTTGTGGCGCTCCAGGTCGGCGCGCGGTCGAAGCGGTTGGCCGGGTTGTAGCGCTGCACGAACTCGTCGAGGTCTTCGCGCTTGAGCGGATTCGTCTTCAGCGTGAAGTGCTTGTTCGTGCGCAGGTCGTAGATCCAGAGCTTCTTCGTCCACGGCGTTTCGCTCGCCGGCTTCTTGTCGAAGAACAGCACGTTGGCCTTCACGCCCTGGGCGTAGAACAGGCCGGTGGGCAGGCGCAGCAAGGTGTGCAGCTCGCATTCGTGTAGCAGCTTGTGGCGGATGGTCTCGCCCGCGCCGCCTTCGAACAGCACGTTGTCGGGCAGCACCACAGCGGCGCGGCCGTTCACCTTCAGCAGCGTCTTGATGTGCTGAATGAAATTGAGCTGCTTGTTGCTCGTGGTGGCCCAAAAGTCGTCGCGCTCGATCACATCTTTCTCGGTCGTGCGCTTGCCGTCGGCGCCCTCGATCTGCGTGCTGCTCTTCTTGCCGAAAGGCGGGTTCGCCAGCACGATGTGGAAGCGCTCGCCGGGGTCGGCCGCCAGCGCATCCATCACCTTCACCGGCACGCTCTTCTCGCTGCCGATGCCGTGCAGCAGCAGGTTCATGGCGCACACCCGCGCCGTGGCCTGCACCAGTTCAACGCCGGTGAAGGCCTCTTCCTTCAGATGGCGCTTCTGGTCGCGCGTGAGATTCGCGTTGTGCTGGGCGATGTGGTTGTAGGCCGTGAACAGAAAGCCGCCCGTGCCGCAAGCCGGGTCGCACACCGTTTCGCCGGCCTTGGGCGCGATGCAATCCACCATCGCCTGGATCAGCGCGCGCGGCGTGAAGTACTGGCCCGCGCCGCTCTTGGTGTCTTGCGCATTCTTCTCCAGCAGGCCTTCATAGGCATCGCCCTTCACGTCCACGCCCAGGGCCGACCAGTTCTCGGCATCGATCAGGTCCACCACCAGGCGGCGCAGCTTGGCCGGATCCTGGAACTTGTTCTGCGCCTTGGCGAAGATTAGCCCGAGCGTGCCGGTTGCCTTGCCGAGTTCGTCCAACGCGTGGCGGTAGTGGTCGAACAGCTCATCGCCGTCCTTCGCCAGCAACGACGGCCAGGCCCATGCGGCAGGGATGATGCTGGCCTGGTTGTACGGCGAGCGGCTGCGCTCATCGGCCATTTTCAGGAACAGCAGGTAGGTGAGCTGCTCGACATAGTCGCCATAGCTCATCAGGCAACCTCCGTGCTGCGCACTGCGGTAAATGAGCCCTTCGGGCGGCCCGGCGGGCTCATGCCGTCGTCGCGCAAGACGTTGCAGTAGTTCCAGAGTTTCTGGACGAGGGTGGAGGCGTTCAATGGAGTCTTGGTTAGTCAACCCGGTACCGCTGTTGCGGATGGCTCGGATGATGGGGATACAGGAGTTTCAAGAGGCCTTCCTTCAGCATCGGCGTCAGGTAGTGGTTCTGCAGACTCGCGGGCGCGCGGCCGAGCAGCTCGCTAAGCTCGGTCAACGAGAGTGACTGTTCGGCACACAGCTCCAGGATGACCCGGCGCAACGCCTGCGGCTGGGTCCGCCGACGCGCCCGTACCGGCTCCGCCAAGGCGCGCAGTGTTTCGCTGTGTTGGGGTTCGCCCGGCTTATGTTGGGGGCCGTCGGCCTTATGTTGGGAGCTCGACTCTTTATGTTGGGAGCTCGGCTCTTTATGTTGGGAGCTCGGCACAGTGCCAAACTGATCGACGAACAAGTCCAACCTGGGTTGCTTCGGCCAGCGGCGGCGCGTGCCCCGCCCGTGCCCGCCCTTTTCCAGCCAACCGGCTTCCACGAATTGCTTGAGACGTACACCAATCTCGCGCGGATGTTCCACCCGATACGGCTGGATATCGGCATTGCCGATCTCGTCGAATCGGTGCGCCAGCATCAGGACCACACGGCCCAGTTCATCGAGGCCCTGGTACGCATCACCGACGATGGCGCGCAACTCCCGCTCCACGTCGCTGGGGATCATGCTCGCCAACGGCAGCCACACCCGCGTCGTCTCCAGCGCCGGGTTCTCGGCCACCAACGGAATCATCCAGTGCTGTTCACGCCACGCGCGCAAGATCTTCTGGAATCCGGAACCAGCCTTCTCACCCAGACCCAGCATCTGGAACATCTTCTGCACACTCGGGTTGCGCGGGTCACTCACGCCACCCTGGTACAGCGCATCGCGCGGAATGCGCAGCCGCCCCGGGTTGAAAAACACAAAAGTGTCCTGCCGCTTGATCACGGTGATGGGCCGCGATGACTGATGGTCGGCATGGATCAGCGTGTTGACCAATGCCTCGCGCAACGCTTCATGAACATGAGTTTCGGCAATGCGCGTGGCTTGTGGGTCGAGCTTGAACGGCACATCCAACCCTTCGACCAACCTTGGGTATACGCGGTAGTAGAAGTTGAACAGATTCGGTGCCCACTTGCCGTCCACGGTGACGCGGTGCGTCCAGCGCTGCTCAGGATCGGCAGAAGGCTGTTCCTGATAGTCGACGTGGTAGTGCGGCAGCGCGTCAAGCAAGCAGCGCTCGCCGCCGAACATCAGCAGCCCTGCCAAGGTCAACCCCTCTCGGCCGCCCACCCGCTCCCGGCGCCATCCGCCCAGACGCTCCAGCAGGGCCCGATCATCCATCGCAAGAAAAGGGTGATCGGGATCGTGCGACGCAAAACGGTTGCGATAGGCCTTCAGCGATTCAGCATCCAGGTCTGCCAACACGAAGCCTTCGAGCACGGCACCGTCCTGCGGCTCATCGCTGGCGTCACGCAGCATTTGCCGCACCTCCGCCTCGGTGCAGTGATAGTCACCCTCGAAATTGCGTTTGTAGGTTCCGGTTAGCGGGTTGCCATTGACGAAGACCGGCCGCTGCACGCGCGCGGCCCGACGCACCGTGACCAAAAGCAGGTCGCGGCCGTCAAACGGCACCACCTGCACGTCGCCCTCGGTGCAGATCGCCGGGCTGAACTTCTGTGGATTGTTGTGGCTGTCCCAGAAGGCCTTGATCAGCTTGGCCGGTGCACGCACACCCACAAGTTCGTGCTTGTCGCCTTTCTCGGCGACACCGAGCACCACAGTTCCGCCCTCGGTGTTGGCGAACGCGGAGACCGTTTCCCACAGCGACTTCGGCAGGCCGCCATCGGCGAGCTTGAACTCGACGTCCTGGTCTTCGCCGAGGTCGAGGCGCTGGAGCAGGTGTTCGATGTTCATGGGCGGCCCGTCAATTGTCGCGACGCTGTCGCAACAATTTGAATAAAGCTAGCGACGGCCTTGGTATAGCGTGGAATCGGCTGACGGCGATTGGGCTCGCACTCGCCGATGTAGAGCTTCTCGCCCTCGCCATCCTCGCGCGGGCCGAGCAGCAGATACACGCCCGTCTGGCCCAGCTCGTCGCGCTGCTTCACCTTGGGCAGCAAGGCGCGCGGGAAGACCAGCGCCTTGCCGATCCAGTTGGAACGCTCGACGACGCGCTGGCCGTTGGGGTCGCTGTCGGCGACGTAGATGCGCAGGGAGAAGGGGTTGCTCATGATCGGTGCATCGGTCGAGTTGTCGTAACGCCGTCACGACAATCGAATGCGCAGCTGCTACGCCCGCAGCAATGCCACGAAGCCCGCTTGCTCGAAGTGACGGTCATGCGCCAGCGCTTCGCTGAGACCGCGCTCCTTCATCAGTGCGAACGACGCGCAATCCGTCAGGCTCCACTCCTTGTCCGTCATTCGGCGGTAGGCCTCGAAAGCCTCACTGAACTGGAGCGAGGTCTGCGGCACAACCTCAATATTCGGATTGCTGCGAATCGCATCGACGCCGCGGATAACCATGGCCCGCACAGGAACTTTCGACAGCGCTGCCAGCAACTCGTCAAGCACCATTTCCGTGGTGACGATGCGTACCTTTCCGAGAGCGCGAGATGCCGCAGTCGCCTTTTCTTTCCAGTCGTCGACTGGACTCAGCACGGCCACCCAGTAGCCCGTATCGGCGAAGACCACCTTCACGTGCGATCCCCGCCGCTCCCGTACACCACCTCATCAATTCGCACAGAAAGGTCAGTGGGGACGCAATCCCAGGCCCCCGCTGGCGCTGAGCGCCCTATGGCGTCAAGTTGCTCCCAGATAGGTGCGGCCGACTCGTCATAGCTTGGCGCCTCACTGCCCACGAGGTTGACCGTGTCCACTCTCGCAAAGCGTTTGAGCATGCGATCTGACGTACCAAATTCCCCAACCCCACGCACACGCAGGCGTGCGGTTCGATGCTCGTGCAACGCATCGAGCACCTTTGCTTCGTCGGCCGCGGAATACCTGCCTTCCACCAGGGACTGACTACCGCTGGCCTCCACCTGCAACGCAAATCGCCCGGGGCCCACGTTGGCCATTCGCACTTCGCCGGCCACATCCACGACATCCTCGTAGGTGGCTTCAACCCATTCGGCGAGCCGCTTTCGCGCCCGCGCCGTGTATGGTGCCTCGCGAGCGGCACCGCGAGCGCGTGTGAACAGCACCTCGTCTTCGCACAGCGTCTTCCCAAAGTCACGAAACAACGGGATGACGTTGGCCGGCAGCGAAGTCGGCAACAAGTCATCGTCGTTTGCAGCGGCAATGGCTTGATCGATCAGGGTCACGGCCTCGTCGAACTCATCGGCGAGTTCAAGCTCGCCTTGCTCGCCTGCAACACGAACGCGTTGCAGAGGCACGAGCGCCGAGCCGTCCTCGAGCCTGTTGAACTGCAGGCGAAACCCTTTGCCGAAGCCCTTGGGCAGGTTCACGCGGTTCGGATACTTGGCACGCCAGAGCGCCTTGGCACATTCCAGCACCAGGTTGCGATACGCGATCAGCTCCTGCGTGCACTCCACGTCCAGCGCATGGCCAGCGAAGCGCTCGCCTGCGAATCGCAACGTGGCCATCTCAAAGGTGCTGTCATTGCTCACGGTGGAACCTCCAAGGCGGCATTGTCAAGCTTGGGGCTTGCACCCGAATGCCACCTGCAATACAGCTTGCCGAAGCGCCTGCGCACGCTTCAGGTTGGCATCAACCTCGGCCTCAACTTCGCGGACGATGGACAGGCGGCGGTCGACTTCGTCGACGATGCGTTCTCGCTCACCAACTGGCGGCCAGCTGACATTGAAGCGGCGCAGGTCAACCGGCGAGAGATTCGGCTGCAAAGTCTGCGAGACGGAACCAAGCACCTGTCTCTTGAACTGCGGCGAGTGCATGAGCGCGAGCAGATAGCGCGAATCGCCTGGGGTTGCAGCGCGCAGCAGCGCGACACGCTGATTGAGCAGCGCTGCTGGCGCGCCGGCCGGATAGGCACAGACCTTGAGCGTATTTCCAGTGACCGGCCGGGTGAGCGCCAACAGAACATCGCCGGGCTGAATGCGAAAAGCTTGGTACCGAGTCTTGAACTCAACGGGCAAGTACTCCTGATCCTTGCTGGTGAACTCACCGTAGCCGACGTTGGCAATCTTGACCACGGAAACGCCTGAGCCGACAAAGTCTTCGCTCTTAAAGGCAAAGCCGGAGATGACCTCGCAGACTTCTTCGAGCCGCTTCGCCGTTCTGTCCGCAGTGGCGTCGAACGTAGTTTGCAGAGAGGCTCGCCTGAAGGCCATCAAACCGTGCCTGACGCGTTGCAAGTTCGACAATGCCTCGTCGAGGCGGGAAAACTGCTTCTCGAACTCGGCGACGATACGGCGCTGTTCGTCCATCGGCGGCAGCGGCAGAGGGATGTCCTCAATGCTTCGCGACGAGAGGTGCTTGACGGTTACCGACGAGGTGGCTTCATTGATCGCTCGCAGATAAGCAGGCAGCACGTAGTCCAAGAGGCGCGGCTGGTAGACGAGCGGGTCAATCGTCACCTTGCAGACTCGCTGATTCAGCAACCCTGGCGCCGCTCGCCAACGCGCACAGTTGAAGTCACCATCCATGCCCACCAGCAGATCGCCTTTGTGAACGAGGTAGCGATCCTCGTACTCGCCGATGTAGCTGGTCTCGCTGCCATCGCTACCAACGTCGCGAATGCGAATGAGCGGCATGCCTTCGCCGCGGGAGAACTGTGCCGACTTGAAAGCGAAGCCGTTCACCACTTCCCCAACATCGCCGAGTCGAACCCTAGACCAATGGGGGCGAATTGCCAACATTGGGTTCTTGCTCACAGCCACGAGTTCCGGAACAGAAACGGTCAGCGCCATAGCTAGGCCACCAGTTCCCGGTTCAATTCCTCAATCACCTTCGGCAACTCCTCCCCGAACAACTGATGCACCCGCCCCAACCCGCCCTGCTGGCTGAACGGCGGCAAGTCGAAGTCGTCGATATTCATGCCCAGGTCCACGACGCCAAAGTCGCGGCTCGCCCGAGGGCCATCGTGTTCGGGCAGGCAGGCCTGCCCGTCCCTCATGGACGCTGCGCCAGTAATGCCTGCACGTCGCGCAGCAGCGCGGGTAGTTGCGTCTGCACGGTGCTCCACACCAGCGCATGGTCCACCAGGTCGTAGCCGTGGATGAGGATGTTGCGAAAGGCGATGATCTGCGGGTACTGCGCAATGCCCTCGGCACAGGCCGGGTCAACCTGGGCCAGGCGCTTGACGGCCTCTCCGATGATCTCGAAGTTGCGTTCCACGGCCTGGCGCAGCAGGCGGTCGGCGCTGTATTGCGCCAGCGTGCGGCCTTGCATCACCTCGCCAACGAAGGCGGCCGCGTCGCGGATGTCCTCAAGCAGCTTCGGTGAGCGGGCGTGCATAGACGGGCTGCCGCGTGCGATTGACCGATTCGATGAAGTACGGGTTGACCATGCCGCCAGGCATCACCAGATCGACCTTGCGGCCGAAAAGCGCGGCCAAGGCCTCGTTCAAACCGAAGTAGCGGTTGAACAGGTCCGGCTGTGCGCCGGGGCCGAAGTCGACGACGAAGTCTATGTCGCTGCCCTGTGGGTCGAAGGCATCGCCGGTGGCCGAACCGAACAGATCCAGGCTCTGCACGCCGAACTGGCGGCAGAGCCGGTGGACTTCATCGCGGTGGAATTCGATGCTGCTGTGCATGCCGGGCTCGCCGGCAAATTATGCCGCCAGCGATGTTGTCAGGCTGGTCAGTACGGCGGGTAGGTCCGCGCCAAACAACTGATGCACCTTGCCCAACCCACCCTGCTGGCTGAACGGCGGCAGATCAAAGTCGTCGATCTCGATTCCCAGGCTGGCCGCGATGTGGTCGCGAATCATCTCCAGCCACTGATGTTGCTCGGGCGAGAACGCCCTTCCCGAGCCCGCTTGCTGCGCCAACCACGCCTTGAAGTTGGCCGCCACGCGCTCAGGGTAGGGCACGAGTTCGTTGTCCTGCTGCATCGCAAAGCGCACCAGGCTCACCAGGTCGGTCAGGATGCGCTGGCGGCTTGTGCCCTTCACCTTGCTCTTGTCGAGCGCCGCGTAGGCCTGCCACAGCGTGCCTTCATTCAGCAAGTGCGGCGGCGCGTGCAGCGCGTCGGCCAGGGCCTTGATGTCGTTGAAAGTCAGCGGCGCCTTGATCGGGCGGTTATACAGAATTTGCAGCGCCGTGATCTCGTCCTTGTGCTGAGCGATGAAGGCCTCGAAGCTCTGCACGATGCCTTGGGCCCGCTCGCGCGCTGCCGCGCTGAAGCCGGCTTCGAGCACGCGGTCTTGCGTGACGATGTCGATGACCAGTTCCTTGCTCGCCTTCAAGCCCAGCAGCAGCGCGCGCAGCGCCGGGTCGGCCAGCGGCTGCACGGATCGGCGCAGTGCGGCCTTGGTTTCCTGCGGGCTGCGGTCCGTGCTCGGGTTCAATGCCTGCACGATGCCGCCGGCCAGTTGCTTCACGTCGAGCCCGCCGCTGGCTTCGCGCACCCGCTTGCGTTCGGCTTCGGTCAGTTGCGCGTCCAGGCGCGACAAGCGCACCGCCACGCTGGACAGCACTTCTTCTTCCACGTTGCCCAGGCTCACGGCTTGCAGCAGCTTGTCGAAGGGCACGGTCTTCTTCTGATCCATCGGCCGGCTGTCGGTCTTGTCGCGCTCGCACACGCCGACGCAATCGACGATCACGAAATGGTCCTTGTGCACGCCTTCGCCGGGGTTCACGCTGCGCAGGTCGTCGTCTTTCACCACGCGCACGCCGCGGCCCTTCATCTGCTCGAAGAAGCTGCGGCTCTTCACGCTGCGCATGAAGACCACGATCTCCACCGGCTTGATGTCGGTGCCGGTGGCCACCATGTCCACCGTGACGGCGATGCGCGGGTAGTAGCTGGTGCGAAAGGCCTTGATCAGGTCTTCGGGCTTGGCGCCTCCTACCTGATAACTGCGGTAGGTGATCTTCTGCGCGAACTCGTTGCCGCGGCCGAACTCCTCGCGCAGGATCTGCACGATGGCCTCGGCGTGGTTGTCGTCCTTGGCGAAGACCAGGGTCTTGGGCAGCTCTTGCCGCTGGGGAAAGAGGTCGCGCTGCCAGTTGTCGCGCAGCGTGCGCGCGATGGTGCGGATCTGGTCGGGCGTCTGCACGCTGCGGTCGAGCTCTTCGGGCGCGTAATCGAAGTCGTCGTCGAGCTGCCAGTCGCGC
Organism: Burkholderiales bacterium; assembly: GCA_031418595.1. Taxonomy (GTDB): domain Bacteria; phylum Pseudomonadota; class Gammaproteobacteria; order Burkholderiales; family Burkholderiaceae_C; genus Rubrivivax. Next base: position 14,667 of record JANOXU010000035.1, read on the forward strand.
TTGGCGCGGGTGGCCTTGTCGCGCACTTCGAGCCAGTAGCCGGCCTCCACCTTCGCGCCGGCTTCGGTCACTTCGGTCTTGATGCGGTAGACGTCGTAGTTGACGTTCACGCCGTCGGCCACGGCCTGCTCGTGGCCGTACTCCATCACCAGGTTCTGGTTGAAGAAGCCGAAGGTCTGCTTGTTGGGCGTGGCGGTCAGGCCGACGAGGTGCGCGTCGAAGTATTCGAGCACCTGGCGCCACAGCTTGTAGATGCTGCGGTGCGCCTCGTCGGTGACGATGATGTCGAAGGTCTCGATCGGGTACTTCGGGTTGTAGTCGATCGGCTCGGGCTGCTTGAACAGGCCTTCGATCTCTTCGGTGCTGTGCTCGTCATCTTCATCGGCCAACTCACGGCCCTTGAGCATGCTGAACATGCGCTGGATGGTGCTGATGGTGACGCGCGCCGTGGTGTCGAGGTTGTTGCCCTGCAAGTGCTGGACGATGTATTCCTCGCCGAATTTGTAGTTGTTGACGGGCGAGACGTAGGCGTCGAATTCCTTCTTCGCCTGGCGGCCGAGGTTGGCGCGGTCGACCAGAAACAGCACGCGGCGTGCGCCGGCAAACTTGATCAGCCGGTAGATGAAGCCGATGGCGGTGAAGGTCTTGCCGCTGCCCGTGGCCATTTGAATGAGCGCGCGCGGCTTGTTGGCGGCGAGGCTCTTTTCCAGGTTGCGGATGGCGGTGATTTGCGCCGGCCACAGTTTGAAGTCACCCCATTCGTTAACAAGTGGGGGCATGGCTTGCAGCCGTGCCAAAAAGGTGAGTGGCGACGCGTTCACAGCCTGGGCTGCCGCGCCACTGCCGGTATTGAGCGCGGTGGCCAACGGCAGCAGCTTCAGCCATTCGGCCAGCAGCGCGGGCTGGTGGAAGGCGAACACATTGCGCGCGCGCGGCGCCGGGTCCAAGCCCTGGGTGAAGTGGGTTTCGATGCCGGTGGATTCATACAAAAAGGGCAACGGCCTGTGCCACGCCGGCAGGCTGGCGGGCAGGCCTTGCGCATAGCGGGCAGACTGGATTTCCACGCCGGTGAGCGTGGCGCCTTGCTTCTTGGCTTCCACAACGCCGCAGGCCTTGCCATCCACATAGAGCAAGTAGTCGGCGAAGCCGTGGCCAGGGTTCAGCGGGAACTCGCGGATCGCCACGCCGCGCGCGCTGTGCAGGTTCACGATGTCGACTGATTGCACGGCCCAGCCGGCCGCAGCCAGCAATCGGTCAATGCCTTGTCGAGCTTGTTGTTCCGGGTTGCCCACGAAGACCTGCTCCCTTGCTGAACCCGGGGCGCCGCTTTAGGGTCTGCCTAGGCGGGCGCCGAATCGTCACACGTCGATATTCCCCGCCCGCAAGGCATTGCTTTCGATGAACTCGCGGCGCGGCTCGACCTCGTCGCCCATCAGCATGGTGAACACGCGGTCGGCTTCGATGGCGTCTTCGATCTGCACGCGCAGCAGCCGGCGCACGGTGGGGTCCATGGTGGTTTCCCACAACTGCTCGGGGTTCATTTCGCCCAGGCCCTTGTAGCGCTGCCGGCCCACGGCGTGTTCTGCCTGGGCCAGCAGCCAGGCCATGGCGGCGCGGAAGTCATCAACCTGTTGCGCCTTCATGCGCTCGCCTTCACCGCGGCGCACCACGGCTTGCGGGCCTAACAGGTCTTTGAAGGTGACGCCGGCTTCCATGAGTGCGCCGTAGTCGGCGCCGTGCACGAAGTCTTGCGTGATGACGCTGGCCTTGACGTTGCCGTGCTGACGCCGGCTGATGCGCAGGATGTGTTTGTCGCTGCGCGCATCGATTTCGGCCGTGACTTCGGCATCAACCAGCGCGGTTTGCAGCGCGGCGGCACTGGCCTGCGCGGCCGCGGGGCTGTCCAGGTCGAGCTGCAGGCCGCCGGCCAGGGCGCGCAGGGCATCCACATCCATCCAGTTGGACAAGCGGTCCATCACATGGTGGGCCAGCATGTACTTGCGCGCCAGGTCTTCCAGCGCGCTGCCTTGCAGCGGCGCGCGGGTGGTTTGCGCGTCGCCATCGGGCAGCACCACCGCACCTTCGAGCGCCACTTTCATCAAGAAGGCATCCAGCTCGCCGGCGTCCTTGATGTACTGCTCGTGCTTGCCCACCTTCACCTTGTACAGCGGCGGCTGGGCGATGTAGATGTGGCCGCGTTCAACCAGTTGCGACATTTGGCGGTAGAAGAACGTCAGCAGCAGGGTGCGGATGTGCGCGCCGTCCACGTCGGCATCGGTCATGATGATGATGCGGTGGTAGCGCAGCTTGTCGATGTTGAAGTCTTCCAGGCCGATGCCGGTGCCCAACGCCGTGATGAGTGTGACGATGGCTTCGCTGGACAGCAGCCGTTCATAGCGCGCTTTTTCCACGTTCAAGATCTTGCCGCGCAGGGGCAGGATCGCCTGGAACTTGCGATCGCGCCCTTGCTTGGCACTGCCGCCGGCCGAGTCACCTTCCACGATGTAGATCTCGCACAGCGCCGGGTCTTTTTCCTGGCAGTCGGCCAGCTTGCCGGGCAGGCCCAAGCCATCGAGCACGCCCTTGCGGCGCGTCATTTCGCGCGCCTTGCGCGCGGCTTCGCGGGCGCGCGCGGCATCGACGATCTTGCCGCACAGAATTTTCGCGTCGATCGGGTTTTCAAGCAGGTAGTCGTTCAGCGCCTTGCTCACCACGTCTTCCACCGGGCCGCGCACTTCACTGCTGACCAGTTTGTCTTTGGTCTGGCTGCTGAACTTGGGCTCGGGCACCTTCACGCTGAGCACGCAGCACAGGCCTTCGCGCATGTCGTCGCCGCTGATCTCGACCTTGGCCTTCTTGGCCAGTTCGTTGTCTTCGATGTACTTGTTGATGACTCGCGTCATGGCCGCGCGCAGGCCCGTGAGGTGGGTGCCGCCATCGCGTTGCGGAATGTTGTTGGTGAAGCACAGCACCGCTTCGTTGTAGCCGTCGTTCCACTGCATGGCCACTTCCACGCCGATGCTGGTGTTTTGCTCGCTCATCTTGTCGCCCATGGCATGAAAGGTGTTGGGGTGCAGCACCTTCTTGCCCTGGTTGATGAACTCAACAAAACCCTTCACGCCGCCGGCAAACGCGAAGTTGTCTTCCTTGGCGTTGCGCTCATCCACCAGGCGGATGCGCACGCCGTTGTTCAGGAACGAAAGCTCGCGCAGGCGTTTGGCCAGCACGTCGTAGTGGTAGTCGATGTGCTGGAAGATTTCGTCGTCGGGCAGAAAGTGAACGTCGGTGCCGCGCTTCTCGGTTTCGCCGCTGACCTTCATCGGGCTGACTTCAACGCCGTCGCGCAATTCAAGCAAGCGGCCCTGCACCGCGCCCTTGGCAAATTCAAGCTGGTGCACCTTGCCTTCGCGGCGCACGGTCAGGCGCAGCCACTTGCTCAGCGCGTTCACGCAACTCACGCCCACGCCGTGCAGGCCACCCGAAACCTTGTAGCTGTTCTGGTTGAACTTGCCGCCGGCATGCAGCTCAGTCAGCGCGATCTCGGACGCGCTGCGTTTGGGCTCGTGCTTGTCGTCCATCTTCACGCCGGTGGGAATGCCGCGGCCGTTGTCGATCACGCTGATGGAGTTGTCGGAGTGGATGGTGACGGTGATGTCGTCGCAATGGCCAGCCAGGCTTTCGTCGATCGAGTTGTCGACCACCTCGAACACCAGGTGGTGCAAGCCGGTGCCGTCGGACGTGTCGCCGATGTACATGCCCGGGCGCTTGCGCACCGCTTCCAGGCCTTCGAGGATCTGGATGTTCTCTTCGCCGTAGGCTGCGCTGTTCAGCGCGCTGGCGTCACGCTTGGCCTTGCGCGCATCTTCTTCGTCGTCGGCGGTGTTGGTGGGATCACTCATGGATTGAAGGCCGCGTCAGCGGCCACCTTGTCTGTCTGATCAGAACCCCCCGCTCGGCGGGGGGCAGGGGGGTGCCCAACATGCAGGCATCGGATGCCGATGCGGAATCTGGGCGCCACAGGCGCCTAGATCCGCATCGGCATGACAACGTACTTGAAACCCGGCGTGTCGGGCAAGGTGAACAGGGCACTGGCGGCGGAATCGTGCAGTTCGAGCTTGATCATCTCGCTGCTCATGTTGGCCAGCGCATCGATCAGGTAGGTGACGTTGAAGCCGATCTCGATGGCGTCGCCCGCATAGTCGATTTCCAGTTCTTCCTTGGCCTCTTCTTGCTCGGCGTTGCTCGACGCGATGCGCAAGCTGCCGGGCTCAACGTTGACACGCACACCCTTGAACTTCTCACTGGTGAGGATGGCCGCGCGCTGCAAGCAAGCCAAAAGCGGCGCCCGGCCCAAGGTGACCGCGTTCTTGTGGCCCTTGGGGATGACGCGGTTGTAGTCGGGGAACTTGCCCTCGACCAACTTGGTGACGAACTCCATACCGGAAAAAACAAAGCGCGCCTGGTTGCCGGCAAAGCGCATTTCAATCGGTGTGTCTTCGTCTTTGAGCAAGCGTTGCAGTTCGAGCACCGTCTTGCGCGGCAGGATCACTTCCTGCTTCGGAATCTCAGCCTCCAGCGTGGCCTGGGCCAGCGCCAGGCGGTGGCCATCGGTGGCCACCAGGGTCAGCAGCTTGCCTTCGGCGATGAACAGAATGCCGTTCAGGTAGTAGCGGATGTCGTGCACCGCCATGGCGAAATGCACCTGGTTGATCAGGTCGCGCAGCGTCTTTTGCGGCAGGGCAAACGCCGGGCCGAACTCCACCACTTCGTTGACCAGCGGGAAGTCTTCTGCCGGCAAGGTTTGCAGCGTGAAACGGCTCTTGCCCCCTTGCAGCGTGAGCTTGCCTTGCGCCGCGGTGAGCGTGATGGTTTGGTCGTTCGGCAAGGCCCGCAGGATCTCGATCAGCTTGCGCGCACCCACCGTGGTGCTGAGCTGGCCCGGGTCACCGCCCAGCTCGGCGCTGGTGCGAACCTGGATCTCCAGGTCGCTGGTGGTCAGCTCAAGCTGGCCACCGTTTTTACGCAGCAAGATGTTGGCCAATACCGGCAAGGTGTGCCGGCGCTCGACGATGCCGGCCACGGCTTGCACGGCGGCCAAGAATTTTTCTTGTGCTGCTTTTAGAACAATCATGTTTTCCTCTTTAAGCCTGGTAGTCGTAGTAGAGCGGCTTAAGGTTTGGGGAGAACCGCATTTTCGCCTTATCCATCAAGGGTTTAGACCGAGGTGAACCCTGTGGGTGAAAGGCCGCGGCGACCGGGACGGTTTGACAACAACTCCGGTTCGCCCGCCAAGCCTGTGGACAGCTGGGGACTTGCACAAAAGCTGTCCACAGTGTTGTGCCTTGACAGCCGCCTTTACCGTGCTTATCAAGCGTTCGGGGGCTGCGGACATGTGCTGCTTTCAGCCCTTCAGGGTTTGTTCCAGCACGTGCAGCTGCTGATTGAGTTCAGGGTTCTTGGTGCGCTCGCTGCCGATCTTGCGCACCGCGTGCAGCACCGTGGTGTGGTCGCGCCCGCCGAAGAGTTCACCGATCTCGGGCAGGCTCTTTTGCGTCAATTCCTTGGCCAGGTACATCGCTATCTGGCGCGGACGCGCGATGCTGGCCGGGCGCTTCTTGCTGTACATGTCGGCGATCTTGATCTTGTAGAAGTCGGCCACCGTCTTCTGGATGTTCTCGACCCCGACCTGGCGGTTTTGAATCGACAGCAAGTCCTTCAGCGCCTCGCGTGCCAGGGCAATGGAGATGTCCTTGTGGCTGAAGCGCGAATAGGCCAGCACCTTGCGCAGCGCGCCTTCGAGTTCGCGCACGTTGGCACGCACGTTCTTGGCCACGAAGAAGGCCACGTCCTCGGGCATGGGCGCGCCATCGGCCTCGGCCTTTTTCATGAGGATGGCCACGCGCATTTCGAGTTCGGGCGGCTCAATGGCGACGGTGAGGCCGGCATCAAACCGGCTGGTCAGCCGCGCGTCGATGTCCACCAACCCCTTGGGGTAGGTGTCGCTGGTCATGATGATGTGGGCGCGCTTGGCCAGCAGGGCCTCGAAGGCGTTGAAGAACTCTTCCTGCGTGCGTTCCTTGCCGGCAAAGAACTGCACGTCGTCGATCAACAGCAAGTCGAGCGAGTGGTACTTGGCCTTGAGTTCGTCAAAGGTCTTGCGCTGGTAGTTCTTCACCACGTCGCTGATGAACTGCTCGGCATGCAAGTACAGCACCTGGGCATTGGGCCGGTCTTTGAGCAAGGCATTGCCCACCGCGTGCACCAGGTGGGTCTTGCCCAGGCCCACGCCACCATAAATGAACAGCGGGTTGTACATGGCCCCCGGCGCGCCGGCCACGTGCAGCGCCGCGGTGCGCGCCATCTGGTTGGCACGGCCGGGCACAAAGCTGTCGAAGGTAAGCGCCTGGTTCAGCTTGTGCCGGCTTTGCGAGGGCGCGGGGTGTGGCAAAGCGGGTTCACCCGCTGCCGCTCGGGCCTGGTCTGGCATGCCGCTTTGCAACGCCGAATACACCGTTTGCGGCCCCATCATGGGCGCCGGGGTTGTGTGGCGCAGGCCCAGCTCGCGCGGCGCCAGGCTGAGTTCAAGGCGCACCGGCTGGCAGGCCAATTCGCCGAGGATGGTTTCAATCTGCCCCGCGTACTGGCTGCGAATCCAGTCGAGCTTGAAGCGGTTGGGCACGCGCACCACCATCACCAACTCGCCCCCGGCCACTTCACTCAGGCTGCCTTCGGGCAAGGGCCGAATCCAGGTGTTGAACTGGTGTTCCGGCAGCTCCGTGGCCAGGCGCTCACAGCCACGCCGCCAGAGATCGGGGGCCACTGTGGGCGTGGAGGTGTTGTGGAGAACTGCCATGAGGGGGCGGAATTGTAAGGGCCTCGGGGGCCAGTGCAGGATGGTTATCCACAGTTCCCGGCCGGGCCCGTGCGGGCTTGGATTCACCACATCAGCGTGGCCCGGCCCGTGGCGCGCCATGGCCTGAAGATTGACCGGAGCATTGGTTTTTGTTGTAATCGCGGGTTTTTCGGATTCGCCAAGCGCAGCGTTTGGCGCGATGTCAGGTTGGGTTTGAGGTTGAGTTTGAGGTTGAGGTCGGGCTCGGGGTTGTTCTTTGGCTTGGATGCGGCGCTGAAAGCGACCAGTAAGAGTTCGGCAAAAAGCAGCCAGAAATAGCAGCCAGAGGTAGCAGCAACACCAACCAAAGCCCCTTGAGCCAACGCACCCGGGCCAACGCACCTGGCCCCGACACGCGCCGCCCGGCTAGTCAGCACGCCCCACCACCACTCCAACAAGCCTCGAACACAGGCCAAAGGCAAGAGACCCATGAAACGCACCTACCAACCCTCCAAGGTTCGCCGCGCCCGCACGCATGGCTTCCTGGTTCGCATGAAGACCCGAGGCGGGCGCGCCATCATCAATGCCCGGCGCGCCAAGGGGCGCAAGCGCCTGGCGGTCTGAGGTTTTCAGCGCCACCGCGACGGCGCCGCATGCTCGGACGCCTGCGCAGCAAAGCCGATTTCGAACGCGCTCTGGCCGTGCCGCCATGTTCAAGAAGTGCTCACTTCGCGCTTCATCATGTGAGGCAGGGCGAAGTGCCGCGTGAGACAGTGTCGGCACAGCCGCTTGTTCAGGTTTTATCCACAGGCCTGTCCACCGCTGAAGGGGTGCTTGTGGATGACTTCAAGGCAACCCGCTTGCTGGGGTGCATGATTCCCAAACGCCATGCACGCCGGGCTGTCACCCGCAACTTGCTCAAGCGCCAGGCGCGCGCCGCCGCTCAACGCCATGCGCAGGGCCTGGCGCCGGGGCTTTGGCTGGTGCGGCTGCGTGCACCGTTCGCCCGCCAACGCTTTGTTTCTGCCGCTTCGCTGGCTTTGCGCGACGCTGCACGCGATGAGTTGGAACGCTTGTTCAGCCAGGTGCGTCGTTGATGTCCACCGGCTGGCGTGGCCTGCGTGCGATGTTGAGCTGGCCCAAGCGGTGGTTGATCGGCGCCGTGCGTGGCTACCGCTACTTCCTCAAGCCCTGGCTGGGCAACACATGCCGTTTCGAACCCAGTTGCTCTGCCTACACCTTGCTGGCCCTGCAGCGCCACGGCGCGTTGCGGGGTTTGGCATTGGGCGGCTGGCGTGTTCTGCGCTGCCACCCTTACTGCGCCGGCGGTTGCGACCCGGTGCCTGACCGCTTTTGTGCCTGGGCCACGCTTCGGCCCACGCTCGACCCCATCGAGAAAAAGAACTCATGAACGATATGCGCCGCACCCTGCTGTGGGTGGTTTTCATCATGTCGCTGGTGTTGTTGTACGACGCCTGGAACAAGCACAACGGTCAGCCCACCTTGTTCGGTTCGCCCGTGAAGCCGGCGGCCAGCGCGTCGGCGCCCGGCGGGGCCGCCTCGGTGGCCGCCGGCGTGCCGGCTCCGGCCAGCGTGGTGCCGGCGGGTGCTGCGCCCAGCGGCGTGCCGGGGGCCACGGGCAGCGTCACGCCGCCCGCCGCGGCACAGGCGCCCAGCGGCGAGAAAGTGGAAGTCACCACCGACTTGGTCAAAGCCACGTTCGACAGCACCGGCGCCAGCCTGGTGCGGCTCGAATTGCTCAAGCAACGCGACCAGAACGACACCACGAAGAACGTGCTGCTGTTCGAGCAAAGCCCCAAACGCCTGTACTTGGCGCAGACCGGCCTGGTCACGGCGCAGTCCGGCGTGGCGCTGCCCAACCACCTCACGCCGATGAGCCTGACCAGCACCGAGCGCGTGCTGAAAGAAGGCGCGGGGGAATTGCAGGTGCGCTTCGAGTCCGCGCCCGTTGAAGGCCGGCGCTTGGCCAAGACCTACACCTTCACGCGCGGCCAGTACACCGTGGGCGTGAAGCATGAATTCACCAACGATTCAGCCACCACGGTGACGCCGCAGCTGTACTTGCAGCTCGCGCGAGACGGCAACCCGCCCGAAGGCGAAAGCTCGTTCTATTTCACCTTCACCGGCCCGGCGGTGTACACCGACGCGCGCAAATTCCAGAAGGTGGAGTTCAAGGACATCGACAAGAACAAAGCCGACATCGAGCGCAGCGCCGACAACGGCTGGGTCGGCATGGTGCAGCACTACTTCGCCGCGGCCTGGTTGTTGCCGGACAAGCAAGTGCGTGAGTTCCGCACCCAGCGCGTGGCCGAAAACCACTACACCATCGCCATGGTCGTGCCGCTGGGTGACGTGGCCCCGGGTGCCACCAAGTCGCAACAAGCCACCTTGTTTGCCGGCCCCCAGGAAGAGCACAAGCTGGAGGCCCTGGCCCCGGGCTTGGAGCTGGTGAAGGACTACGGCTGGTTCACCGTGCTGGCCAAGCCGCTGTTCTGGTTGCTGAGCACATTGCATGGCTTCCTGGGCAACTGGGGCTGGGCCATCGTCGCCCTGGTGGTGCTGCTGAAGATTGCGTTCTACTGGCTCAACGCCAAGGCCTACCAGTCGATGGCCAAGATGAAGGCCATCAACCCCAAGGTGATGGCGCTGCGCGAACGCTTCAAAGAAAACCCGCAGCAAATGCAGCAAGAAATGATGCGCATCTACCGCGAAGAAAAGGTCAACCCGCTGGGCGGCTGCCTGCCCATCTTCGTGCAGATGCCGTTCTTCATCGCCTTGTACTGGGTGTTGTTGTCGAGCGTGGAAATGCGCAACGTGCCGTGGATAGGCTGGATCACCGATCTGTCAACCAAGGATCCGTACTTCATCCTGCCCGTGCTGATGACCGCGTCAACCATGCTCCAGACCTGGCTCAACCCCACGCCGGCTGACCCGATGCAGGCCAAGATGATGTGGATCATGCCGCTGGCGTTTTCGGTGATGTTCTTCTTCTTCCCTGCCGGCCTGGTGCTGTACTGGTTGACGAACAACATCCTGTCGATCGCGCAACAGTGGTTCATCAACAAGCGCATGGGTGTGTTGAACATGTAGCCACGGCGGGCCCGGCGCGTTCAAGCTCACGCTGGCTGTGGCCGATAAGCTCACCAAGGCCGGCAGCACACGCCACCGGCCACCGCTTATGCGGGGTTGACCTGGCTGCAGCTGCCACCCAGGCGGGACGTCAAGCTCCCGCCTGGCCCGGGCGGCTGTTGCCGGCTCTTGGCAGCTCACCGCGCCGCGCCCAAGTGGGCAGCGCGGCGCTCCCCCCCGCGCCATTTGCTGCGCCGTTTACCGAGCTTGGTTTGCTGAACATCGCTCAGGCGGCCCAGGCGGCGCTGCGAGCAGCGTGCAACAGCACACTAGCATCGGGTCATGCTCGCGCGCCACGCCGACCCCATCGTCGCCATCGCCACGGCCAGCGGGCGCGGTGCCGTGGGCATCGTGCGCGCGTCTGGGCGCAACCTGCACGGCTTCATTCAAGCGCTGGTCGGTCGCAGCTTAGAACCCCGCCACGCGACCTTGCTTCCGCTGCGCGAGGCCGATGGCACGCTCATCGACCAAGGCGTGGCGCTGTACTTTCCGGCCCCGCATTCATACACCGGCGAAGACGTGCTCGAGCTGCAAGTGCATGGCGGCGCCGTGCTGCTGCACATGCTGCTGGCGCGCTGCTTGCAAGCCGGCGCCGGCATCGGGCTGCGCCTGGCCGAGCCGGGTGAATTCACGCAGCGCGCGTTCCTCAACGGCAAGCTCGACCTGGCCCAGGCCGAGGCCGTGGCCGATCTGATCGACGCCAGCACGGCCAGCGCCGTGCGCAGCGCCAGCCGCTCGCTGCAAGGCGAGTTTTCTCGACGGTTAGGCTCGCTGGCGCAAGGCCTGCTGAAGTTGCGCATGCTGGTCGAAGCAACGCTCGACTTTCCCGAGGAAGACATTGACTTCCTCGCCGCTGCCGACGCCCGTGGCCAGTTGCAAGCGCTGCAAGGCGGCGTGACGCAGGTGCTGGCCCAGGCGCGCCAAGGCGCCTTGCTGCGCGACGGCCTGCGCGTGGTGCTGGCCGGCCAGCCCAACGTGGGCAAAAGCTCGCTGCTCAACGCCTTGGCCGGCGCTGAGCTGGCCATCGTCACGCCCATTGCCGGCACCACGCGCGACCGCATTGCGCAAAGCATCCAGATCGACGGCGTGCCGCTGCACATCACCGACACGGCCGGCTTGCGTTGGCAAGATGGCGGCGCCGATGAGATCGAGCGCATCGGCATCGCGCGAAGCTGGGAAGCCATCGCGCAGGCCGACGTGGTGATCTTTCTGCACGACCTGGCCCGGCAAGGCGACGCCGACTACCGCGCAGCAGAACAAGCCATTGCCGAGCGCCTGCGCGCTCACCTGGCGCCAGGCAGCGAGGCGCTGGATGTCTACAACAAGGCTGACTTGGGCGGCAGCGCGCCGGGCGGTGGCCTGGCCATTTCTGCGCGCAGCGGCGCCGGCTTGGCTGGGCTGCGCCAGGCCTTGCTGGCCCGCTGCGGCTGGCAAGGCGCGGGCGAAAGCGGCTTCATTGCGCGCACCCGGCATGTGCAGGCGCTGTTGGCGGCGAGCGCCCACCTCGAACAGGCTTCCAGCCACCTCGGCACCGCCACGCTCGACCTGCTGGCCGAGGAACTGCGCCTGGCCCACGCTGCGCTGGGGCGCATCACCGGCGCGGTGAGCGCCGACGAGCTGCTGGGCGAAATCTTCCGCCGGTTCTGTATCGGGAAATAATACGAGTTCCAACACATTCCACTGAAATATAAAGTCACCCAGTAAGCCTGCGTCACAGCAGGTTTTTTTGTTCCTACAATGTACACACTGAGCCAGCCAAAGCCGACGGCTGGTGAGTACACATCCGGGGACACATGCCCGTGTGTACCCACCAAAGGCAGCTAATGTGTACACGGAGGCCCTGAATGCCGCTGACCGACACCGCGATCAAGTCTCTGAAAGCCAGGGCGAACCGCTACACCGTGACCGATGCGCGCGGGCTGGTGCTGGAGGTGTTCCCGGCCGGCGGGATGCTGTGGCACTACCGCTACCGGCTGAACGGCAAGCAGGAACGGGTGACGCTGGGCCGATACCCGGCGCTGTCGTTGAAGCTGGCGCGCAGCGAGCGCGACAAGCGGGAAACGATGGTGGCGCTGGGCCAATCACCGGCACAGCAAAAGCAATTGGCGAAGGTGGCGGCGGCTGACGCCACCACGGTGGCTGAATTCGGCGAACGCTTCTTTCGGGAGATCGTGGCCAAGGACAGGCAAGACGTGAGCATCCCGCGCCGGTACTTCGACAAAGCCATCCTTCCCGCCATCGGCCCGAAGCCGGTACGCGACGTGACCACCGAAGACGTGCGCTCGATCATCTGGCGCAAGAAGGATGAAGGCTTCGATGCCGCTGCCGGCGAGATTCGCGGCGTGCTCAAGCGCATGTTTGACTACGCCTTGACGGCTGGCCTGGCCACCACGAACCCGGTGCTGGCGTTGCCCATGCGCCATGTACACAAGGCGAAGTCACGCGAGCGGGCGCTGTCGCCCGATGAGGTGCGCGCATTCCTGAAGGCGGCCTTCGAGTCCAACATGCGGCGGCAATTCAAGATCGGCCTGCACTTGATTCTGTTGACGATGGTGCGCAAGTCCGAACTGCTGCTGGCCCGCTGGGAGCAGGTGGACTTTGAGCAAGCCGAGTGGCACATCCCGGCCGAACACAGCAAGACCGGCAAGCCGCACATCGTCTACCTGTCGCGCCAGTGCATCGCACTGTTCAAGGAATTGCACGCCCTGGCCGGCGGCAGCGCGTTGGTGATGCCGGGCCGTGGCAGCCTGACCAAACCCTTCGCGCACAACGCCATCAACACGGCGCTGAAGACTGCGTTGAAAGGGCAGGCGATTCCCGCCTTCACGGTGCATGACCTGCGGCGCACGGCTTCCACGCTGCTACATGAAAACGGCTGGGCGTCAGACGTGGTGGAAAAGTCCCTGAACCACACCATCGGCGGCGTGCGCGGCGTTTACAACCGCGCCGAATACGCACCCCAGCGGCGCGAAATGTTGCAGTTCTGGGCCGACTTCATCGAGCAACTTATGACTACCGGCACGGTGATCTTCGGGCGCTTCAAGCCGGCCGCGTGACATACACACAATCATGCTTGCCCGATCCATTGCCTGGGTCATGAAATCTACCAAGCCGGTCATCGAAAAGATGTCAGCCCAACACGAATGTTAAATCGCTAGCCGATTGCCCCTCACCCACAGGGTTCACGGTGGTCTAACGCTTGGTGGCCGTCGTTAGACTTATGCCTGCATCTTTCAGGAGCACGAACATGGGATTCTGAAAGTAGGTGGGGGAACCCGGGTGTTGCAAACCCAGGAACCCCCGGCACGCCGTAGCGCGCATTTGTCAACTGGACGGCTGACTTTGCAAGCGTACATCAAAAGGTTCCGGAAACGGAAACCTGGAAGGTGCTCGGCGTGTGACTCTTTTGTCGGACGCGAAGGGCATATGTGACGCAGCAACAGCAGTCAGAATTAACCATCCTCAGGCGAAAGCAAGTAGAGGCTGAAACGGGCCTTGCCCGTTCAACTGTTTACTTGCGAATCTCGCAAGGGCTTTTCATCAAGCCTGTCAGTTTGGGCGCGAGGGCTGTAGGTTGGCCAGCGGGTGAGGTTTTCGCACTGAACGCGGCGCGCATTGCCGGCAAGACCGACAATGACATCAAGCTGTTGGTGGCCAAGCTGCAAGCAGCGCGCGGGGCATCGCAATGACCGCGCCCCTGCAACCCACCCCACCCGAACGCATCGCGGCTTTGCACGCCATTCGCGACCGGTATCGCGGTGACGCATCGGCGACGCAACGGGCACGGCTGCTGGAGGCCCTGCAAACGCTGGGGCACTGCACCACGTTCGAGGGCTCGCGCTATCTTGACCTGTACGACCCCAGGGCGCGCAAGCTGGAACTGGTGAAGCTGGGCCACGACGTGTTGACCACTTGGCGGCGTGTTGAAACCGAGTCGGGCGAAGGCCATCGCATCGGCGTGTACGTGCTGCGCAAGGGCTAGCCGTGACCGGCGCGAACGCCACGCGGGCGAAAACGCAAACACGGCGCCCCATGCCGGGCAGCTTTCAACGCTTCGCGTTCAACCGCGAGCATCTACCGCACGCTTCCAGCTTCTATGCCAATGAAGGCATCAAGCTGCTGGGCCGCGGTGGCTGGCGCAATGCGCTATGCCCGTTCCACCCGGACACCAAGCCATCACTGCGCGTGTTCTTCGAAACCGGTGCCTTCCGCTGCATGGTGTGTGGCGCACGCGGTGGCGACGTGCTGGCCTTCCACATGCTGCGCCATGGCCTGCGCTTCATAGACGCTGCCAAGGCGCTGGGCGCGTGGGAGGTAGTGCGATGACGGCTGCACGCGAAACCCCGCAAGCAGCGGCGCAGCGGCTTTCTGCCGGTGCAATGCGCAAGGGCTTCATGCCTGAGGCGCTACACCGGTACACCGACTGCGCCGGCAACCTCGACCACTACCGCATTCGCCTGAAGCACCCGACTACAGGCGACAAGTGGATTCGGCCCATGAAGCTGAACGGCACCGGCTATGTACTGGGCGAGCCGGCGGCTGCCGAGCACCCGAACGGCAAGCCGCTATATCGGCTGCATGACCTGGCCGCGCGGCGGCATGACGTGGTGATCGTGACCGAGGGCGAACATAAGGCCGACATGCTGGCCAGATTAGGCCTGCTGGTGACGACTTCAGGCGCGGCGGACTCGGCTGCCAAAGCCGACTGGCAACCGCTGGTCGGGCGCGATGTGCTGATCTGGCCTGACCACGACGAAGCTGGTCAAAGGTATGCGCAGGCCGTGGCGGCGGCGCTGTTGCAGCTTGGCTGCGCGGTGCGGGTGTTGGACGTGGCCGCACTGGGCCTGCAAGCCAAGGGTGATGCGGCCGACTGGCTGACCGCGAACCCGCTAGCCACGGCGGCGGATGTGCTGGCGTTGGCCTGCCTGCAAGACCCGCTGCAAGGCTATGAAACCGGGCCGCAAGGCGAGGATGACGGGCCGGTGGTGCCTGCGCCTGGCCAACACGAAGCGAGCGCAGCAGCGAGCGGCCCCGCGAAGGGTGACGCCCCTAAAACGTGCAAGTACGGCGGCGGCAAGTTCACGCTGACCGAGCGCGGCGTTTTCTTCACGGGCAACGACAAGAACGGCGATGAAAAGGCGCCGGCCTGGGTGTGCTCACCCCTTGGCGTGATGGCCAAGACGAGGGACGCCAAGAGCGGCGAGTGGGGCCGACTGCTGGAATGGTTTGATGACGACGCCGTGCGCCACCAGTGGGCGATGCCGCTGGAGCTGCTGGAAGGTGACGGCATCGACGTGCGCAAGGAATTGGCGCGCATGGGCCTGCACACCGGCACCACCCGAGCCGCGAAGGAGCTGCTGGCGGCGTACATCAAGGTGTCGCCAGTGGACATGCGGGCGCGCTGTGTGGAGCGGCTGGGCTGGCACGGTGCGGTGTACGTCACGCCATCAGAAACCGTTGGCGACGCGGGCGAAATCGTGGTGTTTCAGAACGCGCACACCATCGAGCCGGCGTTTTCTGTGGCTGCCACGGTTAACGAATGGCGGGATTCTGTCGGCGCGCTTTCGGCCGGGAACACGCGGCTTGTGTTTGCCGTGTCAGTGGCTTTCGCTGGTGCGCTGGCCGGCATCGTGGGCGAGGACTCGGGCGGGTTTCAACTGCGCGGCAAGTCTTCTACCGGCAAGTCCACCGCGCTGAAGGCGGCGGCATCGGTGTGGGGTAACCCGGACACCTACATGCGCTTGTGGCGCGCCACGGCGAACGGGTTGGAAGGGCTGGCCGCCCTGCACAACGACGGCATCCTCATCCTGGACGAACTGAGCCAGTGTGACCCGAAGCAGGTGGGCGAAGCGGCCTACATGCTGGCGAATGGCCAGGGTAAGGCACGGGCAAACCAGACAGGTGCTGCGCGGGCATCGCAACGTTGGCGACTGCTGTTCCTCAGTTCTGGCGAAGTGTCGCTGGCGGCACTGATGGCCCAGGCTGGGCGCAAAGCAAACACGGGGCAGGAAGTCAGGCTCGCCGACTTTGACGCTGACGCCGGGGCAGGCTTCGGCGCCTTTGAGGAATTGCACGGGCACCCCAGCGGCGCAGCGCTATCGGTGGCAGTGAAGGACGCGGCGGCGCTGAACCACGGTGCTGTGGGGCTGGCCTGGTTGCGCCACGTTGTCGCGCACCGGGCGTTGCTGGCCGATTTCATCGCAGACGGTATCCGGCAATTCGTGGCCGAGGTGGTGCAAGCTGGCGCGGCCGGGCAGGTGGAACGGGTGGCCCGGCGCTTCGGCCTGGTAGCGGTGGCGGGCGAGTTGGCGGCCCACTACGGGCTGACCGGCTGGGCCAAGGGCGAAGCCGAACGCGCGGCGAAGGCGTGTTTCGCGTCGTGGTTGGAAGGTTTCGGCGGCATAGGCAACCGTGAGGAACGCGACATGCTGGCTCAGGTGCTGGCGTTCTTCGAGGCCCACGGGGCAAGCAGGTTCGAGGACGTGGCCGCGACGGCGGATCAACGCATCGTCAACCGCGCCGGGTTCCATCGCACCGGCACGAGTGGGGTGCGCGAGTTTTTGGTGTTGCCCGAAGCCTTCAAGACCGAGGTGTGCAAGGGGTTGGACGCCAAGATGGTGGAAAGGCTCTTGATTGCGCGAGGCTGGATTGAGCCGGGCGGCGATGGCCGCGCGACCCAGAAGCCCCGCTTGCCTGGCATCGGCACCGCAGCGCGCGTGTACGTTTTCACCGGCAGGATGTGGGGGGCCGAGGAATGAATCTCGATTTCTCGGTGTTGGCACGCCCAATTCCGCACCGGCCACCGCTTGCGGTGCGGGGACAAGTGGGGACTGTGGGGACGCAAGCATTCACGCGGGTTGCGGCGCGGTCATGCGCCGTGGCCAATGTGGGGACTGGCGGGGACATAGAGGACGTGGGCGCGCTGCGTCCCCGAGTGTCCCCGGCACGTCCCCTTTCACCCGATACCGAGGCGTCCAATGAAATCAACGTGTCCCCGGCGTCCCCGTTTGTCCCCACCCTTGCAGGCAACACCGAGTGCAGCGCGGGCTTCGACCGCGAAGCGTTCGACGAAAGGGCCGCGATCATGGAATTCGACGGGGGCATGACGCGGGCCAATGCTGAAGCCGCAGCGCTGGCGCTGTTGACCGAAGCGGAACGAGGCAACGAAAGAGATCAGCCATGACAACAAAGCCGAGCAAGACCATGACGGCGAAAAAGCCTTCATCGAAAAAGCCGATAGAGGCGAAGTTTCCAGACCCGACGGAAAAGGACAAGGCGGATGCGCTGGCCAGGATGGCGCTCAAGCCGAGTGTGAGTGCCGCGCTGGTGATGACGGAGTACACCAAGCCGATGGGCCAGCAAGACCTGGGCGCGCTCATGGCCGCGTTGTCAGACGGCATGGAAGACGTTTGGGCCGGCGACATGAAGCGGCCCGAGGCGATGCTGTACGGGCAGGCCCACGCTCTGCAAGCCATCTTTATGAGCCTGGCGCGGCGGGCAACCACCCAGGAGTACCTGAAGCAATGGGAGGCGTACTTGCGCATGGCCTTGAAGGCGCAAAACCAGTGCCGCATGACCCTGGAAACCCTGGCGACGATCAAGAACCCGCCAGTGGTCTTTGCCCGGCAAGCCAACATCAACAACGGCGGGCAGCAGCAGGTGAACAACGGTGCCGCCGCAGCTTCACGGACAGTACGCGCCAGCGCTGGCGCGCACGCGGCGATTCCAAAGACCGATCAAACCGAACTATTGGAGGCGAGCCATGGGCAACGGCTGGACACCCGAGCGGCGGGCGCGGCAGGCGGCGCTGATCCGCACCTGGCAACCATGGGAACGATCGACCGGCCCACGAACGACACAAGGCAAGGCCCAGGCAGCGCGCAACGGTGACAAGGGCGGCGCGTGGAAGGCGGAACGCCACAAGTTGCGCGAGCTGAAGAAGGAGTTGCGTGACCTGTTGCGCGGGCAACGTGAGCTGTTGCGGCGTGTGTCGGTGTGAACCTGGGCGCGCCCCGTGCGAAGGGGTGACATGTAGCCAGCGTGTACACCCCCGGGTACACATGCAGCCCGAAAGAGCCAAAGAGCAAGCATTCATGCGGCCTACGGGCTGTTCTCTACTTCTTGTATCGGGGTCACCCCAGCCCCCACATGATCAGGCTTGCCGGCCCCGGCGCGCCGCTTTGATAATCACTCCGCAAAAGCGCTGAAGACCAAGAAAACAGATCGCGTTGAACAGAAAAAGATTGCCGGCCAATGGGGGATCGGCAACGCTGCGGCCGCCACCACCGAGCACGCGCGCATGGACATCACTGCCTTGGTCAACGCCATCCAGGCCTTGACCGCCGAAGACGCGTTCCGTTGCGCCCTGAGCCCCGCCCAGTGGCAATGGTTGGCTGCGCACATGTCGCGGCGCGAAGTTCGCGCCGGCGAGCTGTTGATACACCAGGGCGAAACCCGCCGCGTCATCTACTTCCTGGAGCAGGGCAACCTGCAGGTTTTCGTCACCGGCGGGCCGCCAGGCAGCCACCGCATCGCGGTGCTGCGCCCTGGCTCTTTGGTGGGCGAGCCGGCACTGTTTACCGAAGTGCCGCGCATGGCCAACGTTGAAGCCATGACGCCTTGTGTGGTGTGGTCGCTGCAAGGCGAGCAGCTCAAAGAGCTGGCCGCATACGACCCGCATGCCACGCTTGAGTTGCTGCGTGCCGCCGGCGCGGTGATGGCCGTGCGCCTGCGCATCAACCTGATGCGCGGCTTGCCGATGGCGTGAACCTGTTGCCTGTCTTCAAACGTTAACGCACGCGCAGCAGCTGTTCTTCGGCCAAGGCCAATGCCTCGGGCAAGCCAGACAGCACCAAGGTGTCGCCACCGGCCAGCAGCAGCGAGCCGGGCGCATCGAGCACCCGGCCCGATGCCAGGCGCACCGACACCACCCGCACGCCCAGCGCCGCCAGCTCCAGGCTGGCCAGGTCGCGGCCGGCCAGCGCGGCCCCGCCGGGCAAGCTCACGCTGAGCAACCGGGCTTGCTGCAACTCACCCACGGTGTCGTCATCGGCGCCGTGGAAGTAGCCGCGCAGCAGGCCATAGCGCGCGTCGCGCGCGTCGCGGGTGATGTGGATCACCCGGCGCATGGGCACCCCCACCAGCACCAGGGCGTGGCTGGCCAGCATCAGCGAGCCTTCGATCGCCTCGGGCACCACTTCGGCGGCGCCGGCTTCGCGCAGGCGTTCCAGGTCGGTGTCGTCAATGGTGCGCACCACCACCGGCACCTTGGGTGCATGCTCGCGCACCAGGTGCAGGATCTTCAGCGCTGAAGGCGTGTCGGGGTAACTCACCACCACAGCGCTGGCCCGGCCCAAGCCGGCGGCCATCAGGCTTTGCAGCCGCGCGGCGTCGCCGAAGACGACGTTCTGGCCGGCGGCCGCGGCCTGGCGCACGCGGTCGGGGTCGAGGTCCAGCGCCATGTACGGGATGCCTTCACGGTGCAGGATGCTGGCCAGGTTTTGGCCGCTGCGCCCATAGCCGCAGATGATGACGTGGGCCTGCGCCTGGATGGCGCGCTTGGCGATGCTGGTGAGCTGCACCGACTGCATCAACCAATCGCTGGCCGACAGGCGCATGACGATGCGGTTGCTGGCCATCACGATGAAGGGTGTGGCCAACATCGACAGCACCATCGCCGCCAGGATGGTGCTGCCCCAGCGCGGGCTGACCAAGCCGTGTTCACTGCCCAGGCTGAGCAACACGAAGCCGAATTCACCAGCTTGCGCCAGGTACAGCCCGGTGCGCAGCGCCACGCCGGGTGCGGCTTTGAAGGCGCGAGCCAGCGCGGCCACCAACGCAAACTTGGCCAGCACCGGCAGTGCCGTGAGCAGCAGCACCAGCAGCCAGTGATCCCACAGCTCATGCCAATCGAGCTTCATGCCCACGGTGATGAAGAACAGCCCCAGCAGCACATCGTGGAACGGCCGGATGTCCGTTTCAACCTGATGTTTGAACTCGGTTTCGGCCACCAGCATGCCCGCCACGAAGGCGCCCAGCGCCAGCGACAAGCCGGCCTGTTCGGTGAGCCAGGCCAGGCCCAGCGTGACCAGCAGCAGGTTGAGCATGAACAGCTCTTCGCTCTTGCGCCGCGCCACCAGCGTGAGCCACCAGCGCATCAGGCGCTGGCCGCCCACCAGCAGCAGCGTCAGCACCAAGGTGGCCTTCACCGCGGCCACGCCGAGCGAGCGCGCCAGGTCGGCGCCGCTGGAATTCAGCGCCGGGATCAACACCAGCAGCGGCACCACGGCCAGGTCTTGGAACAGCAGCACGCCCATCACGCGGCGGCCATGTTCGCTTTCCAGCTCCAGCCGTTCGGACATCAGTTTGACCAAGATGGCCGTGCTGCTCATGGCCATGGCGCCGCCCAGCACCAGCGCGCCCTGCCAGCCCAGATCCCAAGGCTTGCCAGCGGCGTGGAAGGCCCAGGCCAGCATGACGTTGCCCAGCACGGCGCCCAGCATGGTCAGCGTCACCTGCAGCAGCCCCAGGCCGAAGACCTGGGTGCGCATGCTGCGCAACTTGGGCAGGTTGAATTCGAGGCCGATGGCGAACATCAGGAACACCACGCCGAACTCGGCCAGGTGCACCACGCCGGCCGAGTCGCGCGCCAGTGCCAGGGCATTGGGGCCGATCAACACGCCCACCAGCAGGTAACCCAGCGTCGGCGGCAGGCGCAGCAGGCGGCAGACCACGACCCCGGCCACGGCGGCAACCAGGTACAGCAAGACGAGTTCGAGGGTGGTGGCCAAGCCCGCTCCGCGGCGCAGTGCGCTCCTAGAATCGGGTGATGCTATGCGACGCCCAACCGTGCTGAAGCCCGCGCCTGCCTTCGATGCGCAACGCGCCGCGGCACTGGCCGCACGCACCATCGAGATCGAGGCTCAGGCGTTGTTGACGTTGGCGCAGCGGGTCGATGGCGGCTTCATCGCGGCGCTGTGCGCCATGCTCGAATGCCGCGGCCGGGTGATCGTGATGGGCATGGGCAAGAGCGGCCATGTGGGCCGCAAGATCGCCGCCACGCTGGCTTCCACCGGCACGCCCGCGTTCTTTGTCCACCCTGGCGAGGCCAGCCATGGCGACCTGGGCATGGTGATGCCGGGTGACGTGGTGCTGGCCATTTCCAACAGCGGCGAAAGCGACGAGCTGGCGGCCATCTTGCCGGCCATCCGTCGCATCGGCGTCACGCTGGTGGCCATGACCGGCGGGCCTGACTCCACTCTGGCCCGGCATGCCGACGCCGTGCTCAACAGCGCCGTCGAACAAGAGGCCTGCCCGTTGAACCTGGCGCCCACGGCCAGCACCACGGCGCAAATGGCGCTGGGCGACGCGCTGGCGGTGGCGCTGCTCGATGCGCGCGGCTTTCGTGAAGACGACTTCGCGCGCTCGCACCCCGGCGGCAGCCTGGGCCGCAAGCTGCTGATGCATGTGCACGACCTGATGCGCAGCGGCGATGCAGTGCCCCGCGTCAGCGCCGACGCCGCCTTGCCCGACATGCTGCGCGAAATGAGCCGCAAGGGCCTGGGCTTCACCGCCGTGGTGAGTGCGGATGAGCTGGTGCTGGGCATCTTCACCGACGGCGATCTGCGCCGCCTGATCGAGCGCGGCGCCGACCTGCTGGCCCTGCGCGCCGGCGAGGTGATGCACTGCAGCCCCAGGCTGGTTCGCGCCGACGCGCTGGCGGTGGAGGCCGCTGCCGTGATGGAGCAGCATCGCATCACCAGCGTGCTGGTGGTTGATGCGGCGCAGCGGCTGGTGGGTGCGCTCAACAGCAACGACTTGATGCGTGCCAAGGTCATCTGATGGGCCATGCGGACACGCCCGCGGCACCGCACTTCTCGCCCGAGCTGCTGCTGCGCGCGCAGGGCCCGAACCTGGGCTTGCGCTGCGCGTTCTTCGATGTCGACGGCGTGCTCACCGATGGCCGCGTGTACATCAGCGAGGCCGGCGAAGTCTTCAAGGCCTTTTCCACGCTCGACGGCCAGGGCCTCAAACTGCTGGTGCAAGCCGGCATCACGCCGCTGGTCATCACCGGCCGCGACTCGCCCGCCGTGCGCAAACGCATGCACGATCTCGGCCTGGCGCATGCCCGCTATGGCGTGGCCGACAAACTGGCCGCTGCACAGGACATGCTGACGCAACTGGGCTGCGGCTGGGATGAAGCCGCCGCCATGGGCGACGACTGGCCCGACCTGCCTCTGCTGGCGCGTGCCGCCCTGGCCTGTGCCCCGGCCAACGCCCACGCCGAGGCCAAGGCCCTGGCCCATCATGTCACGCACGAGCGCGGCGGCCATGGCGCGGCGCGCGAGTTTTGCGACCTGCTGTTGCTGGCCAGCGGGCGGTACGCCGCGCTGCTGCAAGGGCAGTTGCGCACCCTGGATGGCCCCGCCTGATGGCCGTTGAACTGCACCTGCCCGACCTGCCCGAGGTGCCGATCAGCCTGGGGCCGGTGCCAGGCCAGCGCCGCGCCCGTCCGCCCTGGCACCAAAGGCTGCGCAGCGGGGTGAGTAATGCGCTGCCGCTGCTGACCATGGCCTTGCTCGCTTTGGGCAGCTGGTGGCTGGTCAAGCACAGCCCGGGCGCGGCACCGGCGAGCGAAGACGCGGCCCTGCGCACCGAGCCCGACTACACCATGAGTCGCTTTGCCGTGGAGCGTTTCGATGCTTCCGGGCAATTGAAGCTGCGCATTGAAGGCGAGCAGATGCGCCACTTTCCCGACACCGACCGCATCGAGATCGACGCCGTGCGCATCCGCTCCGTTGCGCCTGGTGGGCGGGTGACGCTGGCCCACGCCAGACGCGCCGTGAGCAATGGCGACGGCACGCAAGTGCAATTGCTGGGCGGCGCACAGGTCGACAGTCGTGACGCCACGGGGCGCCCGCTGCAGATCCAGGGCGAGTTCCTGCACGCGTTCTTGGACACCGAGCGTTTGCGCTCGCACTTGCCAGTGACGGTGGTGCAAGGCGCCAGCCGCATCCAGGCCGATGGCCTGGAGTACGACCACCTTGCCCGCTTGCTTGAACTCAAAGGCCGCATGCGCGCCGTCTTTGCGGCGCCGGCGCGCAAGGGCTGACCATCATGACCGCGCCGCTGGTGTTCATCACCGGTGCCTCCAGCGGCATCGGCCAGGCGCTGGCTGAACGCTTCGCGCGCGGCGGCGCCCGCCTGGCCCTGGTGGCGCGGCGGCGCGAAGCGATCGACGACTGGCTGCACGCCCAGGGCATCGGCCCCGCGCAGGCGTGCGGCTACGCCGCTGATGTGAGCGAGCCGGCCAGCATCAGCGCGGCCGCGGCCGCATGCATCGAACAGCAGGGCCTGCCCGACATCGTGGTGGCCAATGCCGGCATCAGCGTGGGCATGGACACCGAAGACTTCGCCGACTTGGAGGTGATGCGCCACACCTTCCTGACCAACAACGTGGGCATGGCGGCCACCTTCCAACCGTTCCTGCGTGCCATGCGCGCGCGCGGCAGCGGCACGCTGGTGGGCGTGGCCAGCGTGGCGGGCATTCGCGGCCTGCCCGGGCATGGCGCCTACTGCGCCAGCAAGGCCGCGGCCATCAGCTACTGCGAAAGCCTGCGCACCGAGTGCCGCGGCTCGGGCGTGAGCGTGGTGACGCTGCTGCCGGGTTATGTGGACACGCCGCTGACGCGAGGCAACCGTTATGCCATGCCCTTCTTGATGCCGGCGGCGGCGTTCGCAGAGCGCGCCCATGCGGCCATCATGAAGGGCGACAGCTACCGCGTCATTCCCTGGCAGATGGCGTGGGTGGTGCGCCTGTTGCGTGTGTTGCCCAACGGCCTGTTCGATCGTGCGGTGCAGGGCCGCGGGCGCAAACGCCGGCAAGGGCAATAGCCCACAGCAATCACACGCAGCATGAAAAAAGGCGCGCCCAAGCGGCCGCGCCTTTCGTCGGTACGAGCCCCGCAAGGCTCGTGACGGTCAATTCAAAGGGCCTGCAAGCACTGTGGCGTGGCCATTTGCTTCAGACCCGAGGAGCCGCGCTGCGCACAGGCCCCTCAGTGCGGATGGCTCAATAGCCGCCGCGGCTGCCGCCGCCGCCGCCGCCACCATAGCCGCCGCCGCCGCCGCTGCGGCCACCACCACCACCACCGCCGCTGCCATAGGGGCTACGGCCACCGCCGCCACCGCCACTGCCGTAGGGGCTGCGGCCACCGCCGCCGCCGGCACCACCGCCGCCGCCGCCGCTGCTGCCGCCGCCGCCGCCATAACCACCGCCACCACCACTGCGGCCACCGCCACCACCACCGCCGCCAAAGCCACCCGGGCGCTCTTCGCGCGGGCGGGCCTCGTTGACGACGACCGCGCGGCCATCAATGGCCTGGCCGTTCATGCCGTTGACGGCCGCTTGGGCCTCGGCATCGGAGCCCATCTCGACAAAGCCGAAGCCCTTCGAGCGACCGGTTTCACGGTCCATCATGACCTTCGCGGATGTCACGGTGCCAAAGGGCGCGAACGCCTGTTGGAGCGTTTCGTCGCGCACGGAATAGGCCAAGTTGCCTACGTACAGTTTGTTTCCCACGGGGGAGCCCTCAATCAATAAACAAGTTCAAGAAAGACCATGTGGAGCTTGAACCCAGCGAGAACCATTCAGGCGAAGGCTGTGCCACCAGACATAGCTGGCTGATTATTGAACGGGTTGCCTAATGGGTTCAAAGCCTGTCGCAGCCGAGTGTTGTTTTGGTGCCTTCGGGCTAACCCTGAATTCTTGGTGCGCCGGGAAAGTCCGGATGAGTTTGCCTGGGCGCATGCCTAAAGTTCGCGCTCTCGCGGCCGGTGCCGCCCAGGCTGGTCGTGGCCCGGGCGCTGGTCGGGCGGGGGCCGGTAGGAGACAAACGCTGGGCGTCAACAAGAACGTATTCACGCAAAAAACCATCGGCAGCGCCGCCACCCCTGGCGCCAAGCCGCACCTGAAGGGCGCCTGGCACGAAAAGGCGCCCTTTTTTCTGCCTTAGCGCACCAGCCACACTGCGAGCATCGCGGCCTTCGCCACCCGTTTCGCGAGCGTGCCCCATGCCGGTTGACCCCGAACTTCGCAACTTGCAGATCGACATCCCCGCCAAGCCCGAGTCGCTGGTCAGGTTGTCGTTGTTGATGGCCGAAGAAGACATGAACCTGCAAGCCGCCACCCACCTGATCGAGGCCGACATGGCCTTGGCTGCGGCGGTGCTCAAGGCCGTGAACTCGTCGCTGTACGGCCTGCGCGGGCGCGTGCAAAGCGTGCAGCAAGCCATCACCTACCTGGGCATGCGCGAGGTGGCGGGCATCACCTTCGAGCTGGGCCTGCGCGCGGCGTTTCCACCCGCGGCCGAGCTGGAGCCGATTTGGCAACGCGCCGCCGTGCGCGGCTTGCTGATGGGTCGGCTGGCCTCGCAGTTGTCGCAGGACTCCTGGGCCGCGCACTCCGCCGGGCTGTTTGAGGAGTGCGGCAAGGCGGTGCTGTTTCGCCATGCCGCCGCCACCTACCGGCCCTTGCTGCGCGGTGCGGCCAGCGACACCGAACTGGCCGAGCAGGAGCACGCCGCTTTTGGCGTCAGCCACGACGCCCTGGCTGCTGCGCTGTGCGAAAGCTGGGGCGTGGGCCCGGCCGCGGTGGCCAGCGTGCGCCACCATGTGCCGGCGCAGGCCAGCGGGCAGATCGACCCGGCACTTGAACGCCCGCAGGTGCTGGCCATGTCGATGATGGTGCAGCTCATGCTCGATGAGCCCGACACGCTGGAAGACAAGATCCCGGCGATCGCCACGCACGGCCGCATCGAACCCACGCTGGCGCTGCGCAGCGTGCGGCGCATGCAGGAACAGCTGCAAGAAGCGATCGCGCGCGAAGCGGCCTGAACGCGCCGTTCGTTTCCGCGCCGCATTCGGGTAGTCCGCGCTGTTGGACGCGCGGCGCATTGGCTAGCCTTGGTGGCTCGAAGGCGCGCCCGCTGTGGCCGCGCCAGGTGCCCAGGAGACCTGCCCATGCCCTCAACCATCGCCGACGACACGCTGGCCCTGCAACGCCTGTACCACTGGGAAAAAACAGCGCCTGATCGCGTCGTCTTCACCCAGCCCATGGGCGGTGGTGTGGTGCGCGACTTCACCTGGGGCCAGGTGGTGGGCGAAGTGCGCCGCATCGCCGCCCACCTGCAAAGCCTGGGCCTGAAGCCCGGCGACAAGGTGGCGCTGATTTCCAAGAATACCGCCTGGTGGATGATGGCCGACTGGGCCATCTGGGTCGCCGGCTATGTGTCGGTGCCGCTGTACCCCACCTTGGCGGCAGACACCATTCGCCAGATCCTCAGCCACAGCGAGGCCAAGCTGCTGTTCGTGGGCAAGCTGGACGGCTGGGCCGGCATGAAGCCCGGCATCCCGGCCGGTCTGCCGTGCATCGGCATGCCGCTGGCTCCGGCCAACGAATACCCGCAGTGGGCCGACATCGTGGCGCGTACCGCGCCGCTGCAGGGCAACCCGGTGCGCAACGCCGACGAGCTGGCCACCATCATGTACACCTCGGGTACCACCGGCATGCCCAAGGGCGTGATGCACAGCCTGGGCACCTTTGCCTGGAGCATCACCACCGCCATCAGCCGGGTTGACGCCATCAACCCCAATGCACGCTTCTTGAGCTACTTGCCGCTGTCGCACGTGGCCGAGCGTGCGCTGGCCGAGTTTGGCGTCCTGGCATCGGGCATGCATGTGTACTTTGCCGAGTCACTCGAAACCTTCAACGCCGACATGGTGCGCGCCAAGCCCACCGTGTTCTTCTCGGTGCCGCGGCTGTGGGTGAAGTTCCAGCAAGGCGTGCAGGCCAAGATGCCGGCCGAGAAGCTCAACCGCCTGTTGAAGATTCCCATCCTGCGCGGCATCGTGCGCAAGAAGATCCTCACCGCGCTGGGCCTGGATCAATGCGTGATTGCCGCCGGTGGCGCCGCGCCCATGCCGCCCGAGTTGCTGCGCTGGTACGGCCGCCTGGGGTTGGACATCGTTGAAGGCTATGGCATGACCGAGAACTGCGCCATTTCGCACGGCACCTTGCTGGGCCAGCCGCGCCCAGGCACCGTGGGCCCACCCTATGTGGGCGTGCAGCACCGCATCGACCCCGCCAACGGCGAGGTGCAGATGAAAAGCGGCGGCCTGATGCTGGGCTACTACAAGGAGCCCGAACTCACCCGTGCGGCCTTCACCGAAGACGGCTGGCTGCACACCGGCGACAAGGGCACGATCGACGCCGAAAACAACCTGAAGATCACGGGCCGGGTCAAAGACCTGTTCAAAACCGGCAAAGGCAAGTACGTGGCGCCGGCGCCAATCGAAGACAAGCTGGTCATGCACCCGGCCGTCGAGGCCTGCTGCGTCACCGGCGCCAACCTGGGCCAACCGCTGGGCCTGGTGATGCTCAATCCCGAAGGTGCCAAGCAGGCCGCCACGGCGAGCGGGCGCAGTGAAATCGAAGCGTCGCTGGCCGCGCACATGCAGGCCATCAACGCCGGTCTCGACCCGCACGAGCAGCTCGACTGCCTGGTCGTCACCACCGAAGCCTGGACGGTCGAAAACGATCTCATCACGCCCACCTTCAAGGTCAAGCGCAACAAGATCGAAGACAAGTACGCGCGCAGCTACGAGCGCTGGGTGGGCTCGCGCAAGCCGGTGATCTGGGACGAGGCCTGAGCAGAGCCTGGGAGCTGATTCGCGGTTGCACGGCTGCACCGGCGCAGCGCTAACATGCGCTGGCGCAGGACACCCGGGCGCTTGCGGCCGGTCTGTGCCAATGGGGCGCAGCAGTGCGGCGATGTGGTGGGCAAACGCTGCGGTTATCAAGGCCGCGCAGGACAACCATGCTGCCTAGACTGCTGGCTGGCCTGACATCGCCCGAAAGCCCGCGCTCACCATGCTGATTCGAAGACTCTGCCCGCTGTTGCTCACCCTGGCCCTGGTTTCACCGGCACATGCGGCGCCCGAGCCGGGTTGCCGCGAACTGGCCAAGAAGCTGGCCGACCTGACGCAAGAGCAATGCGAGGCCGCGGCATTGGGCGCATCGGGCGCGCGCTCGGTCAACGGCGTGCCGCTGTACCAGCGCGACGTGCTGCCCGCCGTGGTCGAAGATCTGCTCGATACCCCGGCCAAGCCGGCGCTGAAAGTGCTGGTGCTGGGCGGCATTCATGGCGACGAGATGTCGTCTGCCACCCTGGCATTTCGTTGGCTCAACCTGGCCGTGGAGAACCCTGCTGCGGTGAACTGGCGCTTCGTGCCGGTGGTGAACCCAGACGGCTTGCTCAAGACCAAACCCTCGCGCACCAATGCGCGAAGTGTGGACTTGAACCGCAACTTTCCCACGCAAGGCTGGGCCCAGCAAGCGCAGAGCCACTGGGTGCAGCGCACCCAGCGCGACCCGCGGCGCTGGCCCGGGCCGCAGGCCAAGTCCGAGCCTGAAACGCGCTTCATCGTGGAGACCATCGAGCAATGGAAACCGGACCTCATCGTCAGCATCCACGCCCCCTATGCCGTGCTCGATTTCGACGGCCCGCACCTGCCACCGCAAAAACTGGGCCGCCTGTTCCTCGACCGCGTGGGCGTGTTTCCCGGCTCGCTCGGCGCCTACGGCGGCTTGAACCTGGGCGTTCCGGTGGTCACCCTGGAGCTGCCGCACGCGACGCGCATACCTAACGATTCAGATGTGCGGATGATGTGGGACGACCTGCTGCGCTGGGTGGACGAGCGGTTGGTCGTGGCCAGCAGTGAGCCGGCCGGGCGCTCGCTGCCCGCGCGCTGAATCAGGCGGCCGCGCGGTACCCGCGCGTTGAATCAGGCGGCGGCACGGTGCCCGCGCGTTGAATCAGGCGGCCGCGCGGTACCCGCGCGGAATGGCCGCCAGCAGCCGCTGCGTGTATTCCTGTTTCGGCGCGGCCAGCAGTTCAGCCGTGGCGGCTTGCTCCACCACCACGCCGTCTTTCATCACCAGCACCTCGTCGCTGATGAAGCGCACCACGGCCAGGTCGTGGCTGATGAAGACATAGCTCAGGCCGAACTCGTCTTGCAGGTCGCGCAGCAGGTTCAGCACCTGGGCTTGCACCGACACATCCAGCGCCGACACCGCTTCATCCAGCACCAGCACCTCGGGGTTCAGCGTCAGGCAGCGCGCAATGGCCACGCGCTGGCGCTGGCCGCCGGAAAACTCATGCGGATACTTGCCGAAGGCGCTGCCGTCGAGCCCCACCTTGTGCAGCAACGCGCGCGCGCGGTCTTCGCGCTCGTTTTGCGTGGCGCCGATGCGGTGAATGGTCATCGGCTCGATCAGCGTTTGGCCAATGGTGAAGCGCGGGTTCAGCGAGGCATAGGGGTTCTGGAACACGATCTGGATGCGCCGGCGCATCACCTGGCGCTCTTGCTCGCTCAAGGTGAGCAAGTTCTGGCCATCGAAGATCACTTCGCCCGCGGTGGGCTCGTGCAGGCGCAGCAGGGTCAAGCCCATGGTCGTCTTGCCCGAGCCCGACTCCCCCACCACGCCCAGGGTGTGGCCGCGTTTCAACTGAAAGCTCACGTTGTGCACGGCCTTGAACTCGCGCTTGCCGAACACGCCCTGGCGCAGAAAAAAGCTCTTGGCCAGCGAGCGCACTTCCAGCACCACCGGCGCCTGTGCGTCCTTCGGCTTGGCCTGCGGCGTGGCGGCGTCGTGGGCAGCGCCGCCGATGTGTTCGTCGATCACCATCAGCCGCGCCGGGTTGCCTTGCAGGCTGGGCCGGCAGGCCAGCAGGGCGCGGGTGTAGGCGTCTTGCGGGGCTTCGAAGATGCGTGCCGTGCTGCCTTGCTCGCGCACCAGGCCGTTGCGCATCACCACCACATGGTCGGCAATTTCGCCCACCACGCCCAGGTCGTGGCTGATGAACAGCAGGCTCATGCGGTGGCGTTGCTTCAGGCTGCCCAGCAGTTCCAGAATCTGGCGCTGGATGGTCACATCAAGTGCCGTGGTGGGCTCGTCGGCGATCAGCAACTTGGGCTCGCAGGCCAGGGCCATGGCGATCATCACGCGCTGCTGCTGGCCGCCTGAAAGCTCGTGCGGGTAGGCGTTGAGCCGGCGCTTGGGCTCGGGCATGCCCACTTCGACCAACAGGGCTTCGGCCCGAACCATGGCCGCGCGCGGCCCCAAGCCTAAATGGCGGATGAGGGGCTCGCACACCTGGTGGCCGACCGTGAACACCGGGTTGAGCGAAGTCATGGGGTCTTGAAAGACGCAGGCGATTTCCTTGCCGCGCAGGGCGCGCAAATCGTCGCCACTGGCTTGCAGCAGGTCGCGGCCCTGGTACAGCACGCGGCCTTGGCGCTGCGCGTTTTCAGGCAGCAGGTTAACGATCGACATGGCCGTCACGCTCTTGCCGGAACCCGATTCGCCCACCAGCGCGACGGTTGAGTTTTCAGGGATGTCGAAGCTGATCCCCGCATCAGCCCGGCCCACTGCTTGCGCCATTTGCATCTGGCCATCAACCCGGCCCATGCGAAAGGCCACACGCAGGTCCTGAATGCTCAACAACATGGTCATTCAAGCCCCCGTAACTTCGGGTCGAGCGCGTCGCGCCAAGCATCGGCCATGAGCGAAAACGCCGTCACGAAAATGGCCATGAACAAAGTGGCCGCGGCGAGCTGCCACCAGTAACCCAGGATCAATTCACTTTGCGCCTCGGCCAGCATGGTGCCCCAGCTCACCTGGTCCACCGGCACGCCCAGGCCCAGGTAAGACAGGATCACCTCGCTCTTGATGAAACCCACCACCAGCAGGCTCATGCGCACCAGCACCACATGGCTCACGTTGGGCAAGATGTGGCGGAACATGCGCGATGAGGTGGAGGCGCCGATGGCTTCAGCGGCGCGCACGTATTCGCGGCTGCGGTGCTTCATGAATTCAGCCCGCACTTGCCGGTACAAACCCGTCCAGCCCACCAGCCCCAGGATGATGACGATTGTCCAGATGCCACGCGGAATCACCGCGTCAGCGCGGTTCAACACGGCCGCTAACGTGAAGATGAGCAGGATGTCGGGGATCGAGGTGAACACCGTGTACAACCATTCAAGAAAGTCACCGAGTTTTCCGCCGAAGTAGCCCGACAGCGCGCCGAGCACGGTGCCCAGCAGCGTGGCCAGCAAGGCGGCCAGCACGCCCACGAACACGGAAACCTGGGTGCCTTGAATCACCTTGTCCAAGATGTCGCGACCCAAGCGGTCGGCGCCCAGCGGCAGGGTCTGCGCTTTCACCACTTCGGCCGTTTTCATCTTCGAGGCGCGCTCTTCCCATTCCTTGTAGCGCGGCGCCAGCGGGTCGATGTCGCTCAAGTCGGCATTCGGGCCTTTGGGCAATTCGATCACGCCCAGCGCCTCGGGCGGGCGTGGGCCCAGGAAGGTGGGCGGCGCGCTGGGCACGCCCACTTCGCGCTGCCAGTTGCTGGCCACCACCTTGGTCAGCGACAGCGTGATCAGCACCAGAAACGCCAGCACGATAGCCAGTGCAGCCATGCCGACGCGGTCTTTGCGGTAGCGCCGCCAGGCGGCGTGCCAAACGCCTTGCGAATGTTGGAATGTCGCCCCCCTGTTGCCGGGTACGGCAGCAGACCCCCCCCCGAGGGGGTCGCGCCTGGCTTGGGTCTGCCCAGCGCTCGGGCCCGCGGCTTCGACGTGCGGCGGCGTCATTTCAGCACCACCCGCGGATCGACCATCTTGTAAAGAATATCGGTGGCCAGGTTGATGAACATGGTGAGCACGGCGATGTAGATCGTCACCGCCTGGATCACCGGGTAATCACTTCGGTTAACCGCCAGCAGCACCTCGCGGCCCAGGCCGGGGATGCTGAAGAACACTTCGATCAGGAACGAGCCCACGAAGATGCCCGGCAGCGCCAGGCCCACGTTGGTGAGGATGGGGATCATCGCGTTGCGCAGCACATGCTTGAGCAGCACCGTGCGTTCGAGCAGGCCCTTGGCACGCGCGGTGCGCACGTAATCCTGGCCGATCTCGTCCAAGAAGAAGCTGCGGTACAGCCGCATCTGCGGTGCCACGCCCACCATCACCGCCAGCAACACCGGCAGCGGCACGTAAGTCGTCAGATTCGTTAAGGTTGAATCGCTCCAGCCCTGCACCGGGAACCAGCCGAGCTGGAAGCCGAAGACGTACTGGCCCACGATGATGTAGACCAGGAAGCTGATCGACAGGGCCACCGTGGTCAGCACCATGATGGAACGGTCGGTCAGCGAGCCGCGCACATAGGCCACGAACAGCGCGAAGGGAATCGCCAGCAGCGTGTCGAGCAGCAGAATCGGGATCATCACCGTCAGCGTGGCCGGCAGGCGGCTGGCGAACAGGCTGGCCACCGATTCATTCGTGGCCCAGCTCTTGCCCCAATCAAAGCTGAGGATCTGTTTGACGAAGATCCACAGTTGCACATACCAGGGCTCGTTCAGGCCGAGCTGCTGGCGGATGGCGTTCACCTGCTCCTGCGTGGCATTCAGGCCGCCCAGAATCTCGGCCGGGTCGCCGCCGAAGAACTTGAACAGCACGAACACCAGCAGCACCACGCCGATGAGCGTGGGGATCATTTGCCAAAGCCGCCGCACCAGGTAGGCCGCCATTGATGCTTGCCTTCACATCCGTTGAGTGCGGCGAGTTTATGGGCCGCACCCCGCATGCCAGCCCCGCGTTTGCCCTGCCGCGCCGGTTGCCGCATCAGGCCGAAAATCGCCCGCATGGTGCGTCACGAAGCAAAGGCTCGACTGAACCCGCAGGGGGAAGGTAGTGCTGCTGCATGCTGCGCCAGTCCAACGGGTGAGAGTCCCGTCCCGGTAGGCGTCGGTGCGCCGGGTAGCAGGCCCCAGGCAGTG